>CAYFJU010000028.1:0-34074 GCA_964343505.1 uncultured bacterium
GATCGATCAATATCTGGCTAAGTAGCAACCATTTTTGTCTATTAAGCCAAATTTTACTTCTTTTTTCTTCACACATCAGGTTTTTCAAAGCCTTCTTATAGATAAGCGTTTTTTCCCAGGGGTTAATCTGTTTCCGGATTCGACCTCTCAATTTTCATGTATTTGTCTTTAGCCTCATTTATATATTGAATAAGACCCTGCCGCTCCTCAATGACCCGGTACATGATATTCCGTTTACGGTAAAAGATCGATAAAAATCGTAAATGCTGCCGGTAATAACGGACCCGCTCCAAGTAGGATAAGACAAAATTACCGCTGGGGACTAAGGTGAAAATATAGAGAAAAGTCAACGGTATATTTCCGGTTAAATTCGCAAACAGAATAATTTCGACCGAATACAAAATGATAAAAATACCAATTCCGGAAATGAGTTTTGTTGGTGCAATCTCTGCTTTAGAGCGTGCAAAATGTTTAGCAAACCAGCGCGGAAATTTATAGGGGATTACATTGTTGACCAGGCCGTATAAATAAATCGGAAATCCGAAAATAATGTAGGCAATAATTTTAATTCTTTTCATCAGGGTTGTACTGTCTGAAGCGGGATCAAGAAATTCATCCTTCAACTTCAGCAGATCCAGATGATTTTGGTAACGATTGAGCATCTCCTCGAATTCCGTTACTTTATCAGGTCGGTTTTTAAAATACCACTCCACACCGTGAACCAACCCCTTGGTAGCGGAAAAATCATCTGACTTACTTTCTGTATCCAAGCCTAAATCCAACATTAATTCCTTCTTATAAATTAATTCTAAGGCATTCACAATTTTCTCAAAAGCCAGGTCATTAACATTGGTGGTGAGTTTTGAAAGGGCCATTTCGATTTGTTCTGTAAGTTGATTAACCGCATTGATTTCATCTGAATTAAAATCCTTTTGGAATGATTTAAGATAGATCGGTTGGCCGTATCGAACAATTACGTCACTTCTAAATTTAATTGCATTTGTATAGGATAAACCCACGGGGATCATGGCGATATCTAAATGCCAGTCATTTTTCTCCATGGCGCCAAATCCAATACGGGCCGCCCCGGTTTTGATTTTACTTAAGGTTCTGTCTCCGGTGGAAACCCCCTCAGGGAATATGAGGAATGCGCCGCCTGTTTCAAGGATCTGGTATCCTTTTTCAAATGTATCCACATTTTTTTCAGTCTGGGCTGGGTCATCCTGCTTTCGATAAACCGGAACCAGTTGAAGTTTTGGTAATAGCCATCCTGAAAAAGATTTTCTGAACAGGGTGGCTTTAGCGAAAAAATACAGTTTCCGGCCGCAGGTATTTCCCACAATCAGGGGGTCCATCATGGTGTTGGGATGGTTGCATACGAATATCAGGGGACCTTCCTTCGGTATTTGATCTAAGTGCTGGGGAGAAATCCGACGGAAAAAAGTGCGGATTCCGGCCAGTGAAATCAGTTTTACGAGGGCATAAAGCATAGGCGAATCATCAATAATTTAACTGAAGTTAATCCAAAACTTTTTTGGGACAAATTTTTCTAATATCAAAAAGCCCCGGATCGGGTATTTCCCGGGCTTCGATGCGCTCTTTCAAATATTGGACTGAAAAACTCTGCTGTTTTAAGCCCTCATAATTCTTGAATTGTTCTTGAATCGGAGGGGCATGAAAAGCTTCGCAAAATTTGGGGAGGTTTGTGAGCACCGTAATGGATTTTGGCAGGAGCGTTAAGTTTTCCCCCTCATAATAGTAGGATGGATTATAAGCTTCATTCCAGTTCGAATTGACATAATTGCGGATATCAAATGGTTTGTCCAGCACCCAATGCCCACCTTTCTTTTTGAGGCGTCTCTCCCCATTCTGACAGAGATTAATGGCCAGGAGCAAGCCTTGGAAATTGGCTTCTAAATCGGCATACGAAAAAACACCGGAGGCATAGCGGCCCAAGATATATTTTTCACTCGCGATGCCCAAATCAATCGCTTTTTCCATCGCCTGGGAACTTGAATCTCCTTTATTCCTCGACAATAAATACCGCTGATAATAAAGGTATCCGGAACCGGTAAAGTGGGTCAGTTTATCGATACCAATGATGATGCCATTGATGTTGATGGATTCGTCCAGCATCACATCGAGGCTGATCATTTGACCTTTTTCAAATGCCGGTGTGCCGGACTTCCAAAAGATACTTTTTCTGAATAGAGCATCCTTATCCGTTTTTTCATCCGGAAATTTTTGGATTTGGCTGCTTGATTTAATCCATTTTTCCAGCGGGGCATTTAAGGTGACGCCAAAATGTTTGAGGATATCCCCTGCGGCAGTTTCGCAACTGCAATCATCTGGTAATTCAGAGAGGACTTCATTGATTTCCCGATTGTAATAGCGGTTGAGTAAGTCACTAGCGTCCCTTAAGGATTGGTTCCAAACCAAATAGGGATCGACCTCTCCGGCGGAAAGGCAAGTGGCTAAACTTAGCAGGATAAAGCGGCAAATTCTTTTAGTGAGGAACATGGTGTTTGGATAAGTTTACTATTAAACAAGCACTGGATAGACGAAATAAATTAGGTACTTGAAACTCTTTAATAGAAATGTTCAATCATAAATATTTAAAACGCCTGTCTGCAGTAGCGACAGCGAAGGCAGGTAAAACGTAATCCTATTAAATAATTCCGTTTTAAATATTTATCTATGTGTAAATAGAAATTTCAATGACCTTGATATAGATACGATTAACTGATTCCGAAGTAATAATCCTTGGTGGTTTAGAAAACTTTAAATCAATAACGGTCTTTTATACTCAGATTCTCTCGGCGAGAATTGTTTCTTTAATCTCCTCCACCCAGGAAATCCGCTTGGGTGTGGGTGGTGCCTGCACACATGGATTCCGTCTCGGGCACTGGGATTGCCGCGGACAAATTATATTCACAGGGGAATTCAACCCTTCTTCCACCCAACTAATATTGATAATCCTGGCGGCTGAACCGATCACGCGCTTGATTTTCTCAGGCATCATGATTTCATTTTGTTTATTACGTGGTGCGATTTCCAACGCTTCAATGACATCATCGGGGGGCGTACCGTGGGATTCCAACAGGGGAAATAAGTCAATGCCAACTGATACGATATGGGGATTCCCGGCTCCGTCTTTTGTCTGGGTTGCGATGCAAGAATAGAGCCGGGGTTGGTGGTCAATTTCCCGCATCAATGAAATTTGAGTCAGTGTATCCTTAAACTCCAAATCATCGGCCATCTGAAATAAGGCCCACTGCCGGCAAAAGTCCGGTGAATCGGTCATCGTTCCCGAGGGTAGAGGGATCCCGTTTCCGCGATAAACAGCCCGCAGTTTATTGGGCGGGTAAATGTCAAAATAATGCCAATGGCGGTAGGGCGATACGACTGTCATTCGCCGCATGATCACCGCTGGTGTGAGATCGATTTGTCCACCGGAAAATATATCGTATGCCTTGCGAGACAGATATTGCCGGAATGGTTGGCGCGGACACAGGAGCGCCCCGGCAAAAAAACTGCATTCGAAATCCCGCCAGGCAATCAAGATATCCCGTTGATTCATGGTGGTCAATCGTTCACGGGATGGGGGTGGCGATCCCCCTAACTCACCCCCGGTTGCATGGGATGAAATAAGTCCATCCCCGCCGTGAAGAACCTTATGGCCGAGGTGAAAGGCCAAGTCATATTTTAACCGCGCTTCATTTTTCTTTAGTTCCTCGTTGAGGTAAACTGTGTTGGATTCATCATAAAAGGATCGAAAAAACGTTTTGACTTCTTTTTCTTCGTCGCTGATGGTGTGAAATGATTGTTTCTCAAACCATTTTACTTTTAATCCGTGATGCTTATAGATGTCTAATATTTGCCGTGAGCGGAGAGGAAAGCGTTTTTGACTGATGGTATCAGCCGCCCGTTCCAGTTCCGGGAACTGGTTATGGTTATGCTCCTGGTAGGCGCGGATCAGAATATGGGCGAATTGACGGCCTGTGATGCTGTTTTGGGTTAAAAGTTCCGGGATGGATATTTCCATTAATTCCTTGGAGAACAGGATTCGCGGCTCCAATTCCAGGCGATCCAGGGATCGGCGCATATCATCCTGCCGGGGAAGCGTCGGTTGTTGGCCATCGTCCAGCAGCCAGGAGGAATCCCGTTGAAAAATGGTGGCCAATATTTCCAATACTTTCGGCGCCGGGGCCCGCTGGCCTCTCTCAATCAAACTGATATAGGAAACAGAAGGCGCATTAATTGCGTCGATTTGAACACAGCGTGCCGCCAAATCCTCTAAGGTCATACCCGATTGTTTTCGGAGGGTCCTCAGTTTAGACCCGAGAAAGTGAACGTTTCTGGTAGATGGTGTTTTTTGAATCATCGGTTATCCTGTAAAATTTACACTGTAAAATTATATTGTAAAATTTTACAATGAAAGTGAAAAATGAACCGGTATATTTTTACCGCGAATTAGTAACCAATAAAGAATAATTCCAAAAACATTGTAGGTAAACCAATGCAATACACTCATACAACAGAAGTAAAAACAGACCAGCCGCTCCAAATGGATCCGGCGGCCAATCAAAAAGAAGGACCAGACCCCGGTTTGGTTATCAAGGGACAATGGACCCAGGCCTGCGCTCGAATCCTCACCAAAGAAGCGCGATTATTCATTACTGAATTGGAGCATCAATTCGGTGACCGCCGAAGAAAATTATTAGCTGCCCGGGTTGAAAAGCAAGCTAAAATCGACAGCGGCATTATGCCGGATTTTTTACCTAAAACAAAAACAGTCAGAGAAGATGACTGGACAGTTGCACCGGTTCCTGACGATTTGCAGGACCGTCGTGTCGAAATCACGGGACCGGTTGATCGTAAAATGATCATCAATGCCTTGAATTCACCGGTTAAAGTTTTCATGGCCGATTTTGAAGATTCTTCATCTCCAACATGGGACAATATGGTTGAAGGACAGGTGAACCTGCGGGATGCGGTTCGGAGAAAGATCACCTTCACCAATCCGGGAAATGGCAAGTATTACAAACTGAATGATGAAACAGCCACTCTGATGGTGCGCCCCCGGGGATGGCATTTAGAAGAAAAGAATGTAGAATTGGATGGAAAACCCATATCCGCCTCTCTGTTTGATTTCGGGCTATACTTTTTTCATAACGCCAAAGAATTGCTGAAACGGAAAACAGGACCCTATTTCTATTTGCCCAAATTGGAAAGCCACCTGGAAGCACGCTTGTGGAATGATGCATTTGTCTTTGCCCAAGAAACTCTGGGAATTCCCAAGGGGACGATTAAAGCAACGGTATTGATTGAAACTATTATGGCCGCTTTTGAAATGGATGAAATCCTCTATGAATTGAAAGACCATTCGGCTGGTCTGAATTGCGGCCGGTGGGATTACATTTTCAGTTTCATCAAAAAATTTAAAAATAATGCCGATTTTATTTTACCAGATCGGGGCGATGTCACCATGGGTCGCCATTTCCTGAAAAGTTATGTGGACTTGTTGATCCAGACCTGTCATAAGCGCGGTGCCCATGCCATGGGCGGTATGGCTGCGCAGATTCCCATCAAGGGTGATGAAAATGCCAACCGGGAAGCCATGGAAAAAGTTCGGTTGGATAAGGAGCGTGAAATGAAAGCCGGTCACGATGGCACCTGGGTTGCCCACCCCGGACTGGCCCCCATTGCAATGGACGCTTTTGCCGGTATGACTTCTCCCAACCAAGTCAAGGATCGATTAAGAACGGACGTAGAAGTAAGGGCAGAAGACTTGCTCAAAGTTCCTGGTGGTGAAATCACCGAAGCAAGTGTCAGGCATAATATCCGTGTCGGTATTCAATACATCGAAGCGTGGCTCAGAGGCAATGGCTGCGTCCCCCTGTATCATCTGATGGAAGATGCGGCTACGGCTGAAATCTGCCGGGCTCAGCTCTGGCAATGGGTGCACCTTGAAGCCGCTACAAATGAAGGGGAGCGGGTCACTGTTAAAAAAATTGAAACATGGATCGGGGAAGAATTGGAGCAAATCAAAACAGAAATCGGTTTGGATAATTATTACTCCGGGCGCTTCAACATCGCCTCAACCATTTTCACGGATATGATTAAAACGGAAGCATTTGACGAATTCTTAACGCTCAAAGCATATCAATACATTTAAATAGAAAGCTTTGCAAAACCTTATGTGTGGAGAAAAAAGAAGTAAAATTTGTTTGATTAAGGCGGGGAACGCAGCTAATCCGCCGGCTGGCGGATGGGCAAGTTTTCCAACGCAAAGCAGGCAAATTTTACACTTTTTAACTTGTCCGCCGCCTGTCTGCCGAAGCACCAGCGCAGGCGGGTTTGTGCAGTAGGTTTTGCAAAGCTTTCAAATAGGAGATTAACTATGAAAGATCAACAAAAAACACAAATCTTCGAACAGGACATCACTGATCGAAGAATGGTTTCCGCTCCTAAGCTCAATCGCATGAAAGCTCAGGAAAGACCGAATAACAATCGTTCCATGAGTAGAGTGGAAATTTTTGAACAAGATATTCAAGTGAGGTAATGATGACCAGGCAGGAACAAGTTAAACAGTTAGAACAGAACTGGAAAGAGAACGAACGCTGGGACGGAATTACCCGTCCCTATACTGCGGACGAGGTAGTCAACCTCCGCGGCTCGATCCAGGTTGAACATACGTTGGGAAAAAATGGGGCCGTAAAGTTTTGGGAAGCTTTGAAAGGGGATGAAGTCGTTTCAGCACTGGGTGCCATGACCGGAAACCAGGCCATCCAGGAAGTCCAGGCGGGGCTCAAAGCGGTCTATTGCTCCGGGTGGCAGGTAGCTGGGGATGCCAATTCCGCCGGGGCCATGTATCCCGATCAAAGTCTTTACCCTGTGGATTCAGTACCGAAGTTGGTCGAACGGATCAACAACGCCCTTCTGCGCACCGATGAAATCCACTGGATGAAAGGGGATGACAGCACCGATTGGGTGGTCCCTCTGATTGCCGATGCAGAAGCGGGATTCGGCGGAAACCTGAATGCCTTTGAATTGATGAAAGCAATGATAAAGGCCGGGGCTGCCGCCGTCCATTGGGAAGACCAATTATCATCCGCTAAAAAGTGCGGACATATGGGCGGTAAGGTATTGGTCTCCACACAGGAAGCGATCAATAAACTGGTGGCCGCCAGGCTGGCGGCAGATGTCATGGGTGTACCCACAGTCATTATCGCCCGCACAGACGCCAACGCTGCCAATCTCATTACCACCGATAATGATATTCGCGATCAACGATTCGTCACCGGTGAACGATCCTCCGAAGGCTTTTACTACGTAAATAATGGTTTAGATCAGGCCATCGATCGAGGCTTGTCATATGCGCCTTATGCCGATCTGCTATGGTGTGAAACGGCCAAACCGAACTTAAATGAAGCACGCCGGTTTGCCACGGCTATCCATGAAAAATTTCCCGGGAAGCTCTTGTGCTACAACTGTTCACCTTCTTTCAACTGGAAAGCCAATTTGGGTGAAGAAGAACTGAAATCCTTTCGGGAAGAACTGTTCAAAATGGGTTACAAATACCAGTTTATCACCCTGGCGGGGTGGCATGCCCTGAACCTGAGTATGTTTGAATTGAGCCGTGCTTACGCCTCCGATGGTATGTACGCTTATTCCAATTTGCAGAATCGTGAATTCGACAATGAAGTGAACGGGTTCCGGGCAGCTAAACACCAGGCCTTTGTGGGTACGGGGTACTTTGATGCCGTTCAAAATACTGTCACAACCGGAAATGCTTCAACAGTTGCCATGGAAGGCTCTACCGAAGAAGAACAATTTCACTCTGCCGACCCTCCTCCGATAGGAGAAATGGATCGAACGCCGGCCTACCAAGCCTAAACTACTCTGAAATATAACACCTCCAATGGCCCCTTCCGGTAATACCTGAAGGGGCTTTTATTTTCCACAATTTCATTATATTTTCCGCTCCCTATGAATCGCATAAACCAATTCGTTTCAATCCTGCTGCTGGCATGGATGGGTATATTCACCCAGATGACTATCACCCACTTGGGCCACGGTCATGAATTGCTGCAGACTGAAGCCAACCTCTGTGCTATCGACTGTGAAGATGAATCTCATCACAGTGCGGGTGAACGATGTGAATGGTTTATGGCCAAGCGTCTTACTGATAACGACGGCATTATTGTTGCCATTGATCAAGTTCCCATTGAATTTGAATCGATTCAATGGACCCTTCAAATTTTCCTCTCAACTGCATCCCAGCATTTTGTCCATTGGGATCGCGGTCCTCCTGTCGTTTAGTTAAACATCTAATCGACAATCCCCCTTAAACCGGGGGATTTTATCCAACCTATTACGAGAGGAAATATTTCCATGTTTATAAAATTATTCGGGGGACTGTTAATTACAGGATACTTAATTGGCCAAACCACCGCCAATCCCCAATTCAGTGTGGTCGGCGACCTGGTGATGGGTCAGCAAAGTGAAAAAACAGAATTATCCAGCTCAGGCCTGGAAATTGCTGTTCAGGGCTACGTCAACCCCTTTGCCAGGGCGGATGTGTTTCTACACAAACATAACGATGAATCCCAGGTTGAACTGGAGGAAGCGGTCATTACCATCGAACAAGGCTTGCCCTTTGGGCTCGGTTTGCGGGCGGGGAAATTGCGGCCGGATTTAGGTAAGATCAATAAAATCCACGCCCATCTGTTTCCCTTTATCGATGCGCCAGATGCCATGGCTGAAATCCTGGGGCATGAATTTTGGGCCGCCACCGGGTTGGAAGGGAGCGTACTGCTGCCCCTGCCATGGTACAGCAAATTATCGGTCGGATATTTTGACAGAGGAATTGGTGACCATGCCCACGAAGAAGGAGAAATAAACGGTCAGGATGAACCCAGCCATCGCATAAATGATGGGCTTGATGAGCACCTTGATCATGAGTCTGATGAAGAAAGTCACACGGATGAACGGGCGATTTCCGGACGCTGGTCTCATTTTTTCGATCTGAATGAAATAACCCATTTAGAATGGGGAATCAGCGGTTATAAACAGGGGAAAAATGATTTGACCGGGGCCGATTTTAAATTCAGGTGGCGGCCAAATAAATATCGCTCAATAACGATCCAGGGGGAATGGTTCCAGAGAGATGTCCCGCATGACCATGTCCATGTTGATGAACATCCCGATGAGGTCCAGAATGCAGCATATGGATTGGTGAATTTTCAATTCAATAAGTCCTGGAATGTGGGTGTTGTGGCGGATTATTTAAAAAGTAACCTTGAAAATGAATCTAAGGTAAATCCGGCGGTGTTTTTTGGTTTTAGCCCCGTGGAAGAATCGGCTGTTTTTCGCATCAAAATAGGCCAGGATACCCATGAGGAAAAATCTACCTGGTATACAAAAGCGCAGTTGATTTGGTCCTTAGGGCCCCATAAACCGCATCGGTATTAAGCCATGAAAAAGATTTTAAGCATTCTATTATTCTCAACTTTTCTGTTGGCTAAAGTGCGGGTGGTGACGTCGACAACAGATCTGGCCGATATCGTCAAACAAATTGGGGGTGACCGTGTAAACGTTACCAGCATCGCCCGGGGGAATCAGGATCCCCATTATGTGGAGGTGCTGCCTTCTTATATGATGAAGGTGAAACGGGCCGACATCTATTTTATGGTTGGCATGGAACTTGATCTGTGGGCCCAGCAGATTATTGATGGTTCCCGCAATCGAAAATTGACGGTGGTGGATTGTTCGGTGGAGATCAACAAGATGGAAGTACCTACGGGAGCAGTGGACGCCAGTATGGGGGACATCCATCGATTTGGGAATCCCCATTATTGGTTGGACCCGGAAAACGGAAAATTGATAGCCAAAATGGTGGCCGAAAAGTTGGGTGAGGTCGAGCCTGATGGAAAAGCATACTTTCAGGAAAAGCTGGCCAATTTTGAAAGTGAATTGAGTCGTTCCATTCAGAAGTGGGAAAAAGGTTATAACATCCTGGTAGGGAAGGAGATTATCTTTTACCATAATTCCTGGCCCTACTTCGCGGCCCGTTTCGGATTGAAAACGGTGGGGTTTCTGGAACCGAAACCAGGGATTACGCCTTCGCCATCGAAGCTGAACGAAACCATTCAAATGATCAAAGCAGATAACATCGAGGTAATTGCTTCCGAATCCTATTTTAGCGACCGGGCGCCCAGGTTCATTGCCAAAAAGACCCGTGTGAAAACGGTTCGATTAGCCCAATCGGTGGGGGCGCTGGATGGAGTAGATTCTTATTTTGATTTGTTTGAATTCAATTTAAACACCTTGGCCGAAGCGTTCGTTGTGGGTGATGATTGATCTGATTTTCTGGCCGTTACTGGCGGCCCTGGTGTTGACGGGGATTCATGTTTACCTGGGGCTACATGTGGTTACACGGGGCGTCATTTTTGTGGACCTGGCATTGGCCCAGGTGGCGGCCCTGGGTTCGGCTGTGGGCATCATCATGGGCTTAGATCATGATAGTTATACAAGTTACTTCTTAGCGCTCACATTCACTTTTTTCGGTGCGGCCTTTTTTGCCTATGTGCGCTCCAGTGACCAAAAAATCCCCCAGGAAGCCATCATTGGAATCACCTACGTGGTCTGTGCTGCATCCATGATTTTACTGTTCAGTAAATCGGCGGAAGGGTCGGAGCATCTGAACCATCTGTTAGTGGGGTCAATCCTGTTTGTGACGCCCGATAAAATTGGGTTTACGGCCCTGCTATATGGCGCTATCGGACTATTTCACTGGAAGTGCCGGGAGCAATTTTTTCAAGCATCCCAGTCCCACTTGAGGACAACAACGCTTGATGGATCGGTCCGCTTCTGGGATTTTCTCTTCTATGTCACCTTTGGTTTTGTGGTGACCAGTTCGGTGAAAATTGCCGGTGTTTTGTTGGTATTTTCTTTTTTGATCATTCCTACCGTGGGGGCCTTGCTGTTTCAAGATACCATCCGCGGCCGTCTCATCTTCGGCTGGACCTTTGGTATGATCGGCAGTTTGTTGGGCATGTTTGTTTCAATTACACTGGATGTGCCCACAGGGGCGGCGATTGTGGTTTCCTTCGGCGCTATGTTGGCCTTGTTGGGGATATATAAAATAAGTCGGAATCGATAGGAAAAAATCCCTTCTGGAAAATGATCATTTCAACCACTTAGGGCGCAAGCCTTCATTATTCCATTTTCAACCCACCTGGGATTGCAACAATGAGTGCCTGTCAGCCGCCAGGCAAGCGCTCATCATTTCATTCCATAAAATGAAAAAATCCCCTATGGCTTGGCCGGTAACTGCCTGACGGTGTGTGATGGTGGTTTAAAAAACTTTGCGAAGGTTTCCCCTGATTTATCGGGGCGCAAGGCTGATCTTTTTCCCGGGGCCATGAAAAGAGCATTTTTAGCAAACCGTTTCAACGGTTTTTCATTTGCTCTGTCTTTGGGCTAAATTGCAACAGTCCTATTCAATGCTTACAAACGATCAAACCAAAAAAGTCGGCTTAGTTCTGGGCAGTGGTTCGGCCCGGGGCTGGGCCCATATCGGTGTGATTGAAGCCCTGGAAGCGCATAGAATTCCCATCCATTTAATTACCGGCACCAGCATCGGTGCTTATGTGGGGGCGGTATACGCCGGCGGTGGACTCGAAAGCCTGAAGCAATTTGCCCTGAGCATGGATTGGAAAATTGTCATGTCCTACTTGGATGTTGTTTTTCCCCGTTCAGGATTTATGGATGGAAAAAAGACCGGGGCCCTGTTCAAAATGCACACCGATGCGGAAACGTTTGACGATTTATCCATCCCGGTAAAAATGGCCGCCACAGATATGAGAACGGGAGAGCAAGTCGTTTTGGACGAAGGCGACTTGGTTCCAGCCATTCGGGCTACCTGTTCAGTCCCAGGCGTCTTGACGCCGTTCAAGTACCAGGACCGCTGGTTGGTGGATGGGGGCTTGGTCGATCCAAACCCGGTAGGCCTGGCGCGGGCAATGGGCGCTGATGTGGTTATCGCGGTTGATTTGAATACCGGTTTGGTTTCCAATTATTCTGAAAAGAATAATTCAAAACCGCTTCCAAAAGCGGTTCAGCGGGAACGGAATGAATTGGTGGCCAGATTGGCTGCACAATATGATCAGGCGGGAAAACTGGTTCGAGAAAAGATTGGTCACTGGTTTAAACGGAATGAATCTTCTCCCCACATTATTGATGTATTGGGCGCTTCCATGGGTATCATGCAGGAGAGAATCGCTAAAACCAATTTTGAATTGAATCCCCCTGATGTTATTATTCAACCCCGCTTAGGGAATTTAAAAATGTTTGATTTCGACCAGGCGGAACGATCTATCACCGAAGGGTATAGAAGGACGGTAGAACAAATGGATCAAATCAGAAACTGCTTAGCGAAACCAGAGAATGCTATACTTTCGGAGATTTCAAAATAAATGAACGATTTAAAAAAAAGAATAGACCAAGTTTTTGATGCCCAAATGGCCAACCGTCATGCCGTACGGCACGCATCTTATAAAGAACGGATTGGCAAATTGAAGGCGATTGAATCGTGGCTGATGGATCATCGTACTGAGATCCAGGAGGCCATGCATGCCGATTATAGAAAGCCTGCTTCAGAAGTGGATCTTTCTGAGATCTGGTCCACCTTAACCGAAATTCGCCATATTCGCCGGCATTTGAAAAATTGGATGCGTTCCAAAAAAGTGGCCCCAACTTTGACCATGGCGGCGGCAGATGCTTGGATTCAATCCGAACCTAAAGGAGTGGTCCTGATCATTGCTCCATGGAATTTCCCTTTTAATTTGACACTTGGTCCTTTAGTATGTGCAATCGCCGCCGGGAACTGCGCCATGGTAAAACCATCCGAATTGACACCCAATTCATCGAGCCTCATGGCCAAAATGGCCTCCGACCTTTTTGTGGAAAATGAAGTCGCCTTTTTCGAAGGGGACGCAGACGTTGCTACGGCCTTGCTTGATAAACCTTTTCATCACATCTTTTTTACGGGCAGTCCTAAGATTGGCAGCATTGTCATGGAAAAAGCCGCCAAACATTTGGCGACAGTTACGTTGGAACTGGGAGGGAAGTCTCCCACGATTGTGGATGAATCCGCCAACCTGAAAGATGCAGCCAAAAAAATCTCATGGGGAAAATTTCTCAATTGCGGACAGATATGCCTGGCGCCGGATTATGCCCTAGTCCATGAATCGGTGCAAGACAAATTGCTGGAAAATATTCGGGACATTTCATCGAAACAGTTCGGCGGAACTAACGGGTCAATCCAATCATCTTCAAATTATTCCCGAATCGTAAACCACCGTCACCATGGCCGTTTGTCCAACCTGTTGGAGAAGACCACCGCCGCCGGGGATAAGGTTTACATGGGTGGTGAGGCCGATTCTGAATCGGACTTTATCGCGCCCACAGTTTTAACGGATGTAACGGGAGAATCCCCTGTAATGGAAGAAGAAATTTTTGGACCGATCCTGCCGGTGATTACGTATAAAAATTTGGAAGAAGCGACAGAATTTATCAATGAGCGCCCCAAGCCGCTGGGGTTATACATTTTTAGTAAAAAGAAGCAAAATATTGATTATATCCTGGCGAACACCTCCGCCGGCGGTACGTCCATCAATGATACCGTTCTCCATTATATGCATTTGAATTTGCCATTCGGTGGGATCAACACCAGCGGATTCGGACGCACCCATGGCGAGGCAGGATTTAAGGCATTCTCCAATGAGCGGTCCGTATTGAAACAATCTGTACTGAACCCAATGAAACTTCTCTATCCACCCTATACCCATACGGTAAAACGGTTGATAAAAGTCATTCTGAAATATTTTTAGACTCAGGCAGGGCAAAATTTTTACAATAATACTTTGATAATAAATAGTTTAACATTAAACTATAGTCATGAATTCAAACCTAAAATCTTATAGTTCTGATCAGTTAAGAGTATTAAGTGCATGGTCAAAATTAAACCGTGCAGCAGATTATGTAGCCCAGTCTGATTTTCGGATTATGACTGAAAATGGATTAACACCCACTCAATTCGGCATTATGCAAACCCTCTATCATAAAGGGCCTTTATGCCAAAAAGAATTGGGTGAAAAATTGCTCCGAAGCGGGGGAAACATAACCAAAGTTATCGACAACTTGGAACGGGATGGTTATGCGGTTCGAAAGCGGGATATTCATGATCGGCGTTATTTTAGAATTGAACTCACAGAAAAAGGATTGAAAAAAATAAGGTCAGTTTTCCCCAAGGTATTGGATAACCTGGTAGGCCAATTTTCAATCTTATCGGAAAATGAACAATTGATTCTGGCTGATTTGTGTAAACGGCTGGGATTGGGAATAAAAAAAGGTAAATAAAAATGAGTCAAAAAATAGAAATGGTTTTAAGAATTCTCGTTGGTATCCTGCTGGTGAATTCAGGATTGAATAAATTTTTTCATTACATGACCACGCCGGAAATGACAGAAAACGCCACTTCACTTATGATAGCAATGGGCCAATCAGGGTATATTTTTAAAACGGTGGCCTTGGTTGAAATCATTGGCGGTGGTTTATTAATATGGGGGCGGATGATCCCATTTGCTTTGATTATTCTTGCACCGGTGATTTACAATATTTTCATGATTCATGCAGTAATGGACCCAAAGGGGTTGCCCATTGGAGTCGTATTAGTTGCTGTGTTGGGTTGGGTTGCATGGAACAGAAGGGATAAGTTTATTACATTATTTGAATGACCTAAGTCCACGATGAATCGCAAAATTCAAAAAATAATAGAAGGGGTTAGAACAACTGACGGCGCCGGCGTAAATCTCACCAGAATTATTGGTTCACCGGCCTTAAATATGTTGGACCCCTTTCTGTTATTGGATGAATTCGGCACAGACAACCCTGATGATTATATCGGTGGCTTCCCGCCCCATCCCCACCGTGGATTTGAGACCATCACCTATATGCTCAACGGGAAGTGGCAGCATAAGGATTCTGCCGGGAATGAAGGATTTTTAAAGGATGGGTCTGTCCAGTGGATGACAGCGGGGCGGGGCGTGATTCACAGCGAAATGCCCATCCAGACCGATGGTCTGGTACGGGGATTCCAACTTTGGCTGAATCTGCCTAAAGCGAAGAAAATGATTGAGCCGGCCTACCAGGATATTCATGACATCCAAATTCCGGTCCTTACTGAATCGGAGGGATCCGTGAAGGTCATTTCCGGGGAGTATAAAAAAACTGTCGGTCCGGGAAAATCACACACGCCTGTTTTGATCTTGGACATAAAATTAAACAAAAGATCAGAATTGATCATTCCCGTCCCCGACGGGTGGAATGCCTTTGCCTTGATTTACGAAGGTGAAGTTTCTTCCGGGGAAAAATTAGCGAAAGGTCAGTTGGCCGTCTTTGATAAGGAGGGAGATATTCATTTCAAAACGGATAATGAATATGCGTCCATCTTTTTCGCGGCAGGAAATCCCCTGAATGAACCGGTGGCCAGGGGCGGCCCCTTTGTCATGAATACGCGGGGAGAAATATTGCAGGCTTTTGGAGATTACGAAAGTGGGAAGTTTGGGTCTTGAAACGATTTCCTCGGTATTGTTTTCTTCTATTATTATTGAGTATCGTCTATTCTCATCCGGGGATCGGGATTGTATCAAACAGCAAGGGTGTTATTTATTATACGGACTTGGAACATGTTTGGAAAATCAAACCAAATGGTCAAAAATCAATTGCTGTGAAAAATGTGCATACCCATGAATTGTATTTAGACAAGGATGATAATCTCTTTGGCGTTCATGTTTGGTATGAAGGTGAGGAGATTGATAAGTGGGGCCATTATGTGTGGAAGTTGGGTGCCGATGGAAAATTCGAAAAAATCATTCCCAATTCAGAAGGCTTTCTTGCCGATTACAGTTTTGTTCGGGATAAGGCGGGGAATATGAATTTTACATCGGAGACAGATCGGACAAAATTGTTTCAAGTCAATTCACAAGGAGAGAAGTCACTTTTAGCCGATGGGTTTAAAAATATCCGCTGGATGAATGCGACGGATGATGGGATCATTTACATCGTTGATCTTTTATCCCTAAAAAGGATTGGGAAGGATGGAACGGTGAGCACCGTGATGGAAAAAGTGACCGATAAAAAATGGTTTCAATTCAATTTGCGAGAAATTCATGCGGTGATGGGTGTTTGGTTTGATGCAACCAATTCCGTTTATGTGGCGGCATTTGCGGAAGGGAAAATCCTTAAAGTGAACGAAAATGGAAGTACAACCGTAATCTATCAATCGAAAAAAGGTTGGGGACCGACCGGTGGTATCTTTGACCAAAATGGAGATTTATGGGTTCTGGAATATTCAAATACAAATAAAGTGCGGGTGGTGAAAGGAGAACTAACCTTGCGAAGGTTGTGATCCTTCGTAAGGATTAATTAAATGAATACCATAAACCGCTGTGAGTGGGCGGGATCAACACCCTTATATCAACAATACCACGATGAAGAATGGGGCGTGCCCGTCCATGATGATACCACCCTGTTCGAATTCCTGATTTTGGAAGGGGCCCAGGCGGGCCTCAGTTGGGAAACCATTTTGAAAAAACGGGACGGATACAGAGATGCATTTGATGACTTTAATGCTGAAAAAATTTCATTATATCCAGATGAAAAAATTGAATCTTTGCTTCAGAATCCCAATATTGTCCGCAACAGGCTGAAGGTGAATTCAACAGTCATCAATGCAAAATTATTCCTGGAAATTCAAAAAGAGTTTGGCAGTTTTGATGCATACATCTGGCAATTCACCGATGGAAAAACCATTCAAAACCAATTTAAAGAAATGTCAGACATTCCGCCCAGCACACCGGTGTCCGATGCTATGAGCAATGAACTTAAAAAGCGGGGATTTAAATTTGTGGGCACCACCATTTGCTATGCCTTCATGCAGGCGGTAGGAATGGTAAATGATCATGTGGTGAGTTGTTTTAGATATGAGGAATTATCAAATGGATAGTACACACCCCTTCGACTCCGTCGAAGCCCCTCTCCATCTAGAGGGGACGACTTTTAAAGAATAAATACCTTCGCAAAGTTCGCAAAGATAATAAATCATGAAAGCCCATTATTTAGGACACGTTGTTTTTTATGTGAGGGATTTGGAAAAATCCCTGTCCTTTTACCGGGACTTGCTTGGCTTTGAACAGGTGGGAGAATTTTCCCGTCCATTTACGGCGGTTGCCCTTTCAGCGGGGCGAACTCACCACGAAGTTTTATTAATTCAGGTCGGAGATGCGCCGGGTCCCCAAAAGGGTCACCGCCTTGGCCTCTATCATATAGGGATCAAAGTTGGCGATTCATTGGATGAACTTCGAGCCGTTCGGGATGAGTTAATTCAAGCCGGCATATCCATTTCAGGGATGAGCGACCATACCGTCAGCCAGAGTATTTATTTGGAAGACCCGGACGGGAATGAAGTGGAACTCTATGTGGATGACCCAAAGGTGGATTGGAAGGAAAATCCGTCTTTGGTCATGTCTCCAATTCGGCGGTTGGAGTTGTAAATCACAAAATGAGTCTCACATCGAGAAGAGGCATAGACGAAGTCAAAAGTATGCCTGCCGAAGGACATCCCGTGTAAATATATTACATTAAATACAATACTGTGTAAAATATTAAATTAATTTTTTGTATTATAATTTCGTTATGTGTATATTTATTATGCATTAAATACTAAACTGCAATATTATTATGCTGAATATGAAATTAAAAAATTTGGCGGAAATCAGAGCTGGATACCCTTTCAGATCAAAAATTATCCCTGATCCTGGTGGAGCGATTTCTGTTGTGCAAATGAAGGATATTGATGAAGGCGGGAATGTTGACAGCACAAATCTGGTTCGAACCCATTCTCTCGGGATGGACCCCAAATCCGAAATGGGTGTCAGAAGCAACAAGTATTTACTGGTGCCAGGGGATATTCTTTTTAAGGCAAAGGGAAGTAAGAATAATGCAGGGTTGCTGACAATCGATATTGGCCATGCTGTTGCGTCACAACAGTTTTTCATTATCAAAGTGGACAGGCAAATCGTAGAGCCTAATTATATCACGTGGTATTTAAATTATCTGAATGATAGCGGGTATTTCGAAAAGGAAAATGAAGGTACATACATTCCATTTATAAGCAAAAAGGCGGTTTCTGAAATAAAAATTCCTGTGCCGTCTATTTCTGAACAGTTGAAAATCGTTCAATTGCACCGGATGGTAATAAAAGAAGCAGAATTGTTGGATCAAATTAAAGCAAAAAGAAAAATACTGGAGCGCAGTGTTCTTGGTCAATTCATTCAAAGATTTCAATGAGGAGGTAACTATGACGATCACCAAAGCTGAACAAGATAGTCTCAATAAAAAATTATGGGATATGTGCAATTCTTTCCGTGGGAAAATTGACTCCTCTGAGTATAAAGATTACATCCTGACCATGCTGTTTATTAAATATATCAGTGAAGTATGGCATAGCCACCTGGAAGAATACCGGCAGCGGTTCAATGAAGACGATGAGCGTATAAAACGGCGCTTAAAACGGGAGCGTTTTATCATTCCTGATGGATGCACATTCTATGATATACATGAGAAAAGAAATTCAACGGACGTGGGGGAAGAAATCAACAAAGCCATGATGGGCATAGAAGATGAAAATAAGGAAAAGTTGGAGAATGTATTTCGGAATATTGATTTCAACTCTGAAGCCAAGTTAGGGAGCACTAAAGAACGGAATAAATTGCTCAAAATTTTCCTGGATGATTTTCTGGATGTTGATCTCAAGCCATACATGGGCGCAGATCATGACGTTATTGGTAATTCATACGAGTATCTTATATCCAAATTTGCCAGTGACGCCGGGAAGAAAGGCGGAGAATTTTATACACCCAGGGAAGTGTCCCAACTGTTGGCCCTGCTTTTAGAACCCAAGAGCGGTGAAAAAGTCTGTGACCCCACCTGCGGCAGCGGCTCATTGCTCATCCGGGTGGCCAATAAAATAAAAAGCGGTAATGTGTCCCTTTACGGGCAGGAGATGAACGGCAGCACCTGGTCTTTATCCAAAATGAATATGTTTTTGCATGATCTGGACGGTGCACGAATTGAGAGAGGGGACACGATTGGTGAACCCTTACTCATTGAAAACAATAACCTGCTGAAGTTTGATATTGTTGTGGCGAATCCGCCCTTCTCTTTAAAGAAGTGGGGGCATGATGACATCGCCAATGAAAAGGATCCTCATAACCGTTTTCATCGGGGCGACCCACCCCGCAGCAGAGGCGATTATGCCTTTTTAACGCACATGATAGAAACGATTAACGAACATGGCCGGGTGGGGGTAGTCGTTCCCCATGGTGTACTTTTCCGGGGAGGAGCGGAAGGCAAGATTCGCACCAAGCTTGTGGATGAAAATCTTTTAGACACCGTCGTTGGCCTGCCGTCAAATCTCTTTTTTGGCACGGGAATACCCGCCGCTATTCTCATCTTCAAAAAGAACCGTGAACACAATGATGTATTGTTTATTGATGCCAGCCGGGAGTTTGAAAAAGGGAAAAACCAAAATAAACTGCTTTCTGAACATTTGGATAAAATCTATGACACATACAAAAAGAGAACGTTTGTAGATAAATACGCCTTTGTAGCATCCTTGGAAGATATCCAGGAAAATGATTACAACCTGAACATCCCCCGCTATGTAGATACCTTTGAACCGGAACCGGAAGTGGACATCGTCGCCGTCCAGAAAGAAATTGATGATATCGAATCTGAATTGGTGGATGTCCGGAAAGAAATGGACGCCTATTTGAAGGAACTCAACCTTTAGCCTGGAGGAATTATGCCTGAATTTAACCGTACCGAACCCTATAATGATTTGCCCTTGCTGCCGCCATCAGAGGAAGTCCTGGATGATGTGGATATTTATAAACAATTATCAAAAACATCATCTGCATTGGCAGAGCTGAAAGGCCGATTATCTGTTTTTTCTAATCCAAAAATTTTGATTAATACCCTGGTTCTCCAGGAGGCCAAAGATTCATCATCCATCGAGAATGTTTTTACCACTACCGATAAACTGTACAAAGCTTTTTCTTCATCCAGTACAAACCCGGACCCCCAAACCAAAGAGGTTTTGCGCTACAGGCACGCCTTATGGGACGCATGGGAATCTGTTCAAATTGATGGATGGAGCGTGCCCTTTATGGAAAAAATATATCAGGTTATCAAAGATGAAACAGACGGAGTCCGCAACAAAGTCGTCTATATTGGAAACCAATTGGAGGTTGTCTATACACCACCGGATAAAAAGGACACTATTATCAACAGGTTGAATAATTGGCTGCATTTTGCAGATTCAAATGATGGGATTGATCCCATCATAAAAATGGCTGTGTTACATTATCAGTTTGAAGCGATTCACCCTTTTAAAGACGGGAACGGCAGAATCGGCCGGATTTTAAATGTGGTATTTTTAAGCCGTCGGAATTTATTGGATATGCCTGTACTGTATTTATCAAAATTTATTAATGAAAACAAACAGGATTATTATCGGTTACTGCAGGAAGTAACCGAAAAAGAAAATTGGAAAGAATGGATTTTGTATATGTTAATTGCCGTTCAGGAAACGGCTTTAGATACATTAAAAAAGGTGAATGGCATTTATGATCTGTTTTCCCAAATGTCAGATCAGGTGAAAACCCAGGCGCCGAATGTTTATTCCTATGAATTGATTGATCTACTGTTTCAGCAGGTTTATTGCAAAGTCGGTTACATCGTGAAGGCAGGATTGGTGACCCGGAATACGGCCAGTAAATATTTGAATACATTGGAAAAGCTCAATTTTTTAAAGAAGGAAAAAGTGGGTAATGAATTGCTTTATCAAAATACGGCCTTGTATGAGTATTTATCAAATTCGTAGGCTATGCACAATAAAAATCATAAATTATGCAAAGATACATCCCTATGCACAAGGGGAGTGCATTAAAAGGAGACAATGCACAAATAGCATGGAAATTTGGACAATAAAAATGAAATATTTTAAAAACAGCGTAGAAAATATGTCTTGGGTTGAATTGATTTCATACTGTAATCTAATACCAGCAAGCCCGCCAGGCCTCTGCCGTTTTACGGCACGCTCAATATGGTGGGTTTTTTCTTTTCTGTATAATATTAATCTCTACGCCTTTGCACCTTTGCCTGTCCGCCCTTCGCGAAGTGAAGCCGGCGGGCGTCTAATTGAAGGACATCTATGAAACTCATCACCCAAAACGAAAACAGGCCCGGCTATAAAGAAACCAAAATTGGGTGGATTCCGGAGGAGTGGGAAGTGAAAAAAATTGGGCAAATTCTTTCTGAAAAAACACTTGGTGGTAATTACCCAAACAATGAAGAAGAAAGAGGACTTCCACTTATAAAAATGGGCAATTTAGGTCGGGGTGAAATTGTAACGAAAAAGGTAGAAAGAATACCAATTTCTTTTTCCTATGATAATAATTATATTTTGGAAAATGGGGATATACTTTTTAATACAAGGAATACTTTAGATTTAGTTGGTAAAGTTGCGATCTGGCAGGATGAATTTTCTAGCGCATTGTATAATTCAAATATTTTAAGATTAAGATTTAATAAAAAAAATGTAGCAACACCTGTATTCGCTAATTACCTACTAAACTCTAACACTTCGCTCTCACAATTAAGAGGGCGAGCAACTGGAACCACATCCGTTGCAGCAATTTATGATCGTGATTTATTAACAGTAAAACTCCCACTCCCACCACTCCCGGAACAAAAGAAAATCGCCGCCATTCTTTCCACCTGGGACAAAGCCATCGAAAAAACCGCTGCTTTGATTGCCGCCAAAGAACAGCAGAAAAAAGGCCTCATGCAGCGGCTGCTCACAGGCAAGGCTCGGTTCCCGGGGTTTACCGAGCCGTGGGAAGAAGTGAGGTTGGGGGAGGTGTTGAAAGAGGTTATTCGTGAAATTGATTGGGATGATAATTTCGGATACTCACTTGTTAGCGTTAGACGAAGATCTGGGGGATTGTTTCACCGCGAAAATTTATTTGGACACCAAATAAAAACAAAAACGCTCAAGGAAATTATAAGCGGTGATTTTCTAATTTCAAAAATGCAAATAGTTCATGGGGCTTCTGGACTAACCACTAAAAAATTTGATGGGATGTATGTTTCAGGGTCTTATCACTGCTTAATCCCAAAAAATGAAACCAATTTAGACATTATCTTTTTTAAATATTTTTCTCAAACAAAATATTTCTATCATTTAACATATTTGGCGAGCCATGGTGTTCATATCGAGAAAATGACATTTAAATTGAGTGACTTTTTCAAACTCAAAGTGCAGATGCCATACAACATTAAAGAACAACAACAAATTGCAGCTGTCTTATCGGATTGCGAAAAGGAAATTGAATTATTGAAAAAAGAGAAAGCCGCCTTGGAGCAGCAGAAAAAAGGGCTGATGCAGAAGTTGCTGACGGGAAGTGTGAGGGTGAAAGTGGGCCAAGATTATGAATTCAAAAAATAAGAAAACAACCATAAGCTCGCCAAGACTTGGGTTAAGGATTCGAAGAAGACTTGACTTAAGGATTGGCTTCGCTGCAACGAATTGTTCTTGACTCAATGCCTTCGGCGATTAAGTCAAGTCCGATTCCCACGACTTATGGGGCTGGAATAATAAAAACATGAAACCTTCCTTCAAAGAAGACCACATTTCCCAAATACCGGCGCTGCAGTTATTGCAGAATTTGGGATATACTTACATTACGCCGAAGGAAGCGGACAAGCATAGAAAAGGCCGGCTGCGGAATGTGGTCCTGGAGGACATTCTTTATACCCAACTCAATAAGATCAATACGATTCATTACAGGGGAGAACGCATCAAATTTTCTCCGGTCAATGTATACCATGCTGTACGTGCATTGGTTGACGTTCCCTATGAAGGATTGGTCCAAACCAATGAAGCTGTTTTTGACTTATTGAGTTTAGGCAAAAGTTTTGAAGAAACCATCCACGGCAACACCCGCAGCTATACCCTGCATTACGTGGATTGGGATAATTGGGAAAATAACGCTTTCCATGTGACGGAAGAGTTTGTGGTGGAGCGAACCGGTTCCCATGAAACCAGACGGCCCGACCTTGTTTTGTTTGTGAATGGCATTCCCTTTGCTGTGATTGAATGCAAGCGGCCGGTCCTTCCGGGCAGCGTGGAGAAAGACCCCATTGAGCAGGCCATTTCCCAGCACTTGCGCAACCAGCGCAAAAAAAATATCCCCCACCTGTTTTTTTATTCACAGGTCCTGGCGAGTTTGAGTACAAATGATGCATCTTATGGAACGGTTGCGACGGAGGCGCGGTTTTGGTCCAAATGGCGGGAGCAGAAAGAGAAAACCAACCCTCTAAAGAAACTAATAAACAAACCATTACGGACTGATCAAAAGGATAAATTGTTTGACGGCCGGTTTCAGTATGTCAGGGATTATTTTGATCAGTTGGAAGAGGCGCCCAGGGAAGTTACGGAACAGGACAAATTGCTTTATCATGTTCTGCGCCCGGAGAGATTATTGGAGCTGTCCCGAAAATTTATTTTATATGAAGCGGGAGACAAAAAAATAGCAAGGTATCAACAGTATTTTGCCGTGAACAATATTTTAGACAGGGTCTCAAGGTTCAATGATGATGGTCAGCGAAAAGGCGGCGTTATTTGGCATACACAAGGAAGTGGTAAATCCCTCACGATGGTGATGATGGCAAAAGCGTTGGCCTTAGACACGGCCATACGAAATCCCAAAATCATCGTAGTCACCGACAGGGTTGAACTTGATGATCAAATTGCCAGGACCTTTAAGCACTGTGGTAAAGACGTCGTTCAGGCACGAACTGGAACACATCTTATTGGCCTGCTTGAAGTGCAGAAAGAAACAACAGTAACGACTATCCTGAACAAGTTTTTAGCCTTCTTAAAGCGACGTGATTTTAAAAACAGTGATCCGGATGTATTTATTCTGGTAGATGAAGCACATCGCTCCCAATACAAAGAAATGCACGCGGTCATGCGAAAAGTGTTGCCCACGGCATGTTATTTAGGCTTTACCGGGACACCCATCAGCAAAAAAAGCAGAAATACATATTTACAATTTGGTGGTTTAATAGAGCCATCCTACCCAATAGATGCGGCGATTAAAGATAAAGCCGTGGTCCCCCTGTTGTATGAAGGGCGATATGTACCCCAATACGTAAACCAGGATGAAATTGACAATTGGTTTAATCGCGTTTCTGAACCGTTAAGCGATGAGCAAACGGCCGATCTCAAAAGAAAATTCAGCACGACGGATCAAGTTAACAAATCCCACCCCCGTATTCATATGATTGCCTGGGACATCAGCAAACATTATCAAAATTCGTTTCAAGGTACCCCATATAAGGGACAACTAACAGCGCCCAATAAATTAACGGCGATTAAATACAAAGAATTCTTTGATGAGATTGGCATTGTGTCCACGGAAGTGTTGATATCGCCACCGGATCGCAGGGAAGGATATGCCGAAGCTTATGGTGATTCAACGGATGAAGTCCAACGATTCTGGGATAAAATGATGGAAAAATACCACACTCCGGAAGCGTATGACCGAAAATTGAGAGACAAGTTTAAGAACTCCGACGAATTGGAGATTATCATCGTCGTGGAGAAATTACTCACCGGGTTTGATGCACCCCGGAATACAGTATTGTACGTGGATCGGAAATTGACGGACCACACCCTCCTGCAAGCCATTGCCAGGGTGAATAGACTGTATGAAGGGAAAGATTACGGGTTTGTGATTGATTATTACGGTATCCTTGAAAACCTGGATAAGGCGTTAACTGAATACCGGGCGCTGGAAGATTTTAATGAAGCCGATTTAGCCGGTACCTTGACGAATATTAATAAGGAAGTGGCAACGCTGGGTCAAAAGCATTCCGAACTGCATGACCTATTTAAAACTATCGAGAATAAATTGGATGAAGAATCCTATGAAAGGCTTCTGGCGGATGAAGCATTGCGAAGGAAGTTTTATGATAAATTAACGGCCTATTCCAAAACATTGCAGGTGTCACTGTCTTCCGTCCAATTTTATAAAAACACGCCTGAAGATAAAATCCAACAATACAAAGACGACTTAAAATATTTCATCAATCTTCGTTCATCAGTAAAAAGGCGGTATGCCGAAGTGGTTGACTTTAAGGAATATGAGACGAGAGTCAAAAAGTTAATTGACACATATGTTACATCCGATGAAGTGGAAACGATTACGGAAGTCGTACCGATTTTTGATCAGGAGAAATTTGATGCGGAGGTTGTGGAAGTAATTGGCGAAGATGCTAAAGCCGATACGATTGCCTACCGAACATTAAAAACCATAAACGAGCGCATGGATGAAGATCCCTACTTTTATAAAAAGTTTTCAAAAATACTCCAAGATGTCATCGATGATTACCGGAAAGCCAGGATTTCAGGTGCGCAATATCTGCAAAAGGCGACAAAGGTTATGCAAACAGTCAGGAACAGGCGGGATGAGGACACACCGGAAGCCTTAATTCATGAAGATATCCCCAGGGCCTTTTACGGCGTAACCAAGAACATATTTTCAAATTACATCCAGGAAAAGGATGGAATAAATGTTCAATCTGCTCTCGATATTGATGAAATAATCCGTACATATAAAATAATTGATTGGACCAGAAACAGGGACGTGCAAAATCAAATAAAAAACAAAATAGAAGACTACTTATATGATTTATCTGATAAACATAGTTTGAATATGAGCTACGATGATATTGATAAAATCCTGGACAAAATAGTAGAAATTGCTTTAATCCGCTATGCAGACTGAACCCATTAAACATTCAATTTATTTTGGTAAGAAATGCATCGAGTTTGATTTAATTAAGTCCAATCGCAAAACCCTTGGTATCACCGTTAAGCCGGATTCATCCATTTATGTGAGATCACCAATAGGCAAATCTATAGATGAAGTACTTTCCAAAGTAAAACATAAAGCGCCCTGGATATTGAAGCAGATTGACCGGTTTGATGCGATACGGCCTGAGATTTATGAAAAAGAATATGTCAGCGGTGAATCCTTTTATTATTTAGGCCGCCAGTACCGGCTTAAAGTCATAAAGGATAAAAAAGAAAATTCTGTGAAGATGGCCGGCGGATTTATTCAGGTCAGGACAGAGAATAAAGACGGCTTGGTGGTCAAAAAGCTCTTAGAAAAATGGTATCTGGAACATGCCAGACAGTATTTTGATAAAAAAGTGAAAATTGTTCTTGGCATTTTGGAGAAATATGGGGTTCCCATGCCAATGATTAAAATTAGAAAAATGAAGACCCGCTGGGGAAGCTGCTCCAGGAATGGAAACATTTCACTGAATACTCATCTTATAAAAGCGCCTTCTCATTGCATCGAATATGTGATTATGCACGAGTTTTGTCATTTGAAATATTTCAATCACGGGAAGGACTATTATTCATTATTAACCAGGGTGATGCCTGATTGGGAATCACGGAAAAAAAGATTGGAAAGCGTAATTGTATGATAAAGGAAAACCGACGAACCAACATAGATAAACTGTGACAAAAGTTAACCCATTAATAAGTCCCCTCTTGTTTACCCGTCCGAAGCTTTAGCGTAGGCGGGAGAGGGGACTATTAAATAATGTAAAAAACCACATCGATCTCTCTGCAATGGAACTCAAACCCGTGTAAATTTGTATATAGGGGCAAGAGATAAATTCGTCATGAAAAAATTACTCACCATAACATTACTCCTTTTGGCTGGCATTATCCTTATCGGCCAAACCAAAAAAGAACCACCCAAAGGACAACTCATGGACAAAGTTGTAAAATCGGATAAAGAATGGCAGATTTGCCTCACACCTGAAGAATACCAAATCTTGCGAGAAAAGGGGACGGAAAGGGCCTTTACAGGAAAATATTATAAACATAAGGAGAAAGGCACTTATACCTGCGCCGGATGTGATAGTGAATTATTTAGTTCAGAGACAAAGTATGATTCAGGTTCGGGCTGGCCCGCATTTTTTGATGCTTTGGATGAAACAAGAGTGAATACAAAACGGGATAGGAGCTACGGCATGATCAGGACCGAGATTACTTGTGCCAGATGCGATTCCCACTTAGGGCATGTCTTTGAAGATGGGCCCAAACCCACAGGACTCCGATATTGTGTCAATTCACTCGCTTTGAATTTTATTCCCAAACAATAAAACCAAATATTCACCATTTTTATTAGGGCCGATCCGTCGGCCCTTTTTTTTAACTTTTATGAACCAGGATCGTCTAAAGGGTTAAATTATTTCACAACAAGGAGTGGTGGCTATGAAATCCCGCATTTTATTTACCATATTATTTATACTGGTGACCATACCCGCATCTGCCCAGGGCCGGATGAGGGAAAGACCGGAACCCATCGACTGGGTTAAAAAACTGGACCTGACCGAAGCGCAGTCCAAACAAATGGCCGATATCCAACAAAATTTCAGGAATAAAATTATGGCCCTGCGGGAAACGCCCACCGGTGACCCCATGGAAATGATGGCCCTTATGCAGGACAAACAAAAGGCCCGGGATAAAAAGATCAAGAAAGTCCTGAATAAGAAACAGTTTAAAAAATACAAAAAAGAATTAAAAGCCCAAAAGAATGAAAGACGGAAACGGATGAAAGACAGGGGCTTGGGACAACGGAGAGGGAAAAAAGGTCAACGCGGGAGAATAAATTGATGAGAAGATTTATTTTTGGGGTTTTTCTCCTATCAATCGCCCTTAGTCAAAACAGAACTCAGGACATTTCCGGGGTGGTCCTGGACATGGACAACCTGGAGCCGCTGCCTTATGCCAATATTGTCGTCATCGGGATGGATCGGGGAATCACCACCAATTCAGATGGCCAATTCGTACTGGTTGACATTCCCGCCGTGCCATGCTCACTGATGATATCCTACATCGGCTATCGCACAGTTACTATTCCATATGATAATTCAAGTCCCAAAAGGCCATTAGATATTCGTATGAAAATGGAAGCATTGAATTTCCAGGCGGTGGATGTAATTGCCGATGAATACCAAATCATGAAAAGCGCCGATGAAGTCAGTAAAGTAACTATTTCTCCAAGACAATTGGCACTGTTGCCCAATATGGGTGAAGTGGATATTTTTCGTTCACTCCAATTATTGCCGGGGATCAGCAGTACCGGTGACGGCTCCTCCGGGATTAATGTCCGCGGCGGTGCTTCTAACCAGAATATGATATTGTTGGATGGAATGAATATTTACCATGTGGATCATTTCTTTGGAATGTTCAGCGCTTTCAACGCCGATGCGATTAAAGACGTGCAGGTATATAAAGGCGGTTTCCCCTCAAAATATGGCGGGCGGCTCTCCAGTGTAATAGACATGACCGGTAAAAACGGAGATCTGACCCGCCGCCAATTCGGCCTTGGGGCCAACCTCATGTCCACCCAATTATTGTATGAAACACCGATTGTTTTGGGCGGCAGCTGGCTTTTGTCTTTCCGCCGGTCTTATTCGGACTTTATGTCCAGCCCCTTCTTCGACAAAATGTATGAATTTGTGACTGGTGATGATGAAGGTCCTGCTAATAACCGGCGTCGGATCAACCGTCAAAATCCTGATGATGAAGCTGCATTTCAGCAGCAGATCTTCCCCACCTTTTATTTTTATGATCTGCACAATAAGGTCACCTTCACGCCAGGGAACAGGGACGTGATCAGTATGAGTATGTATGGTGGCAAGGATTTTTTGAATGAATCCCGTGAGACCACCGGTGTGCGTCAACGTCCCGGTGGCGGGGGTGGTGGCGGGGGCAACCAGCAAACGATTACATTGATGGATGACAACAATACGGATTGGGGCAACCTGGGCGTGAGCCTCCGGTGGAATCACCGCTGGACCGACCGCATGTCCTCCCAAGCTTTGTTCAGTACATCTCAATTTAAAAGTAATTACAACCGCCATTTATACCTCCAGGGCGGGGGCAACAGATCATTTAAAATCGGGGAGGGGAATGGGGCCAGGGACCAATCTTTCCGAATTGATAATGTATATCATGCCAGTGCGAAACATATCCTTGAGTTTGGTCTGGAACTCACTAACCTGGGCACCCATTATGATATAGCCATCTATGACACTATTCAGATTTTGGACTTGGAATCCAATACCTTTTTAGCCAGTCTATACATGGAAGACCGTTGGAATATTATCCCCTCCTTAACCTTAGGTTTGGGGGTGCGGACCACATCACAGATAGGGCTGGATAGTCTTTATGTCATGGATTTGGCTACCGATTCGGTCTTTGTTTCCCCAAGAATGTTTTTGACATGGAATGCGACCGAACACCTGACATTCAAGGGCGCCTGGGGGAATTATTTCCAATTCATCAATAATATTGTCCTGGAAGATGTGCTTCAGGGGAATTCGAATTTCTGGCTCGTATCGGATGATAATATTCCTGCTGGATCAGCGGAGCACCAAATTCTGGGTGTGAAATATGAAACACGGACTTACCTATTTGAAATTGAAGGCTACCGAAAATACCTGGATGGGCTGGTGGAATATACGCGGCGCTTCCAGGAATTGGCTGATTACGGGAATTACTTTTTCTTCGGCGATGGATATGCGGAAGGGATGGAGTTTTTAGCCCAGAAAAAATCAGGCGCTTTTAATGGCTGGCTCAGTTACACCTATGCCAATGTGAAATACGATTTTGGCGCCTTGGCGCCGGAGCCCTATCCTGCCAGCCATGATAAAACCCACGAAGCCAAGTTAGTGGGGACCTATAAATGGGGTCCCTGGAATTTTGCCTCGACCCTGGTATATGCCACGGGGACACCTTACACGACCCCCCAGAGCCGGTATTACCTGCCCCTTTTGAATGGGGATGAATTCACCTATATCCATGTGAGTGGTAAAAATGAATACCGTCTCCCCGATTATCACCGCATGGACCTGAGTGTGTTCCGTCAATTGGAAACACCCGATTTTAAGTGGGATGTAGGCTTATCGGTTTTCAATGTGTATAACAGGAAAAATGTGAATTATAGGGAATATGACCTTGAGGTGATCCCGGTAGTTGTGTCGGATGTCATGCTATTGCCCATGACGATTACATTATTCTTTAAAGTGACATTAAAGTAAGGGAAACCGATGAATAACAAATTATTTTTCTCAGCACTTTTTAGTATCGCCTTTTTAACTGTCAGTTGTGAGGATGACCTGGCCCCGGTTCTCGATGAAAACCTGATTGTCGTCAGGGGATACCTTTATGCTGGGCAACCTGTGAAGGATGTGATCTTGGCGTCCACACTGGCGTTGGATGACGAAAGTGAAACAGCAATTCCCATCGATTCGGCAGAGGTAATCCTAAAGCGGGGGGCAGAAGAATTTGTCCTGGAACCCGTCCATACCTATGATACCACTGAAACGGATACGACCTTCAGCATCACCTACCATTATCCCGGAGAAGATCTCATTGTAGCCCAAGGAGATTCATTCAAACTGGAAGTGAATTATATGGATCAGCATTTAACCGCCGAGGCGGTCGTCCCTGTGAAACCTGACAGTTTTTTTTCCACTGTGGATACCTTGTTTGTTCCAACCTTTAACCGGAACGTTGATTATATCCGTTGGATCTTCGCCGACTCAAATCGGGTTAAACTGAATTGGAGCAATCCTGAAGACGAATACCATTATTTATTGATGGATAATGTGGAAACCGACCCGGAGCCTTTGGAACGCACCCTGCCCCCACGCTGGCGACGCTTTGTTTCCCAGCCTTTCGTGGATACGACCTATACCGTGTTTGCCAGTACCATCACCCATTTCGGAAAGCACGACATTGTATTGTTTCACGTTCAAACCGATTATGTACTCCTGTATCAGTCCAGCGGGCAGAATTCCCGGGACTTGAATGAACCCTACTCCAATATCAATGGCGGCTTGGGGATATTCACGGCTTTCAACAGTGATACGACCTCACTAATACTGGTTAAGCAGGAATAAAACTGGATTAAGCGACCGGTTAGGGAAGTCCGCCGGTCGTTTTTGCATTTTAAAAGCGTTTACTTTTAATATAATTTATAAGCCCAACTAATGGATATTTAAGGGAACACCTTACCTATGGAAATCTTTGAAACAATTTGGAATGAGGTTATTGGCTTTTTGGGAATCACCCAGGCCATGGAAATTCTCAAAGCCGGCAATTACAGTGCATTTCGGACCTATGATGGGGTCGTGTCGCTCATTTACCCGATCATCCCACTGCTTCTACTCTTTGAATTGATCTTGGGCCTCATCTATAAAAAAACCCAGACCAGAGTATATAAAGTAAATTTTTTGATCTATGTATTCAATCGCTTTGCGGGGCGCTTCATCGCCATTGCCATGGTGACTTTATGTATTGGCCTTTTTCAAAGATACGCTCCATTCAAAACAAGCTTCACCTGGTATTGGCTAATTTACGGATATATCGTGTGGGAACTGGGCCACTTCGTTTACCATTATCTGGCCCATAAGGTACGCTTGTTTTGGTGTTTGCATTCAACCCATCATGCCCCGGAGGATATGAATTTATCCGTGACCCATGCCCACTTTTTCCTGGAAGCGCCCTATGCGGACACCATCCGAACCACGGTGTGCATTCTTTTGGGAGTGCAGCCTGAAATCCTATTTTTCATCATGTTTGTGGATGGGACCTATGGTGCCTTCATCCATGTTGGAGAAAACCTGATGAAAGATGCAAAATTGGGTTTTCTGTATCGGTTTATACTCACTCCATCCCATCACAGGGTTCACCATGCCCGGAATCCCTTATATATGGATACCAATTATTGTAATCTGCTCAATATATGGGATAAGGTTTTTGGGACCTATCAGGATGTTCAGCAGGATATCAAAATTGAATACGGCATTACCCGACCAATGGACACCGGCAACTTTTTAGACGTGTATTTTGGAGAAATAGTAGTTTTAGCCAAAGATATATTTGCTGCTCCCGGTCTAAAAAATAAATTCATGTATTTGGTCATGCCCCCCGGATGGAGTCATACAGGTAAACATAAAACAGCGAAAATGATCCGTAGTCATTACCTCAGCGCGGAAAGGGTTATAAGGTAAAACGGAAATCAGGCGGGATTCAGGTAGGGGAGACCGCTGGCAATATTTTGCCGTTGGCCCAATTCCCTTTCTTTTGAATTGGCATAATTTTCATCCCAATCCCTGAGTTTGGGTGCCATGATGCGGTGGTAGAGCCAAGGAAAAAACAGGACTAGGTACACACAGGATAAATACCCCGCCGGCATCTCCGGGGCATCGGGGTAAGCCTTCAGTTCCCAATATTCTAAAGATGCATTTTCATGGTGGGAAGAATGGCGGGTCAAATTGTAAAGAAAAAAACTGCTGATACGCCGATTTGTATTCCATGAATGCTTCGGAAGGATGGGCGCCCCTTCTTCCCGGATCAAGCCGTAATGTTCCATATAGTTCACACCTTCCAGCATGACCTTGCCGCCTATGCCGATCAATAGAAATACAATCATTCCCATCCATCCGCCTATGAGATAAGCCGCCGCTGTGAGTATCCCTGAACGAAAATAGCCAATGATCATGCGATTGGAGATAGCTAGGGGTCTTTCCCCCCTTTTTCTCAGGCGGTTATTCTCAATAATCCAGGCATTTCGGTGACTCAGGAAAGTAGAGCGGAGAATAAAGTGGTACGGATTCTGTCCGCGCTTGGCGGTGGCGGGATCAATGGGCGTGGCCACATATTTATGGTGGCCGTAAACATGTTCGATGGCAAAGGCGCAATCCCAAGTGAGGGCCAGGAGCCAGTTGCCCCAGAACATATCGAATTTATTTCTTTTCCGATGGGTGAGTTCGTGCCCCACATTCGTTCCGGCTGAAGCGACCATGAGTCCCATAACGAAGATGTAGCCCGCCAAGTGAATTGGTGTTGTGGCATCCCTGGCGGCCATAAAAGAATTACCCCAGGCGGGTAGGGGCAGATCACCGGCCATCCAAACGGATACGGCAACGACAGCAAACAAAAGGGGGAGGTTGATGTAGAGTAAAAGATTCAGGATCTTGGTGGAAGGGGATTTCGGTCTGGAGCGGTCATCCCCGAAAAAGAGGTCCCCGAAAATGATGAATGAAGAAAAAATGGCTTCATAGACCCACATCCAGTATTGGCCCTTGAGGGCGAAAAAGAGGCCGAACCCCACCAGAATGGGGGTGGCGGTGTATGGGAGGTATTTGGCCATGGTCTGACTCGCCGGAGTTTACCCATGGTCGGGAATATATTCAAGCAGGACAGAACCAACTTTAAATCAGGAATTTACTTCAAAAAAACCATCTTCATACTTTTTGAAAATACTTCACTACTTTCATAGGATTGAGCCGTGAGTTTATAAAAGTACATTCCGGCCGGGACGTGATTGCCATTGTGATTTGTGCCGTCCCATTGCACTTTCTGAAAACCTGTTCCCACATTGCCATTGACCAGTGTTTTCACTTCTTCTCCCAAGAGGTCATAGATGGTCAAGGAAACATGACCATTTTCAGGAAGGAAATATTGAATGGTTGTACTGGGATTAAAGGGATTGGGATAAGCAGGGTAAAGGGTAAAGCTTTCGGGGATTGTATTGGATTGTTCTATGGTTGGGTCATCCCATGATTCATTCAAGTACAGTTTGGCTAATTTTGCTGCATCGGTGTTTTTGAAGTTCAGGGTGATCTCCCGGTAAACCTCCTGTGATCTTCTCCGCCGTTCTTTTCCTGCTGTATGATTACTGCCTGGGGTTACACCTGACTCCAGGATCAGGGCCTGTTCCAGTAAACCAAAGGCTGAGTCCACCCTGGCCGAATCAAACTGGCCTAAATACTGGAGAT
>CAYFJU010000029.1:0-33164 GCA_964343505.1 uncultured bacterium
ACATGGCCACCACTTTTTATTGCCAAATGTGTCAGATTAAATCGTAGCTAATACACTCCCGAAGTATTTTAGATCATCTGACAGACTTCATCTTCCTTACTACTCCCGATCACGAAATAATTGAGAGTAATAAAGCAGCCGATGTTGTATTCGGAAAAGGAAATAGCATTATCGGCTTAAAATGTTATGAAGTCTTTCGAAATAAATGCGAGCCCTGTCTTGACTGTCCCTTGCCTGCTACACTGGAGAGCGGGACGCTGGTGCCTTTGAATACGTTTGATAAACGATTTGACGAATACTTCGAAGAACGAACACACCCCATTTTTTCCGATACCAATGAGTTTTTAGGATTTGTGTTAGTTGGGCGGAACGTGAGTGAGACACGAGAAATTGAAGATCAGTTTGCTAAAGATAAAAAGTTAACGGCTATTGGTCAGATTAGCGCCGGAGTGGCCCATGATTTCAATAATACATTAACCGGTGTGCTGGGCCAGGTTAAAATTATGAAACGGCAGATTGAAGACCCAGAACTGCTGAAACATCTTGAAATTATACAAAAAGCTGCCAATGGTGGCGCACGAACCATCCGCAGAATTCAAGATTTTACCCGTACAAGACCAGACCTGGATTTTGAAATGGTCGAACTTAAACTATTAATTGAAGATGTTGTAGCGCTCACTCAACCGAAATGGAGTGATTCCAGTGAAATGAAGGGTTTAATCATTGAAGTTGTTCTCAATTTACCCCGCAATTTTACAATCATGGGAAATCAATCTGATTTGCGGAATGCTTTTACCAATTTAATCTTCAATTCAGTGGATGCCATGCCTGAAGGGGGAATTATTTCAATTACAATGGAAAAAATGGATAATCAAATTCTGATTCAATTCAAGGATACTGGTGTTGGTATGACGGAAGAGGTGTTAGATAGAATTTTCGACCCCTTTTTTACCACCAAGGGTATGAGCGGAACCGGGTTGGGAATGACGGAGGTTTTTGGAACTGTTAAAAGACATAGAGGTCAGGTTCATGTAGAAAGTAAGGTTGGAGAAGGAACGCTTATCACCGTCACATTTCCTAGCACCGAAACAAGGATCGTTAAGGCAACAGATGAAAAACCATCTGAAAATTTCCGCTGTAAAATTCTAATTATTGATGATGAGGACTATGTATTAGATGGAACAAGGGAGCTGTTGGAAGATATTGGCCACGAAGTTACGGGTTTTACATCGGCTTTTAATGCGCTCGACCATTTTAAGAATAACCATTATGATGTTGTTATCACAGATCTGGGTATGCCGGAAATGAGTGGTCAAGAGGTGGCCGAGAAAATTAAAATAATTAAGGCAAATACTCCGGTTATTTTACTATCAGGGTGGAATGTTAATCTAAAAGAAGAAGAAAATCTGGCCTCAGTAATTGATTTTACGCTTACCAAGCCTTTTTCGGTGGAAAGTATCCAAGCGGTCGTTTCCCAAGCCACCCAATTATCTAAAACTGAAGCGTAAAAACTAAAGGAATTAACATAAAAATGGACCACTTATATTCAGTATATAACAAAAAGGTATTATGCAGCATTATTTTAACAGCCTTGGTTTACTTGTCCGCTTGCGGAAAGGGGCATGGGGGTAAGATACCGTCCACTGAAATAACCTACTCAGAAAAAGATATAATCCCAGGTGGAACCCTGGTTGTTGGTTTAACTGGAGAACCGGATGCATTAAATCCTTTGACAGCACTGACAAAACCTGCTGAAGATATTATAAGCCTGGTTTTCCGACGATTGGCAGACTTCAATGAAGACCTGGTTGGTTTTTCCCCTCAAATGGCCAAAAACTGGGAGTTTAGCAAAGATAGTACAGCGATTACATTTCACCTTCGCACCGATATTTTATGGCATGACAGTACTGCTTTCACCGCCCATGATGTCGCCTTTACTTATCGTCTGCAGACTAACCCTGAAGTTGCGTGGAGTGGTATTTCATACAAAAAAAATATTCGCATCGTAGAAACGCCCAATGATTCCACCGTAATCATGTGGTTTTCCCGCAAAACACCAACGATGCTCATGGATGCGGTTGAAGGGTATATCGTCCCCAAACATTTGTTAAATAAAATTAATCCGAAAAATATACATGAGTCTGAATTCAATCGGAATCCGGTTGGAACAGGTCCCTTCCGGTTCAAAAAATGGAAGAGTCAACAGACGATAGTCCTGGAAAAATTTGTGGGTTATTACAAACAAGGGAAACCGCATCTGGATGGAATTACATTTAAGGTTGTCCCTGATGATGTGAATTTGTGGCATCAGGTAAAGAGTGGCGATGTAGACTTTATGGAGGGTGTGCCCCCCAGGAATTTTACTACTTTAAAGGCAGATTGGGATGCGGGCCGTACCGCCATTCGGCCGATCCGGTACTTGGGCAGACAGTATGATTTTATTGGGTGGAACCGAATCGATCCCGATAATTATGCCAAGGTGATGGCCCAAGCTGGGGGTGAAAAGCCCGATATGGACCATTTGCTTAAGCCGAATAAGTTTTTCGGCAGTCAGAAAGTGAGGGCTGCTTTAACCATGGCAATTGACCGCGCTGCGCTTACGAAAGTTGTAAATCATGGTTTGGGTATACAAATGGATGGTCCTATCTCGCCCATTTTATGGGCCTATGATTCACAGGCAAACACGGTATGGCCCTATAACCCCAACCTCGCGAAACAATACCTAAAAGAAGAGGGATGGGTCGATTTGGATGGGGATGGAATACGCGATAAAAATGGTGAAAAATTTAGCTTTGAGATGGTTACCAACAGCGGGAATGAACGCAGGGTACAAGCCCTTACCATCATCCAGGAGGAACTCAAGGGGATTGGTGTAGAAATGACCCCCAGGGTTGTAGAACCGGGATTGCTCTTTGGACGGCTGCTTCCTACAAAGGATTTTGATGCAGCCCTGATTGGCTGGAACGTGGGGTTAAAGGTTGAACTTACACCTCTATTTCACAGCGCCACGCTGCTGACCCCCTTTAATTTTACCAGTTTTACATCTCCTGAGTTTGACGGCTGGGAAGCGGTGGCGAAACAGTCGCTTAACCGAAAGACTGCCCAACGGTATTGGAATAAGATCGCTAAACATCTCTCTACCGATTTACCCTATACGTGGCTTTATTATAAAGTGGAAGCGCTGGCCCTTCATAACCGCTTTAAGGGCGCTATTTTTGACAAAAGAGGTGCTTACACAAATGTGGAGAACTGGTGGATACCCCGCGAAGAATGGAACGAGGTTGACAAGCGGGGTCATAGGGCCAGTTGAATGCTTGCTTATGGGCTAAGGCGACTCTTGAGTTCTCTGGCGGTAGTATTTATTGGTCTCACCATCACTTTTTTTGTCATTCATCTGGCCTCCGGTGACCCAGCGGCCTATTTCTTGGACCCTTTCATGGGGCCGGAAGTAAAAACGCGAATCGTCGAACGGTTTGGGCTCAATAAACCACTCTTTGTCCAATATTTAACATGGATTAAAAATGTTCTTTTTTCATTCGATTTTGGGAATTCGTTTAATGGCAGCCGGGCTGCAGCCCAAATTGTAATGGATGCACTTCCGCCCACTCTATTGCTGGTCGGAGTTTCCTTGTCCTTGAGTTTGGTCTTAGGTATTGGTGCCGGGATTGCTTCTGCTTTGATGCAAGGATCATGGGCAGACCGAAGCATCACAACAATGATGCTTTTTTTTTATTCGATGCCAACCTTTTGGCTGGGGACAATGATTTTAGGACTATTTACCATAAAATTAAACATCCTTCCCGCATCACAAATTGTTTCGGTATATCATGATAATTTAACCATGGCGGAACGAATAGGGGATTATGCGAAGCATTTAATTTTACCCGTTGCCACTTTGGGTTTAGCCACTGCAGCCACATTTGGCAGGTTTGTCCGTACCAGCATGATCGAAGCACTCGATTCTGATTACGTCATGGCCGCCCGAGCGCGGGGTATAGCTGAGGCTAGGATTGTTTTCACCTACGGATTTAGAAACGCGCTTATTCCTTTAATCAGTCTGCTTGGCTTAACTCTTCCTGCCCTTTTTAGCGGTGCCGTAGTTATAGAGGTCATTTTTTCTCTCCCAGGGATGGGGCGGGTCATGTTTGATGCTGCTATGGGGAGAGACTACCCCGTTATTTTAGCCACCAGTACCGTGGCATTTATAACAGTTGTCCTGGGCAATATTCTGGCAGACATAGGATATGCAATTGCAGATCCCCGGGCAAGAATAAAAGCGGAATCCTACAGTTAACGATGGGAGAAATATTAAAACAATTATGGCACAACCGCTCTGCAAGGGTGGGGGTATTGATTGTTTCTATAATATCTTTGGGGGCTCTGTTGGCGCCTTTTTTATCTCCCCATGACCCAACCCTTCAAAATTTAAAGCTCTTATCACAACCCCCTTCACTATCCCACCTACTGGGGACTGATCTTTATGGTCGGGATTTATTAAGCCGCATATTGTGGGGAGCCCGAGTGTCCCTCGGAATTGGCCTGATTGCAACAATCATAGCGGTAGGCATTGGAACTGCTGTGGGTACCGTCGCTGGATATGCTGGCGGGTGGATTGATCAACTATTAATGCGATTTGTAGATGTACTCCTGGGCTTTCCCCGTTTATTCGTGATCTTATTAGCTATCGGGTTCGGGTCATCATCAAGTTGGATGACAGTAACTATATTGGGTCTTTTATCTTGGATGGAAGTGGCACGGGTAGTTAGGGGTGAGGTGATCGTAATCCGGGAAATGCTTTATGTTAAGTCGGCCATTGCTTTAGGGATGCACCGGCGTAAAATTATTGTAAACTATATTTTTCCAAATATCATGGGACCGGTCATCGTTTTCGTAACCCTTCTTATCAGTACCATGATATTGGTGGAATCAAGTTTGAGTTTTTTAGGCCTCGGAGTACAGCCCCCCAATGCGAGTTGGGGAACGATCCTTAGACAGGGACGCTTCGACCCCTTCAACACTTGGTGGATTTCTACCTTTGCGGGTATGGCTGTCGTGCTGACTGTCGTAGGGTTCAATCTTTTAGGAGACAGTTTGCGGGATGTGTTGGATCCGCGCAGATCGAATGAACGAGCAGATTGATGGAAACAACTCATCCGCTTCTCAGCATAGATAATCTGAAAATAACCTACCGCAGAAGGCGTGGCTTCCCTGGCTTCAGGGCCTCGGCCATTCATGCAGTGCAAGGCGTTTCATTCACAATTAAAAAAGGTGAAACTTTTGCCATTGTCGGAGAAACAGGCAGCGGGAAGACTTCACTGGCAATGTCTATCTTAAAATTTATTAAGCCATCCAATGGCCGGATCCTGTTTGATAACTGTGATATTTGGGCCTTAAAAGGGCAGAACTTGAATAGGATGCGGCGCAGGATCCAACCCGTATTCCAGGACCCAAACAGTGCCCTGAGTCCGAGAAAAAGAGTCGGGCATGCGATTGCCGATGGCTTTTCGTTCCAGCCCAAAAATGACCCCGTGACACGAAAGAGGAAAACTCTCCGTTTACTTTCTACTGTGGGGCTTAATGATGAGCATTTCGACCGGTTCCCTAATCAGTTAAGCGGCGGTCAGAAACAACGAATTTGTATCGCCAGGGCATTGGCAGCAGAGCCCGAGCTGATTATTCTGGATGAACCGGTTGCGATCCAGGACTTATCGATCCAGGCCCATCTCTTCAATCTCCTGGCCAACGTAAAGCAGGAGAAAGGCCTAACTTACCTGCTCATTTCTCACGATCTGCGCCTTGTACAATTTTTAGCCGATCGGATTGCTGTTATGAAGCAGGGTGAAATCGTGGAAATGGCTGAGACCAAAACACTGTTTAATTGTCCGACACACCCTTATACGAAAACGCTTTTGGAAAGCGCCAACGTTTACCAGAACGGGCTATAGGTCAGTTGTAAAAAATGGTTTTCCCTGGATCAGATTCTATTTTAGATGTCCGCAATTTTGGATTGACACTCAACCGCAATGGTTGCTCCAACCAAATCCTTAAGCAAATGAACTTTAATTTACAACGGGGTGCAACGCTGGGGATTGTCGGTGAATCGGGGGGCGGGAAGAGTCTGCTCTGTAAAGCCCTTTTACGATTATTACCGTCGGAGTTTTCTATATCAGGAGAGGCTGTATTTCAGAACGGGCGAGGGGAAGAAATCAATATTGTGACAGCATCTGCTGACTGCCTTAAAGTGGTGAGAGGCCAGGGAATCGGGATGCTGTTTCAGGAACCATTAGCCTCCATGAATCCGGTTATGAACTGTGGCCAACAGGTCTTTGATGCTCTGTCCCTGGAATGGAGAATGAATAAAACTGCCGGTAAAAAGCGGGTATTTGAGCTTCTCAGACTTGTAGGGTTGGAAGACTGGAAACGCGTGTCTCAGGCCTTCCCACACGAGCTATCGGGTGGGATGCTGCAGAGGGTAGCATTGGCGGCGGCCCTGGCTGGAAACCCCGCCGTTTTAATCGCTGATGAACCAACGACTGCTTTAGATGCGCCTAAAAAACTGGAGATTTTACGGGTGCTTTCTGGTTTGAGGGATGAGTTAAATCTATCGATAATAATTGTTTCACATGATTTAGCAATGATTTCATCTTGGGTGGATAACCTGTTGGTGATGTATGAAGGGAGGGGAGTAGAGTTTGGTAAAACGGCGGAGGTTCTTGCGAATCCGGCCCATCCTCATACTCAGGCCCTCTTAGGGCTGGCCCACCTTCGGTAATGACTAAAAGAAGGCTATGTAAAACCGGTGTGTGAATAAAAATAATAAACCACTTGAGAAAAATGGTGGATATCGGATATATTTCATCAAGAATATGAATGAAAAAAGGTTCGCCTGATTTCAGGAATATTCGAGCTGAACAGTCCTCTTTGGATAAAGAGGTGAACGAGCTGGCATTAAGTTGTCGGGGAGGGTTTCAGTGCGGACCAGGGATGGTAATTCCATTAGAATAACTATCCCTGGTTCTCTTTTAAAGATACTTGTTTTAAAGGCTTTTTAATTATAATCCTGTACGTGTTGCGATTTAAATTTACTGAATGATTACGATCCTTTCTCCTGCAAAAAAACTGTCCACCGAGTCCCAAACAATTAATGGTCACTTCACGCAATGTGATTTTTTAGATCGCGCCAAAGAACTGGTAACCCTGCTACAAGAATTTGATCCGCCAAAGCTCCAATCCTTTATGGGCATTAGTGAGAAACTGGCTGAACAAAACTGGGAACGCTTTCAATCTTGGCGACTGCCCTTTGATCCAAATTCAGCGCGTGAATCCATTTTTTCATTCATGGGAGACGCCTACCTGGGGCTCGATGCAAAATCCCTTTCCAAAGAAGACATCACGTATGCACAAGATAATCTCCGCATCCTGTCGGGGTTATATGGGGTGCTGCGCCCCCTTGATCTCATGTTGCCCTACCGATTGGAAATGGGCTCAAAGCTCAAATCCAATCATGGGAAAAATTTATACCAATTTTGGGGAAACCAAATAACAGAAGCCTTCAATGCGCAGTTGGATATCCATAACCAAAAGGTGATTATCAATTGTGCTTCGGTGGAATATTTTAAAGCCATAAACTCTGATTTATTAAAGGCGGATGTCATTACACCGGTATTTAAAGAAATCAAAAATGGTACGCCCAAGATGATGTCCTTTTATGCCAAGCGTGCCCGCGGCATGATGGCTCGCTTTATCATACAAAACCGATTAGATAGGGTAGAAGATATCCAGGGATTTAACCAGGAGGGATATACCTACGATGCATCGCTGTCAACGCCCTTTGAACCGGTTTTTACCCGCCCGAGTGCCTGACCACAAACTTTCATACTATTCTGAAAACCAATATCTTGAACATTGCTGCTTTTTCTCCATCGATCTTGTTGAGCTTCAACATGAATTTTTTATTTTATAATACCTTCTGAAGGTTAGGGAGGAATGATTGAAACAATAATCCTCATCCTCGCAGCCTTCTTGACATCTATGCTTTCGGCAGTGATTGGTATGGGGGGCGGCGTTACGCTTCTGGGAATTATGGCTGTTTTGATTCCGGAGGGGTATATGGTGGTGGCCCTCCATGGGGTGATACAGTTGGTGAGCAATATGACCCGTACCCTCGTGTACCGCGAGCATGTTTACCGACCAATTTTTAAACAATTCACTTTTGGAATCATCCCGGGATTATTTCTGTCGGCTCTGGTTATTTTTGGATTGGTCAAAGTTTTTGGGGTGAACTCTGCTGCGGAGATTAAAATTGATTTACTGAAACCACTGATTGGGATCTACATCCTGTGGTTTTTATACCTGCGGAAAAAAAGCCAATCTATAAATCACACCGCTTTTTTCTGGATGGGCGGACTGAGCGGGTTAGTAACTGTTTTTATCGGTGCCGCAGGTCCGCTGATTGCACCATTTTTTATTAATAAGGACCTTACCAAGGAAAATGTGATTGCCACCAAAGCCGCCTGCCAATCGGTGGGGCATTTGGGGAAAATTCCCATTTTTATATTTATATTCGGCGTGAATTATATCGCGCAATGGTCAGTGCTCCTTCCTTTAGTTGTCGCTGTTTATTTCGGTACCAAATTCGGCAAAAAGATGCTGGGAAAACTGCCTGAATCCACGTTTCGGATGCTCTTTAAAGTGGCCCTGACCTTGATTGCAATCCGGTTGGTGGCCGCTGAACTTTTCCATTTGATATGAACATTGCCGTCATCGGTGCCGGTGCCTTTGGTTCCTGGACTGCATTTCATTTGCAGGCTGACGGGCATGAAGTGACCTTGTATGATCAACATGGTCCGGGGAATCTGAAAGCCAGTTCCGGGGGTGAATCACGAATGATCCGCAGTATTTATGGTCCCGACAGACCCTATATCGAATTCACCGCACGTTCCTTTGAACTATGGAAGATTTATCAGGAAGAATGGGATGAACTTCTATATCATAAAACAGGGATATTGTGGATGTTCAGTGTCACCGATGATTATGCCCGCCTGTCTCTACCCATATTGGCTGGTGTTGGAATAAAAACAGATGAATTATCCAAACGGGAAGTCACTCGAAAATATCCCCAAATCAACATCGAAGATTTAAATACCTTTTTCTATGAACATGAAGCAGGATTCCTGAGAGCGAATCATGCCTGCAAAGTTGTGGTGGACTGGTTTGTTCAATCAGGCGGTACTTATGAGGAATTGGCTGTGGAACCGGGAAAGATCAAAAATGGTGAAATGAAAAATATTGAATTGACGAATGGCTCAACTCTTATTGCCGACGTTTATGTTTTTGCCTGTGGGCCCTGGCTCAGTCAATTATTTCCTGAACGCTTAAAAGGCATCATTAAACCTACCCGCCAGGAAGTATTTTTCTTTGAAACACCAACGGAATATATGTCCGAAAATATGCCCATGTGGGTAGACTTCGGAAAAACCATTCGTTATGGCATCCCCGGTTCAAAATATCACGATTTTAAATTTGCTGACGATACAAGAGGAGAGTCCTTCGACCCGGAAACAGGGGAGCGTGATGTAACCAAAGCTGGAATAGCGGCGGCTAAAGAATATGTGTCTTACCGGTTCCCGGCATTGAAAAATGCCGAAATTGTAGATTCAAGGGTATGCCAATATGAGAATACACCCGATGAACATTTCATCATTGATCACCATCCGGAAGCCAAAAATTGTTGGCTCGTGGGCGGTGGCTCGGGGCATGGATTTAAAATGGGTCCTGCATTGGGTGAATGTGTTGCTAATCTCGTCACCGGACAAAAACCGATCGATCCGTTTTTTGCGTTAAACCGTTTTCATGGGTAAACTAAACCAGGAATTTTAGAGCATAAATCCTTAAATCCATGATACGAACACTAATATCCATTTTCGTTTTGATCATTGGGTTAGCCGTCGGACAATCCAATGACGATGTGACCAAAGGTGGTTGTGAAATGGTGCTCATACCAGGAGGAACATTTGAAATGGGGAACCCTTTTGGTGATGGTGTCGATGATAATTTGCCCTTGCATATCGTTAAGATTGATAGTTTTTATATGGACAAATATGAGGTGACGGTTGGGCAGTTTAGGAAGTTTGTCCAAGAGAGTGGATACAAATGGAATCGTTTCTGGTGGAAGCTGTCTATCTATTCACCGACTGACGATCATCCCATCGTGAATGTGGATTGGTACGCCGCCTCCGCCTATGCCAAGTGGGCGGGTAAGCGGTTACCCACGGAAGCCGAATGGGAATATGCGGCCCGTGGAGGATTGAAAGGGAAGCGATACCCTTGGGGAGATAGGATTACAAAGGATGATGCCAATTTCCTTAAATATTGGAAAGACGATGATGAATATGATCCCAGTAGCCCGCCTAAAATGAGTGGGAAGGATCAATGGAAAAATAGTACAGCACCGGTGGGCAGTTTTGCGCCGAACGGTTATGGACTATATGATATGGCAGGGAATGTGGCAGAATGGTGCCAGGACTGGTACCAGTGGGACTATTATTCGGTCTCTCCTGAGGATAATCCCAAGGGCCCCGAAACGGGTGATAAAAAGGTGATACGTGGCGGCCATTGGTATAGCTGGCATAAAGGCCTGCGCGTGTACAACCGCGGGAATAATTTACCGGATGTGAGATGGTTTCAGGATGTGCAAGGCTTTAGGTGCGTGACCGATCTGGATAAGAAATAGGTTATAGTTACTACTTCTTCCCTGACCAATATCAGAGGCACAGAAATTGTTACAAACTATTCTTCATTTATTTAATTGTTTATCCTGACTAATTAAATTCATATTTCCATATAAATGGCCGAAATTCCCGGGCTGATTTCGGCCTTAATATTTTAATTTGAGAAACACCACCCTATCATGAGAAAAAATAATTTTCGCAATATTGCTATCATCGCCCACGTGGATCACGGCAAAACAACCCTCGTTGACGGACTCCTAAAACAGAGTGGCACATTCCACGCCCACCAGGAGGTGGAAGACCGTGTCATGGATTCCATGGATTTGGAAAAAGAGCGCGGTATTACCATTTCAGCAAAAAATACGGCCATCCATTATAACGATGTAAAAATCAATATCATGGATACGCCCGGCCACGCGGATTTCGGCGGCGAAGTGGAGCGCAGTCTGAACCTGGTGGATGGGGCCCTCCTTTTGGTGGATGCCAGTGAAGGGCCCTTGCCCCAAACGCGTTTTGTCCTCAAAAAAACACTGGAAAAGAATCTCCCTGTCATCCTAGTCATCAATAAAATTGACAGGGCTGACGCACGGATTGATGAAGTGGTCAATGAAGTGTATGACCTTTTTATTGATCTGGATGCGACTGAAGATCAAATTGAATTTCCGATTTTATATACTATCGCCAAGGATGGGATCGCCCATGCTGAAATTGGCGATGACTCAACCGACCTAAAACCTTTATTCAATGCAATTTTAGAAAATATAGAAGGACCGGTGGCTGATGATAATCATACACCCCAATTTTTGGTGACCAATTTGGACTATGATTCCTATGTCGGGCAGGTCGCTATCGGCAGGCTAAACCACGGGACCTTGGCCATGAACCAGTCCTATGCCCTCTGCGGCGCTGATGGGATCAAAAATGGTCAGAAATTTTCGGCCCTGTACACCTTTAAGGGGCTCCAGAAAATCCAGGTGGATGAGCTGGAAGCGGGGGATATTATTGCTGTTGCCGGGATTGATGGGGTGACCATTGGCGATACGATTTCAGCCAACGAAAATCCGGAAGCCTTACCCCGTATCCAAATAGACGAGCCCACAGTTTCCATGCTCTTTTATGTGAATAACAGTCCATTTGCAGGGAAGGAAGGGAAATACCTCACATCCCGGAATATCATTGAACGGCTCGATAAAGAAACATTGGGAAATGTATCCCTCCAGGTTCACAAAACAGAACGGACAGATGTGTTTGAAGTGAGAGGGCGGGGTGAACTCCAAATGGCCGTTTTGATTGAAACCATGCGCCGTGAAGGCTTCGAATTCATGGTGTCTAAACCGTGTGTAATTACCCACGAAGAAGATGGAAAAACCATGGAACCCATGGAGAAAGTGTTCTTGGATATTCCTGAAGATAAAGTAGGCGTCATTACAGAAAAATTATCCACACGAAAAGGGCGGATGACCAATCTGGTGAATCACGGTCATGGACGGGTATCCATGGAATTTGTCATTCCATCACGCGGATTGATAGGATTTCGCAGTCAGTTTTTGACCGATACGCAAGGGGCCGGTATCATGAATAAATTATTTGATGGATTTGCCCCTTGGTTCGGTCCAATCCCCCAACGTGTGAGTGGCGCCATGATTGCCGATCGAAATGGAAAGGTGACCACTTATGCCTGTCTGGGAATGGTGGATCGGGGAGAGCTGTTTGTGGATGTGGGGACCGATGTTTATGACGGAATGATCATCGGTGAACGGAATAGGACTGAGGATCTATCCGTGAATATCACCCGTGAGAAAAAATTAACCAATATGCGTGCCGCTTCATCCGATGCTACCGTGGTGTTGCGACCACCGAAACAATTATCATTGGATCAATCCATTGAATTTATCGCCGAGGACGAGTTGGTGGAAGTTACCCCGGAGTCTATCCGATTGCGGAAAATGGAATTGGATGCCAACAAGCGTGCATCGGCCCATCGTAAAGCCAAATACGGTAGCCAGTAACGCAAGTTTACTAAACCTCCAAGGTTTAGTAAACTTTATAGCGATAGTTAACCCTTTCTGAATTATACCAATGTCCATTATCTTCTGCAATGAGGATGGGACAAAAAATACTCAGAGCCACATGCACTGTTGGGTTTTTTATTTACACGTATCTCCCGGCAGATGAAATCTCAGTAGGGACGAAAAAGCCCAATATCATTCTTTTATTTGCCGATGATGCTGGATATGCCGATTTTGGCTTCCAGGGCAGTCCCAATTTTCACACCCCCAATTTAGATAAGTTAGCCAAAGAAAGCGTTCGATTCACCCAGGCCTATACCACATCGGCCGTGTGTGGCCCCTCCCGGGCTGGATTGATGACAGGGCGCTACCAACAAAAATTCGGTGTGGAAGAAAATAATGTCCCCTCCGCCATGAGTCCCGCTGGCTTAACTGGTGCGGACATGGGCCTTCCCCTTGATCAAAAGACCATTGCAGATTATCTCAAAAAGGCCGGTTATCGGAATATTTATCTTGGGAAGTGGCACTTGGGCGGTGCGGACCGGTATCATCCCTTAAAGCGGGGATTTGACGAATTTTACGGCTTTCGTGGAGGGGCGAGGTACTTTTGGCCTTATAATTCGCCACCCAAAGATCCTTTAAGAAAATGGGAACGGAATTTTAGGCAATTTATTGAACCGGAGGGATACCTCACCGATGTGATTGCTGATGAAGCGGTGGCATCTATTGAGCGGAATAAGGAGAAGCCATTCTTTCTGTTTGTCTCCTTTAATGCAGTTCATACGCCCATGCACTTTTTAGAAAAAGACTTGCCGACGGGGCACTATCCCGAAAAAGAAAAACGCCGCCAGCTCTATGCCATGAATAAGGCTATGGATCGGGCCTGTGGACGAATTCTTGATCAATTGGATGAATTGGGTTTAACTGACAATACGCTCATTGTTTTTACCAATGATAACGGCGGTGCCTGGAGTAACCATTCATCCAATCGGCCATTGAGCGGTGTAAAAGGGACCCACTTAGAAGGAGGCATCCGTGTGCCCTTTCTTCTGAAGTACGGAGACCGATTTGAGGGGGAGACCACATTTGATCATCCTATCAGTACCTTTGACCTTTTGCCGACATTCGTGACAGCAGCCGGTGGGGGAATGTCAATTCCTGAGAATGTTGACGGGGTCAATTTAATTCCCCACATCACCGGTGAAAATAGATCACGGCCCCATGAATCACTCTATTGGAAAAAGGAAACCCGGGCAGCCATCCGGGATGGGGATTGGAAATTGATCCGAATGCCGGACCGCCCCGCCATGTTATTTAATTTGGCAAAAGATCCATTTGAGAAAAAAGATGTGGCTAATCAGTATCCCGGTAAAGTCAAAGCATTGTATAAAAAACTCTTTGAATGGGAAACTACCTTGAAGCGGCCGCTGTGGATGACAAAACGGAAGAACAGTAAGCGAGCTATAGAAACATTTGATAAATACAGATAATAATGAAAAACATTAAATCAATAATATTAACTCTGGCTATATCAGTAAATAGCATTTTAATAAATTCATGTTCAAATGATGAAAGTCGCCCCAATATCATTTATATTTTAGCTGATGATTTGGGATATGGTGAGTTGAGTGTGTACGGTCAGAAGATCATTGAAACACCGAATATTGATGCATTGGCTCAAAATGGAATGATCTTTACGGACCACTATTCCGGATCACCGGTATGTGCCCCGGCCCGATCCGTATTTATGACCGGTCAGCATACAGGTCATACCCCCATCCGTGGCAACGATGAATGGAAGGAACGGGGTGATACGTGGAATTACCAGGCCATGTTTGATAACCCATTTCTTGAAGGACAACGGCCGATTCCTGACAGTACCATCACGATTGCAGAAGTCTTAAAGTCTGCCGGATACACCACAGGCATGGTGGGCAAGTGGGGTCTTGGCGCACCCACGACAGAGGGACTACCCAATAAACAGGGTTTCGATTTCTTCTACGGATACAATTGTCAGCGACAGGCCCACACCCTTTACCCCATGCACCTCTGGCGGAATGAGGAGCGGCATATTCTGAATAATAAAAATGTAGCGCCCCATTCCAATTTGGCAGAAGGATCAGATCCAAACGATCCAACCAGTTATGCGGATTTTGAATTGATTGACTATGCACCCGAACTCATGCATAAAGAGGCATTGAAATTCATGGAAGAGAACAAGAATGGGCCATTCTTTCTTTACTATGCTTCACCCATACCCCATGTGCCACTGCAAGCGCCGAAAAAATGGGTGAAGTACTATCAAGCTAAACTCGGCGATGAAGAACCCTATACCGGAAAATCCTATTTCCCCAACCGGAAGCCCCGGGCCACCTATGCGGCCATGATTTCTTACTTAGATGAACAGGTGGGCGATCTAGTAAATAAATTGGTGGAAATCGGCCAGTTTAAGAATACGTTGATCATTTTCACTTCCGATAACGGTCCCACATATGCCGGCGGGGCGGATACACAATTCTTCGATAGCGCCAATCCATTCAAGACCGAATATGGCTGGGCTAAGGGATTTGTCCATGAAGGGGGGATTCGCGTGCCCATGATCGCCAGCTGGCCGGGAAAAATCAATTATGGAAGTAAATCAAATCACATATCCGCTTTCCAAGATATGATGCCTACTTTTGCTGAGGCCGCAGACACTCCCATCCCTGAAGGAATTGACGGGATCAGTCTCCTGCCCGAGTTATTGGGAAAAAAGCAAAGAGAAACGCATGAATATCTCTACTGGGAATTCCCCGCCTATCAAGGGCAGCAGGCCGTAAGGATGGGGAAATGGAAGGCCATCCGCCGGGATATTTTTAAAGGAAATATGGAAGTCGAATTGTATGACTTGGAAGCAGATATTCAAGAACAAAATAATGTGGCCGAATCCAATCCGGATATTGTTAAGAGAATGGCTGCTATTATGGTTGAGGCTCACACACCGTCGCACTTGGAAAAGTTTCAATTTCCCCAATTGGGAGATTAATTACTGTTATGAAAAGGTGGACCGGTTACCGATCTGAAATCGGCAATGAAAAATATGATGCAATTATCATCGGTTCCGGGATGAGCGGTCTCACGACGGCTGTACTGCTGGCCCAGTATGATTATCGAGTTCTCGTCCTGGAGAAGCATTTTAAAGCCGGCGGATTCACCCATACCTTCAAACGCAAGCAATACGAATGGGATGTTGGGATCCATTATATCGGCGAAGTTCATAATAAAAAATCTTACACGCGAAGATTATTCGATCGTGTGACGGACGGTAAACTCCAATGGGCGAAAATGGATGATAATTATGATCGCATCATCTTCCCGGATAAATCCTATGATTTTATTGCGCCCGAGGAAAAATTCATCGAATCACTGTCAGCCCATTTCCCTGAAGAAGAAAAAAATATCCGTAATTACGTGAACCTCCTTCATACCCAAGTGAAAAGCGGAAAAGGCTTTTTTGCCAGTAAGGCGTTACCAAATTGGCTGGCGCCGTTCCTACGCTATACCATGACAAAACAATTTTTCAAAAATGCCGATAAAACCACCAAAGAAGTCCTTCAGGAATTGACGGAAAATGAAAAATTATTGGGTGTATTAACCGGGCAGTGGGGTGACCACGGCCTGCCACCGGAGCGGAGCAGTTTCGCCATGCATGCCATGGTGGCCCGGCACTATTTGGATGGTGGGAATTATCCCGTGGGCGGTTCACGGATGATTGCGGAATATGCGACTGATCTCATCGAAAAGCTCGACGGTAAGGTTGTGGTTAGCGCCGGTGTGGATGAAATATTAGTCAAAAGGAAAAAGGCCATTGGTGTACGCTTGGAAAACGGTGATGAATTGTTTGCGCCGATTATCGTCAGTAGCGGCGGTTTGGTAAATACCGTCAACACATTTCTTAGGAATCAGCCCCAATTCAACCGATTCAAATCAAAAATGAAGAAAGTCCAGCCAACCGAAAGTTATTTGTGTTTATATATTGGTTTGAATAAGTCAGCCCGGGCACTAGGCTTAAAAACGACTAATCTATGGATCTATCCAGGATATGGCCATGACCAGAATGTGGCCGATTACCAAAATGATCCCACTGGAGAATTTCCCGTTGTTTATGTTTCATTCCCCTCGGCGAAAGATCCGGATTGGGAAAAGAATCATCCCGGATGTGCTACCATGGAGGCGATTACATTGGGTCGCTGGGAATGGTACGAGGAATGGGAGAAAAAACCGTGGAAGAAGCGGGGCGAATCCTATGAAGATTTCAAAGAATCCATATCCCAAAAAATATTAGATGTGGTTTATCAGCATGTACCACAGGCTAAGGGTGCCATGGATTTTTATGAGCTTTCAACTCCCCTTTCGGTTCGGGACATGGCCCATTATCAGGCAGGAGAAATGTACGGGCTTGACCATACTTCGAAAAGATTTAGACAAAAATGGCTGCGGCCACAGACGGAAATTAAAAATTTCTACCTAACGGGACAGGATGTGACTACAGTGGGCCTCACTAGCGCCCTGTTTTCAGGTTTGCTTACCGCTTCATCCATTCTCAGAAAAAATCTCATGAAAACGCTGTGATTTTTATTCGAATTGATTTTTCACGTACCATTTCAAACCACCGGCCAAAGCCGACCCCTCTTGTGCAAGTTTACTAATCCTTGGAAGTTTATTAAACTTTTATCAACCATAAAAACCATCCATTTTTATTTTCTGTCTTATACCATCTTAACCTAAGTTCTCCGCACATTTTTAGAAGGAGTGTCCATGCGTAAATCGCTAATTATATTTTTACTGACCATTTCCGTTATATTTGCAGGTGGTCTGAAGTCACCGGCAGAATTCCTCGGGTATAATTTGGGTGATCATTTTACCTATCATCATCGTGTCGTATCCTATTATGAACATGTGGCCGATGCAGCCTCCAATGTCAAGATCATTCCCTATGGCCAAACCTATGAGCAACGGCCCCTAATGGTAGCGGTAGTTTCCAGTGATGAGAATATGGCCATGCTCGATGATCTTCGTAAGGATAATTTGAAACGAGCCGGCATTCTGGAAGGGAAGGCAAACGACAATAAAGTGGGCATCGTTTGGCTCAGTTACAATGTGCATGGGAATGAGGCCAATTCTACGGAAGCGGCCATGAAGACCCTCTTTGCATTGGCGAACCGTCGCAATAAAAAAACGCAGGCGTGGCTGGAAAATACAATTGTCATTTTAGATCCCTGTATCAATCCTGATGGGCGGGACCGCTATGCCCACTGGTTTCGCATGACCGCCAACCGTTGGCCCGATGCGGATCCTTTCTCTCGTGAACATATGGAGCCCTGGCCCGGGGGACGGACAAACCATTACTATTTTGACCTCAACCGGGATTGGGCCTGGCAGACTCAAACTGAATCCGAATCCAGGATTGCCCTGTATAACCAGTGGCTGCCCCACGTCCATGTGGATTTCCATGAGCAGGGGGTGAACAATCCTTATTATTTTGCGCCGGCGGCTGAGCCTTTTCATGAATACATTACGGACTGGCAGCGGGAACTCCAGACTATGATCGGGAAAAACCACGCCAAATATTTCGACAAGAATAACTGGCTCTATTTTACGAAAGAGGTGTTCGATTTACTCTACCCCAGTTATGGGGATACATACCCGACGTATAACGGCGCCATCGGTATGACCTATGAACAGGCCGGACATAGCCGCGGCGGGTTGGCGGTGGAAACGGAAGATGGGGATACCCTGACTTTGAAGGATCGCTTGACGCATCATCATACTACCGGATTATCAACAGTGGAGGTTGCATCTCAAAATGTGGATCGCATGGTGGATGAATTCGCGAAATTCTTTTCCGACGGTATGAAGAGTCCCCAGGGGGAATACAAAACCTATATCATCCCCAAAACTAATCAAATCGACAAACTGAATGATATTAAGGCATGGTTGGATAAAAATGGAATCCGGTACAGAACGGCCAGCGTCAGTCGGTCATATAAGGGCTTTAACTATAAAACAGGCAAAACGGGTCAAGTCAAATCAACAGTAGGTGATTTAGTGGTTTCTGCGCGACAGCCAAAGTCCGTCTTGGTTCAAGTCCTGTTTGAACCACAAACAACTTTAAGGGATACTTTGACCTACGACCTCACCGCCTGGGCTGTGCCCTACGTGTATGGCATGGAAGCCTATGCCGTAAAGAGTGAAGTAAAATCGTCCACCGCAAAACGCTTTGTTTCTCAATTGGAGAAACTGACCGAAACACCTTATGCCTATATTCTGCCATGGAAGGGAATATGGGATCTGAAATTCCTGGCCAACCTTTTGAGAAACGATGTGGTTGTCCGTGTATCGGAGGAACCTTTTGAATTGGACGGCCGCGCTTACGATCCGGGGACGCTCGTGGTTACGCGAAAAGGGAATGAAAAACTAGGCAAGAAATTCGATCATATCGTCAGGAAAACCACCGAAGATTTTCACCGCTCGCTTATGACTGCATCCACGGGATTTGTATCCAAGGGGAAGGATTTTGGTTCATCCTCCATGCGGGTGGTGAAAGCGCCCAAAGTAGGATTGCTTGCAGGTGATGGCATTGGCAGTTATCCCTATGGGGAAGTGTGGCATTTCTTTGAGCGGCAAATCGAATATCCTGTAACGGTGATCGGCAGTGATTATTTCAACCGTATCCCCAAGCACGATTTTGATGTCATCATTCTTCCCGCCGGCAGTCACAGTTACCTGAATAAGGAAGCGCGGAATGAACTGCGAAATTGGGTTCGCACCGGCGGGCGGTTGGTGCTGATGGATTCAGCCCTGGACCGTTTTGTGGATCAGGATGGATTTGGATTGAAAAAATTTGCTACAGAGGATGAAAAGAAAGCCTCGGAGAAAAAGCAAAAAGAGCGAAAATTAACCGAACGGTTAAAATCCTATAAGGACCGACAGCGGGATCGGTTGAGTGAAAATGCCTATGGATCGATCGTCAAAGTGCAGATGGATAATACCCATCCCTTAGCTTTCGGATATGATGATGAGTACTTTTCCCTGAGGTTGCGTAACCGCCGTTACACTTTTCTAACCAATGGATGGAATGTGGGTATCACCCAGGATTCCACCGCTTTGGTGTCTGGATTTGTGGGGTACAAGGCGCAGGAAAATTTCAGGGAATCCATGGTATTTGGCGTTGAAGAAATAGGTAGAGGTAAAGTAGTATATCTATCTGATAATCCATTGTTTCGGGCGTTTTGGTATAACGGGAAACTATTATTCGGCAACGCCGTTTTCATCGTGGGAAATTAATCATGTTGGGGACGCAATAATAAAAACATTGTAGAGATGCGATTAATCGCGTCTCTATGCAAAACAAAAATTGTAAAGACGTAGCATGCTACGTCTCTACCAAAACAATGTAAAGACGCATCGTCCGCCGGCTGGAGGACGTCTCTATCCAAAATATGAAAAAAATATTACCCATATTATTGATCACCCTTTTCGGGTGCAGCCAATCTGACCTCCAGTTAAAAACGGCAGACGCGGCGGACATCCATAGACAAATCGCATCCCACAGTGGGACTGAAGCGGTCCTGGTGAATTTCTGGGCCACCTGGTGCGCACCCTGTGTTGAAGAATTCCCAATGATTGTTGAACTTTCTGACGAGTATAAAGATAAGGGAATTAGAGTCTATTTCGTCAGTGCGGACTGGTCAGACCGGAAAGATGATGTAATCACATTTCTAAATGAGCACGGTGTAAAGGGAAAATCTTTTCTGAAAGAGGAAGGGAACGATAACCAGTTCATAAGGGATATTCATGAGGAATGGAGCGGTGCCTTGCCATTCACTATCGTCTACGATAAAGAGGGTCATGTTTCTGACTTTTGGGAGATGAAGAAAGACAGGAAAGTTTTTGAAAAAGCAATCCGGAAGGCCATTGGTTCATGAAGTTTGAAACATTTCAATTGGAGCGGCAACAGTCCATCTGGGAAAATAAAGTTGATTATAATTTATCAGAAAGCGGTGTTCACCCTGGTTCACTCAAAACATTATTTGATCCAAAATTCATTGAAAAAATTGAAAATACAGAATTGACGTATGGTTTCACAGAGGGATCTCCTGAATTAAGGCAATCCATCGCTTCGATTTATACCGGTGCTTCGCCCAATAATATCCAAGCGTTCAATGGGTCTGCCGAGGCCAATATGGTGACAATCATGACCTTGCTTGATGATGGGGATGAAATGGTTTATATGGTACCCAATTATCTCCAGATTTACGGCTTCGCCCGTGGATTGGGTGTAAATGTGAAAACATTCCCGCTCCATGAATCATTGAACTGGAAACCAGATATATATGAATTGAAAAGTCTCGTATCCGAAAAAACTAAAATGATCTGCGTCTGCAACCCCAACAACCCCACAGGATCTGTACTGCCAAAGGAAACAATCCATGCCATTGGGGAGATTGCCCAAAGTGTGGGCGCATGGATACTGGCCGATGAAGTTTACCGTGGCGCTGAACTCAATCGAGAGGAATGTAATTCTTTTTGGGATTTGGGATATGAAAGAACCATTGTTAATTGTGGATTGTCCAAGGCCTATGGTCTTCCGGGACTGCGTCTGGGATGGTCCGTGGCTAACGAAGATTATATCCAAAAATGCTGGGGAACACATGATTATACGTCCATCGCCATCGGACGGATGAGTGATATTATCGCTGCACATGTGCTTCACCCTGATAATCGAATGAAAACATTGAATCGCACCCGCGATGCTCTGGCGAAAAATTTGGGTCTTTTCCAGGATTGGGTAGACAGTATTGATGGCCGATTCAGGTTTATACCACCTGAAGCCGGCGCCATGGCATTCGTGGGATATGAATGGAATATGAATTCAACTGTACTGGTCGAAAAGGTAAGGGAAGAAGCAAGTGTGATGCTGGTCGCTGGGGATTGGTACGGTATGGATCATTATTTACGATTTGGTTATGGCGCCAAGCAATCGGACCTTGAAGCGGCCCTGGAACGCATAACGCCGATCTTTCAATCATTATGATTACTTTTCCGGACGATGTGGAACAGGCCTATGCCCGATCCAAAGTCTACATTCGCAATACACCCCTGGAACATTCCCCTTATTTGAGCCAACTCATTGATGGGGTTGTCTACTTAAAACTGGACAATATTCAGAAAACAGGTTCTTTCAAATTCCGGGGGGCCGTCAGCAAAATGACCTCTTTGACCGAAACGGAAAAAGCCAGCGGAGTGGTGACCGCCTCTACGGGGAATCACGGGGCCGCTTGTTCACTGGCCATGTCCCTGTTGGATATTAAGGGCAAAATTGTCGTCCCGGAAAATGTGCATAAGAATAAGGTGGAAAATATTCTTAATCTTGGGGGAGATGTAGAATATTTTGGCTGTGACTGTCTCAATGCGGAGGAACGGGCACGGGAGATATCTGAAACAACGGGAGCGACCTATATTTCACCTTATAATGATCCAGCCATTATCTGTGGTCAGGGGACTATGGGTGTGGAAATTCATAAGGATCTGGATTCCGTGGACTCAGTTTTTATTTCTGTAGGCGGTGGGGGACTGATCTCCGGTGTGGGTGGTTATCTCAAATCCAAAAATGATAATCTCAATATAGTGGGCGTATCACCCAAAAATTCCTGTGTCATGTATGAATCATTAAAAGTAGGAAAACAATTGGATCTGCCGTCGAAAGATACCTTATCCGATGGCACAGCAGGCGGCGTGGAGTTTGGTTCCATCACCTTTGCGTTATGCCAAGAAATCATTGATGATTTCGTCCTCGTTTCGGAGAATGAAATCGCTAATGGTATTTGCATCGGTGTTGAAAAACACCATCAGCTTTTCGAAGGGGCGGCAGGAGCAGCCGTTGCGGGATTCCTCAAACAGATAGATCAATTAAAAGGACAAACTGTGGTCATTGTCATGTGTGGAGGCAATATTAGTTCAGAAGTTTTGAAATCCATACTCTGATGCAGATTTTCAGTCTGGACGAGATCAAATCTGTTCTGCCCCGGGTCAATTTGGTGGGAGAGATCGAGAAAGGATTTGTAGCTTATTCAAATGGTGGTGTGGTTGTTCCACCTGTCGGTGAATTACATTTTGATACGCCACCGGGAGATGTCCATATCAAGTATGGCTACATCAAGAATGACAATATTTATGTGATCAAAATTGCGTCAGGATTTTGGCGCAATTCTGATTTCGGCCTCCCCACAGGGAATGGTATGATGCTGGTGTTTAACCAAAAGACTGGACAACCGATTGCAATCCTTTATGATGAGGGTTATCTTACGGATGTAAGGACAGCCGTCGCCGGGGCCATTTGCGCCAAATACCTGGCCCCCGAAAATGTGGGAGCCATTGGGATCGTAGGCACGGGTGTCCAGGGCAAAATGCAGCTCAAATATTTAGACGGTATCATGGATTGTAAATCAGCCATTGTCTGGGGGCGGAGCGAAACATCGTTGCTCAACTATCAGTCGGATATGAAAGACAGCGGTTTCGGAATCACGACGACAACCTGCATGGATGATGTGATCGATGGCTGCCGATTGATTGTCACCTGTACCGCGAGCGAAGCGCCGTTGATCAACCGCGTAAACCCGGGGACTCACATCACAGCCATGGGTTCCGATACATTGACCAAACAGGAGTTGGCTTCATCCATACTTTCTCAAGCCGATCTTGTGGTGGCAGACAGCAGAACCCAATGTGATTTAAGGGGTGAAATTCACCAAGCCATGAAGGATGGTTTCACCGTGGAGGATGTGGTGGAAATTGGTGAAATCATTGAAGACCCTAAAAAAGGTAGAACCAATGATGACCAAATTACAATCGCTGATTTAACCGGTGTGGCCGTTCAGGATATTCAAATTTCAAAAGCGGTTCTTAAGTATTTGTCCTAAGTTTTCAAAACCTGGGTGGTTTAGTAAACTATGCGAGATGGGGTCTGTTTTGTGAAATATTCAAAATTGATGTAATATTCCACACTTAAAAAACAGGAGGATGACCATGAAAAGACTCATTAAAAATTTATCAATCCTTACACTTCTATTCTCATTCACATTCGCCGGAGAACTGGCTTTGGGGTCATCGATCCCACTGGGCGATGTTAAAATGACGGACATAAGCGGGAAGACCGTGAGTTTGAATGATATAAAAATGGAAAACGGATTGCTGGTGAATTTCACCTGTAATACCTGTCCCTGGGTCGTGGCCTGGCAGAATCGTTATAATGCTCTAGCTGAGGCCAGTCATGCAAATAAAATCGGTTTTATCACCATTAATCCAAATACCAGAATACGCCATAAAGGTGAAAACCTGGACGATATGCGGGACTTCGCCAAGAAATACGGTCATAATTTCCTTTATGCCCTGGATAAGGGAGCGGAACTGGCATCAGCATTCGGCGCCACCAAGACACCTCACATCTATCTTTTCGATGGATCAGGAAAACTGGTTTACCGCGGCGCCATTGACGACAATGCCCGTAAAGCGAAAAAAGTGAAAAATGCCTACTTGATGGATGCCATCCATGCGGTTGGGAAAGGTGTGGCTGTTCCAGTGGCTGAAACCAGGGCACTGGGATGCGGCATTAAATTTGCTAAAAAATAGATAATCCGAATTGGGCCCCTTAGGAAATGAGGGGCCCCTTTGATATAAAATACACCTTGCTCCCTCAGCGAGCTCCTCAATCCTGTGTGAGCGGCACGTTTCAAGCCACGGCCCGGTGTGCCGTTGCCGCTTAGGCATTCAATCGAAGCGCTCCAATTGTTTCGTCGAGGATTTCCTGCTCTAAATTGATGTGGACGCTTCCGGCGACCGATTCCAGGTCCTCTTTTTCAGGACGGATCATCATGGCGATAAAGGTTTCTTGGATGTTCAACGCCGCCGCAAAGAGCTCATCCACGATGAACGCATCTAATTCACCGGCGTTCTCGCCTATCATGACATCCATAATGGTAGCGCCGCGAGGGAGGCTCTCGGGACGAATCTCTACTCGCCGGTCCGCCAACTTAGTCTCTCTCTTAGGGGATTGTAACCAGTCTAAAAGCCCTCGAGAAAATCGATCTATCTTCTTCTGAATTGTGTGAAAAAGCTCCCGCATCGCCAATCGTATTAGAGTCTTAGTAACAGCCGCTTGGGTGGTTTCATCAGTCGTCCCTACGTTCAGCTTCGCGTCTTTCAGAATCTTTTCTGGTGACCATTGGAGGGGAGCGTTCATCACTTCCTGCCCCTCATAGATGAGGCGATAATCAAGCTCCACCGAAACGCCTTTCAGCTTCTCCGATAATGTTTCTCTGGTTTCAGAACTCATGGTCAGCTGGAGGCTGTCCCTTCCAAAGCCCATGAGCGCCGCAACCTTCTCGAGGGGTACGCCAGGAAAGAGGGTCGTGAAGAAACAGACGAGAGCCTGAAGCTTGCCGCCCTCAAGCGCCGCTATACTCAGGGAGAACGAAGGATCATCCTCGCCGTTCTGAATGGTGGAAATATGGGCATCGCATTCAATCATGGCAAAAGCCTCCCGCTATTAGATAAACTCCTTCAAGGTTTTCTCTCTCAAACATTGTAGATATCCCCGACCTTCCTGAAGGGGAGTCGGTAGATAATGTAGTTTACTGCGAACATGGTGCTGAGATGTTGCTCCAACCGGTGTCTCACACCCATGAATATCACCGGAATCTCCCCCTCCTTCAGCGTGGACGGAATCCGCTGGGCGATGAATTCGTCCCTCTTTTCCATGAGATCGAGACTTGCGGCGGTGTAGCTTTCGATGGCTTTGGTGTGGGAAGAGACAGAAAAAGTAAGAAGGCCTCTTGTGCGCCGCAGTAAATCGCACTCCTGCAAGAGCAGGTCTGGATCCTCTGTTCCTTCTAATCTTGCCCCTCGCTTCATAAGGCGAAGGAGGAGCCGGTGATTAGAGCTCCCCCGCCGGGCTAACTTACGCACAATCTGACGCTCTGTCCCGCACACGGGCAGAGTGTCTTGGTAAATGCACAAGGAAGAGACAGGTATCTCCATATCAAGGATGTTTTCGTAAATGCCGTCCCACATCTGCTGAATGGTATCATCCCGCTCCGGGTCCGGCTCACTGGAAAAGCCCTTTACCGACCCGTTCCGGCGAAGGGTGTGAAGGATGCGCCCAGTCTCTTCGTGTGTGTGAAGAATGGGGACGTAGAGAAGCGGGGGCTTGTTAGACATTCACCACCTCTCCGTTGCGATGGCACACAGCTTTCAGGGTTTTGACCACCATGGTGTTTTCAAATGGTTTGCCGATGTATTCGCTGACGCCCAGAGGGACCGATTCCCTCACCGACTGGGCATCACCGTAGCCGGTGAGAATAATCACCGGCACATGCTTGTCCAAGCCTCTGAGGCTCCGCAGGAATTCCATGCCGCTCATTTTGGGCATGATAAGGTCCAGGAGAATGGCGTCGGGCTTGTGCCGCTTGTAGTTCTCCAACCCTTCCAGCCCGTTACGGGCCGTTACCACTTCAAAGCCTTCTGGCTTCAATATCTGCTCGAACAGCCAGAGAATGGTATCCTCGTCATCGATAACAAGGATTCTGGGAGATGTACGCTCCCCGTTCTGTTTCGCGTTTTTAATCATCTGATTCTCTCCTGATTTAGCGTGGTGGGGGTCGAGGTCATTAAATCTTTCATTTCACCTGAATAACGAACAATTTTTGTACCAGAGTGAGCTAAAGTGTGACGGCAGGCATACCACCGACGGTGTGTACCCGATTATGTGCTGGCGGCTCCTTGAGCGTGCCTGAAACGGTGGCAGCGTGACGAAAATCTGTGCAGTACCGCCGTGAAAATTGGTTTAGTTAACAGCTCCGTTCCAGAAACTGGTTCAGTGTTGTCCAAAATAAATTGGAATAGGCGTACTTTTCTTGTAGATCTCCCTGCACGTCAGATGGGTTGGTCTGGTTTTGGACAGATGTGGGGGCTTTTTGCTTTTTTCATTTTAATCTTGTATCCATATTGATCTACCCGTAAAATTCATCAGGTCTCATAACCGCCAACTCTGCAGCCAAATGGAGATGATGAATGGAGATCAATGAAAATCCACCCTTATATCATCGTAGGTCACTCGGCATAGACTATTGCCTTCTTAAGGGTGAGGAACGCTCTTTTCTTCTTTCTAAGTTCTTATTTAATTCCTCTCAAAATTTTTTAATTTTACCCTGTCCATCATTATTAAAATAGAGCTCCCATCGCTATGCCCGACATATTCGCACATAAGACTGAATCCATGAAACCTAAAATCCGCCTTATTTTCAAGGGGGCAATCATTTTTCATTTTGGGTGTGCTTTGTTCATCTCATCTATGGTTGCCCAAGAAAAACAAGACCAGGATTTAACGGAGCTATCCCTGGAGGAATTGATGGTTTTGGATATCTTTCCGATGAATGTTATGGGGAGTCATATTCACCCAAAAGGTGAATGGATGCTTGGTTACCGTTATATGCCGATGGATATGACTAAAATGAGGGAAGGGGAAAGCCATATTAGTCAAGAGGACGTTTTAAAATCATTCATGGTAACACCGACGAGAATGGAAATGAAAATGCATATGTTTGAAGTGATGTATGGTGTAACGGATGATTTAACGATGATGGTTATGGTGCCGTATAAAGATTTAGCAATGGATCATCTAACCCGGACGGGAAAAACATTTACCACTCGCTCAAAAGGGGTAGGCGATATTCGAATCATGGCCCATTATTCTGCCTTTTGGCGTGACCCCCACCGGTTGATCCTGATGCTTTCTGCCGGAATCCCGACCGGAAATATTAACGCCCGGGATAACACACCCTTGGGAGATGATCAAAGATTACCCTATCCTATGCAATTAGGATACGGGACATTTTCCCTGATTCCTGGTATAACCTATTTAGCGCAAACTGAAAAATGGATTTGGGGCGGACATGCCATGGGGTTGTTCGGAATTGGGCAAAATGATCACCAATACCAAGTGGGGGATAAAATTCATTTCATGGGGATTTTAACGCGGAAGATTACAGAATGGCTCAATTTGACAGGGCGGTTAGACGGCCATCTGTGGAACAATTATTCCGGAGCAGATCCTGAATTAAATCCGATGCTTATTCCAGTGGCAGATCCCAAAAAACAGGGCGGAAAAATGGTTCATTTTCAATTCAGTTTTGATGTGTATCTTCCTCAAGGTCTTTTACAAGGAAACCGTTTTTCATTTGAAACAGGTGTACCCGTTTTCCATGACTTAACAGGGCCCCAAATGGAGGAGCATCAGTCGTTCATTTTTGTTTGGACCACAACCTTTTAATGATGCTTGAATTAATAAAAATCACAATAATCAGACGAATCTTGATAACAGTTCTAGTCACAATTGGATTTCATTCTTCGCAATCCATTGCGGCTCAAAATAACACACCGCGGGAATATGAGATTAAAGCTGCCTTTTTATACAATTTTGCTAAGTTTATCGAATGGCCCGAAGCAGCTTTCAGCGATACCAGCGCCCCGATTGTATTTGGCGTTCTTGGAGATGATCCATTTAAGGAGTATCTTGATGCCTTAGAGGGGAAAAAAATCAAGGACCGACCGATTGAGGTGAAACGATTTAAGAATATCATGGACGTAGAAATGGTTCATGTCATTTTTATCAGCATTTCTGAAAATACCCATTTGAAGGAGATCCTGGCTCATTTCGCCGATCAGTATACATTGACGGTAGGTGATGTCAATGGATTTACGGAAAATGGCGGTATTATCAATTTTGTGAATAAACGGAACAAAATACGATTTGAGGTGAATATGGATGCTTCAGAATCAGCCCACCTCAAGATTAGTTCTAAATTGCTAAAACTGGCTGAACCACCCATTTAAAAAAAGGTCAAATAGATTGGTTAAATATTTTAACATTACACAATTATCCATCCGGAGAAAACTCACAATAATCATCGTAGCGGTAAGTTCAGCTGTCTTGATATTGTCCGGGATTTTATTTTACGCATACGATCGCAGCCGTTACCGTGATCAAATGGTTGCGGAAGTGGAAACCGTGGCCCGTATTATCAGTGATAATGTCACAGCAGCCATCGTTTTTGACGACCCTTCAACGGCAAAAGAAATCATGAATGCTTTATCGGCCGATACGCGGATTGTTTTCGCCGCCCTTCACAAGGATGATGGATCTCGTTTTGCGACTTATTACGTTGCAGACATGAGTGCATCTTTTTCAACGGAAATGAATAATGATTTACCCTTATTCCATGATGGTTTTATGCATTTAAACCATCCGGTCATTTTAGACGGAGATCAAATTGGTGTTTTATACCTGAAAGCATCCTTGGCCGGATTAAGCGCAATGCAGCGTCAATTGGCTGTAATTTATTCGATTATAATAATTGTATTCGCCGGTGTGGCCTATGGGTTGGCTTACCGGTTTCAACGTGTAATCTCGAGTCCCATTATTTCCCTGACAGAAGCATCCCAAAAATTATCTAAAGAAAAGGACTATAACATTCGAGTGGAAAACGGCCGGGAGGATGAATTGGGACAGTTAACCCAGTCATTCAACACCATGTTAGACCAAATTCAGAAGGAAATTACAGAACGGATTGCCGCCGAAAAAACAGTCAAAAAATCGAATGTAGATTTAGAAAAAGCACAGGAATCCAGTCTGGTTATCATGGAAGACTTGGAGAATACTTTAGCCAATTTGAATGCCGAAATCTCTGAAAGGAAGGAAGCAGAAGATGCGTTAAAAGAAAGTGAAGAAAGATTCAGCAATGTATTTTACCAATCAAACGACGGCATCATTTTGCATAGTAAGGAAGGCGCAATCCTTGACGTGAATTCGAAGGCTCTGGAATTATTTCAATATTCCTATGAGGAAATCAAAAAATTGAAAATTGCCAACCTCCATCCACCTTCAGCAATGGCAGCTTCGAAACAGGCCTTTGACAGGATTATGAGAGACGGGTTGGTGAATTTCGACATTGAGTTCCTGAGAAAAGATGGCTCAATATTTCAGGCTGAAGTCTCTTCAAATATCATGGAAATCAATGAAGAAATAATCATCCAGGGCATGATCAGGGATATTACCGAAAAGAAAGCGGTGGAGCGATCCCTAAAGGAGAGTGAGGAAAAATACAGGGAGATTTTTGAGTCATTCACTGATATTTACTTCCGGACAGATGAAAAAATGAATATTACGGTTGTGAGTCCTTCGGTTTATCAAATAACTGGATATCAACCGGAAGAAATCATCAACAAAAAAGGATATGATTTTTATTACTATTTACGCTCGAAAAGAAATCAACTGATGAAAGCATTAGAGAAATCAAATGCTGTAAAAGGTCATGAACTCATTGGCCGACATAAAGACGGCCACATGGTGATTGTCTCTGCGGATGTACGGAAACGAGTTGATGAAAAGGGGAATTTCATTGGTTTAGAAGGGACACTCAGTGATATCACGCAAAGAAAGAATGCCGAAGATCAGTTACGTAAAGCCCACGATGAACTAGAACTTCGCGTTGAAAAAAGGACCAGCGAACTTCAGGATTTGCATGCAGAAAAAAACAGATTTATATCTCACGCTTCCCATGACCTGAGAACACCTATCGCCGCAATTTTAGGCTTTTCTAAATTGTTGCCGGAAGGGAAATGGGGCGAATTAAATGAAAAGCAAAAGGAATGTGTTGAGAAAATAGAAACCCATGCAGTCCGTCTTTCAAAAATTGTCGGGGATCTGCTCAGTATTTCCCGGATCGAGGCCGGTGTTATTGGTGTTGCCAAAGATCAAATCAGGATATCGAAAGAAATCGCCTTAGTCAAACTAGAGATGAGGGAATTACTCAAGAACAAGAATCAAAAACTTACGATTGAAAATGATGATGAATCCTTGATGGTGATCGGCGACAAGGGTTCCATTCATCAAATTTTAACCAACCTCGTTGACAATGCATCCAAATACAGCGAGGAGAATAAAGTCATTTCGATTGATGTGACGCAGTTAAATGGAACTTGCTGCGTTGATGTGAAAGATGAGGGGATGGGCCTCTCCGCCGAAGATCAACACCATATTTATGAAGAATTTTACCGGGCCAAAAATTCTGGCGCACTTCAGGCCCAGGGCACGGGATTGGGCTTGGCGATTGTTAAAAAACTGGTGGAACAAATGGGCGGAAGGGTTGCGGTCAAAAGCGATGGTCCCGGGACCGGAAGTACATTTTCATTCTCATTACCTATAGCCCACCAGGATTAGCCGATTATGGCGAAAAAAAGAATTCTGATTGCCGACGATGAACCGGATTTATTATTTATTACCGTTTCAAACTTAGAACGCCCCGAGTGGAAAATTGTCACCACCGAAAATGGGGAAGATACGATGAACCGCTTGGAAAATGATCCGCCCTATGATATCATCATTTTAGATGTGCTGATGCCGGAACCCAATGGTTTAAAGATTGCCGAATACATTAAACGCCAGGATGAACTCAAACATATACCTATTGTCATCCATTCAGCCATGAGCCAGGGGGATATGCGTGATGAAGCGGCCCGGATTGGGGTGGAAAGGTTTGTTACAAAACCCATAGATTGGGATAAATTTCGTCAAATGATTGAAGACCTATTAACCTAAATGAAGCAAACAATTCTCATTATTGATGACGAGCAGGATTTAAGACAGATTTATAGTCTTTATCTTGAAGCTGAAGGGTGCACAATCATCGAGGCTGAAACTGGCGCTGAAGGGCGAAGGCTGATTGCCACTGAAGATCCTGATTTAGTTTTACTCGACCTGAAACTCCCCGATGATGACGGCCTGAATATTCTCAGTTTTATTAAAACGGATTTTCCGGGCATTGAAACGATTATCATTTCCGGTGTGGGGGATATCCATAAAGCCCTCGATTCAGTGAAACTGGGCGCATTCGATTATTTAGAAAAGCCGGTGGATTCCAATCGTTTAATTGTGACCGCCCGCAATGCCTTGAGCCGTGCGAATCTTTTTAGGGAAAATGCCACATTACTCGCTGAAACAAAAAAGCATTCCGATATTGTGGGAAGTTCAAAAGTGATGGAAAAGGTATTTGAACTCATAGATATCGCCGGACCTTCCGATGCCACCGTTCTCATCCATGGTGAAAGCGGTGTGGGAAAAGAACTGGTTGCCCGGGCCATCCAAGCGCGGAGCGGCAGACGGAAAAAATCATTTATTCAATTGAATTGTGCTGCCATTCCCCAGGAACTCATTGAAAGTGAATTGTTTGGTCATGTGAAAGGATCATTCACCGGCGCTACTGCCGATAAGGCGGGAAAAGCAGAAATGGCCGACGGGGGCACCCTTTTCCTGGATGAAATTGCGGATATGAGTTTAATGACCCAGGCAAAGGTATTGCGATTTCTGCAGAATGGCGATATTGAACCGGTAGGCGGGACCGGATTAAAAAAAGTGGATGTACGGATTATTGCTGCCACGAATAAGGACCTGTTGGAAGAAATTAAACAGAAACGCTTTCGCGAAGATCTATATTATCGTCTCAATGTGATTTTTATTAAGATACCTCCGCTCAGGGACCGCATGGAAGATATACCCGGACTGGTGGGGTATTTTTTGAACAAACATGGTCGTGAAAAAGGATATGAAGCGGAAGGAATTGAGAAACGCGCTTTAAAACAATTAGAAAAATATCACTGGCCGGGCAATGTACGTGAACTTGAAAATGTCATTGAACGGAGTATCATATTTTGTCCGGGAGATAAGATTCAGGAGATTGATCATCCGGCTATGGAATCACATTCATATGAAGATGAAGAAGGAGAGGGGAATAGTTCCTTTGAAGACCAGGTGAATCAATTTTCAAAACGAGTGATCAAAGAAGCGTTAAGAAAATTTGGTTGGAACCAATCCCTGACAGCGGAACAACTGGGGCTGCACCGGAACACGCTTCAATCCAAAATAAAAAAATTAAATATTCAAAAAGATTAATATTTGGAACCAGATGATCTTCCTGGAATTATCCAATTTATTCTTTATTTATGGTCAATCCCGCCCGCATGTCGCCTGTCTGCCGCCCGCCTGAATACCAACGGAGGGCAGGTAGTGAAACGTAGGCATGGTAGCCTTTGCGTAGATAGGAAACGCTAGTGCAGACAGGATGGTATGAAATAATTATATCATTTTCGTCTAAATATATAGACAGTACCTGTTGATGGTCAAGACATCGTGGACTTAACTGGTGGCGGTTAACAAGTACCGATTATAACTGAATTTTACTTGAATGACCCTCATTCCGCGAAGCATTATTTGAATGTATAAATCAATAGTGTCCGGTTAAAATTTTAAAAATGGTCTGATAATCCCCGATAA
>CAYFJU010000030.1:0-32246 GCA_964343505.1 uncultured bacterium
CCTATTATCGGGGATTATCAGACCATTTTTAAAATTTTAACCGGACACTATTGGTTTTGCCCCATTTAATGGTACGCCCAAACTCGAATTGAATGACAGGGATGAAAGTAACCGGTTATTTATCCAACTTTACCATTATGCCGCATCCCAAGTACCTATTGAACGAAAAAATGTATTGGAAGTGGGTTCCGGACGCGGTGGCGGCGCATCTTTTGTTTCTCGATATTATCATCCATCCCAAATGACGGGATTGGATTATTCACCGACCGCAATTGATCTTTCTCAAAATATGTATAAAGCCGTCACGAATCTCAATTTCGTTCAGGGCGATGCAGAAGACCTTCCATTTAAAAACAACACTTTTGATTCTGTGATCAATGTAGAATCATCTCACTGTTATGGTAATATGGCTTCCTTCGTTAAAGAAGTGGCGCGAGTACTCAAACCAGGCGGTTACTTCAGTTGGGTGGATTTACGGGGCGAAAATATGCTTTCGGATTTGGAAACAGCTTTTCAACTGCCGAATCTCAAATTGATTCGTGAAGAGCTAATTACAGATAATGTGGTTCAGGCATTGGACCAGATTCATGAATTAAAAGTGGATGCGATTCATAAAAATGTTCCCAAATGGATCCAGCCGGCCTTCAAAGATTTCGCCGGAGTAAGAGATTCCAAGAACTACAATGCCTTTAAAGAGGGGACGGCAGTATATTTGGCCAAGGTTTACCACAAAATATCCGCTTGAACTTCCCCAATTTTCTCCACACATTACCCGCTAATCTCCGATAATAAGAAATAAATGTCGCCCGCTGATTTTCCCACTTTTGGATTTGAACATAACGCCTACATGGCCGGATGCTTGGCCTTATGCCTACTTTTCCCATTCATCGGGAAAAAATACTTAAACCCAACCCAAAGGAAAGCTGTGGCTATCCTCCTGGCTTTTTTCACTATTTTTCAGGAAGTGGTTTTCGATGTGTTCCAAATCTATATCGATGATTTTTACCTGGAAGATGACCTTTCACTCCACATGTGCGGATTCAGTCTTTTTTTAACCTCCTATGCCTTATGGAAGAAAAATCAGACAGCATTTGAATTAGCATTTTTCTGGGGATTGGCGGGCGCTTTTCAGGGCATCATTACACCGGATCCATCCCGCTGGCCCTACGGTGATATATCTGTCTTTTGGAATTTTTTGTCCCACGGCATAATCATCTTAAATGTTATCTGGTTGATTTGGGTGGATGGTATGCGCTGCCGGAAAGGATCATTCCTGAATACGATTTTGATTACGAATGGTGTCATTTTCATGATGAGTATTGTGAATAAAATCATTGGCCATGGGGCCAACTATTGGTTCATTTGTGAAAAGCCCGGGGGCGACAGCCCCTTTCTCATCGGTGATTGGCCATATTATTTATTAACCTTCGAAATTGTGGGATTTGCCATGATGGGTTTGATTTATCTGCCCATGTGGATCATGGTGTATCGAAGTGAAAAATAGGCGTTTATAAGTGCATTATCTGTGTAAGTTCAACTTAGACAATGTCCACACTACTCGGTTATTTCTTTCTCGCCCTGGGCGTATCATTTATCTGTTCCACCTTGGAATCAGTTATTTTGTCCGTTACCCACGCCCATATCGGGACCTTGGTTAAAGACAACCACCGCAGTGGAAAACTCCTTCAGCATCTTAAGGATGATATCAATCGGCCCCTGGCGGCCATTCTGACCCTGAATACGGTGGCCCATACGGTTGGTGCGGCCGGGATCGGTGCCCAGGTCCTGATTGTATTTGGTTCCGGTGCCGTTGCGGTATCCTCCGGGATACTTACATTTTGTATCTTGGTATTTTCCGAAATTATTCCAAAAACGATTGGCGCAACCTATTGGCGAAAGCTGGCCGCACCATCGGCATACGGTATCCGGACTTTGATTTTTTTAACATTTCCTTTTGTCTGGTTGAGTCAGGCCTTGTCAACAAGAATGACCCCGGATGAGGATGAAGTGATGAAAGTCAGCAGAGAAGAGATCACTGCCATGGCCGAAATGGGTGAAGATGAAGGCTCCATTGATGAGCATGAGTCTGACATTATTGAAAACCTGTTCCGCTTGAAAGAACTTCATGTGAACGAAATTCTTACACCGCGATCAGTCATTTTTGCGCTGGAGGACACACAAACCGTTGGCCAGGTCATGGATGACCATGAGGATATCAACTTTTCTCGAATACCTATTTTTAAAGAAAATCTGGATGAGATTCTTGGTATCGTTTATAAAGATACCTTACTCGAAACCATGGCGGACGATTATTTCGAAAAGACCATGGCCGAAATTGTTAAACCAGTAGATTGGGTTTATGAAGAGCAGACTGTCGAATCGGTCCTCAATAAATTTACTAAAACTCGTTCACATATGCTCATCGTGAAGGATGAATTCGGCGGCACCACCGGTATTGTCACTTTGGAGGATTGTATCGAGACACTTCTGGGCGTAGAAATCATGGATGAATCTGATGAGGTAGCGGATATGCGTGAATTGGCTAAGGACCAATTGCGTCAAAAACGCCGCGCTGAAGAAAATGGAGAGTGATTAAAACTCGTACAATTCCTACTTTCATATATTAAGATTCCATATACCGGATTGCAACGAAGAGGAAGTTGGACAATCATCATTGCTTGTCGTACATAATGAGTTGTTGCTGCACGCATTCACAAAAACAACGGTGTGGAAATGATTCACGATGTTCATCATTCCAATCCTGGAGAATCGAAAGAATTCACTCTTATACCCCTCTCTTAAAAAGAGGAGGAGGCACTCGTCTCAATATTATCGTCAAAAAATTCGAATGGAGCGAGTTTTAAAAATCCCCCGTTTCCATAGGAGAATTTCCCTCATAAATTAAGGGCTTGTGAAAGCTGCCAAACTCACAGTCCTGACACTTATTATACTCTTCCTGCCGGCTGGTCAGCGGCAGGTAAAATATTTTTTAAATGAACATGATTTTCTTACCGGCCACAATGTGCCCAAATCGGAAGTTCTTAAAAATGACTATATCCGCGCCGAATATGATGACTTGGACCGTCTCCTCATTAAAGCGAATATTGACCGCCAAGGAGTCGTCACAGCCCAGGAACAATATTCTTATATCGATTCCAATAGAACCATCCGCCAGAAGGATTTGGTGGATGAATCGGGCCATGTTTTCTCCCATACGATTTTTGGCAGGGAACCTCAATCCTTATCCTATATCGAATGGGTCTTTGGTGTAGATTCGGTTAAAAAATGGGATGACCGTTTCACCACATCCGATATGAATGAAATCGATAAGCCGGACAATTATCGCTTTTTTGATGTAGATGCCTTCGAATATGGCGGGAAGGAGTTGGATTATGATTCTTTAGGCCGCCTCACCCGGGATGAATGGTTCCGCCGGCCGGATAATAAATCCATGCACAAATTTTTGTATAAATACTATGACGACCTGGATGTCACCCATTTGTTTGAATATGACTCCAATGGTGTGTTGATCATGGATGTAAAATTGAGTCCGGATGGTACGGAAGCGGTCCTTTGGTTTACCGGACCGGCCGACTCCAGTTTCCTAAATAACAGCACCGTGGCATATAACCTGGATGGTGATTTGAAATGGGGTTACATCAATTGGGTTGTGCCGGGGGAAGTAGACAGCGCCAGGGTGAATTTAGATCAACTCACCCAGGGTGATTATATCATCTCTTTACCCGACGATAGTGTGTTGAAAGACAGTGCAATCTATGATGTCAATTTTGACGGGGAAGGAGTGAAGGGCTACATGGCCACTAAAAGAACGATTCACCATATAACCTATGATATCAGTCCGCCCCTCATGACTTTGGATATGGATAAATATATCAAGGATATCTCCTTGTCCTTTACGTCATCTGAGCCCATTGACTCAGCCTACATCGTTTGGGCGCCCGATTCGAATTTTGCTCATATCCAAGCCGATACAGTTGTCCTGACAGCTGATGAAATCTTAAATACAGAACGCTTTAAGCCCGCAAATCAGAAAGGTCTCGTAGATGGTGTCATGTATGATCCGGAGATCTACGCTTATGACCGTGCTGGTAATTTATCCGAAGCGGGTGTACGCCAGGGTGTGATCTACGATATTACACCGCCCGTTTTGTCAATTAATGATCCTTCCCCGGGCGCATGGTTGAACCATCAATCGGTAAGTATAAGTACGAATGAGCGAATTCAATCCTGGACGGTTATTGCTGAATGGCAGGGAGGTCTGCCCGACGCAAATGCGCCTTACAGTCATGAATTTTCCGATTCTGTTCAATCTGCCGCCGATGCTGATTTATCGGCCTATTTCCAACTGAATGACGGGAGTGTTTATTCTTATGCAATAATTGGCGCCGACTTAGCGGGAAACGTGTCAGATACCAGCCGAATTGACTCAATTCATTTTGACATTACACCGCCAGTCTTAACTATGATTTACCCTTTTGATGATGCGGCCATCAACAATGCTTCCGTCAGTTATGCCTCGAGTGAACAGCTGCTGGCTGGAGAATTTCGATGGACCCAGATTGATGGTATAGCCGATTCCTTGTCTCCTCATATTGTTGAATTGTTTGATGATGAATTATCCCCCGCTGAAAAAATTCATATTTACCTCGTCAATGAACCGGTTTTGACCGATGGTGCTGTTTATTCAATCCTTTTCAATGGTCGGGATTTAGCGGGTAACGACAGCGATCCCGTGACAATCTCCAATGTGTTGTACGATACAACGCGGCCTGTTTTTACCCAAACTGCGCCTGATTCCGGCGCCGCTCTCAATCATCAAGTTGTATCCTATGATATTTCTGAAAATTTACACAAAGGGACAGTAATCTGGGAACAGACCGGCGGTGTTGAAGACCCGGATGAACCCCATATTGTTGTGTTAGCAGAGGCGGAATTGGAATTCGGTCTCCATGATAGTATCGCACTGGCCAATATGCCCCTGCTTCAGGATGGCGGAATCTATTCCATCTTTTTCACCGGGTCAGACCGGGCCGGCAATGTGGCTGACACTGTTATTGTTACCGAAGTATTGTATGATTACACGGCCCCTGAGATGGTCATTGAGTATCCACTGCCGCGATCAATCTCCAATACCACCGCAATGACATATAACCTATCGGAGGATTTGTACGAAGGGCAGTTTAAATGGATTTGGCTCGGCGGTGTGGAAGATACATTGGCGCCTTATACCGCTGTTCTGACTGAAGAGGAAAGAAGCGAAGGTGCCCATAGCCAAATAGAATTAGCCAATAATCCAACTGTGGTTGAAAATGCTCTATATACAATGTCTTTTTCAGGCCGGGACCGGGCCGGGAATAAAACATTGCGTGCTTTTGTGCCGGGACTTCAGTACGATTTTACACCACCTGAATTAACATGGCACAGTCCACAGAACGGTGATGCGGTGAATCACAAAGACGTCCAATTTGCCAATAGTGAATTGCTTGAGTCCGGTACAATCACCTGGAGCTGGACAGGAGGTGTCGCAGACCCTGACAGCATTCACGCCATGGAATTGAATGGCAATGAATTGAATGGAGATGAATTCGGTCCGGCCCTGATCGCCAATGCGCCACCACTTGTGGATGGGGGAATTTATACTCTTACTTATATTGGCTTTGACCCGGCAGGAAATGAATCCAATCATATTTTTATAACGGATGTACTGTATGACATTACACAGCCAGAGATCACAATCACTTATCCACTGCCGAGATCAATCTCACGAACCAGTGCGGTGACATATACTTTATCTGAGGATCTACATGTGGGGCAATTCAAGTGGATCTGGCTTGGCGGTGTTGAGGATTCGCTGGCACCCTATACAGCCAGTCTGACAGTTGAAGAGCGCAGGGCCGGTGAACATGTCGAGATCGAATTATCGAATAATCCAACTGTAGTAGAAAATGCCCTTTATACCATGTCCATCACTGGTCAGGACCGGGCGGGAAATAAATCCAAACGGACCTTCGTTCCTGGGCTTCAATACGATTTCACGCCACCGTCACTTACCATTTTTAGTCCTCAAACTGGCGAAGCGGTTAATCATAAGCTGGTACATTTTATGAATAGTGAAAAACTGGAAACGGCGCAGATGATTTGGCGCAGAACATCCGGTAACGCAGATCCAGGTTCGCCGCATATTGTTGATTTGGTGGATGAGGAGTTGCATGGAAAAGAAATGGGACCTTTGGCCATAACCAATTCACCCAATCTGATTGACGGTACATTTTACTCACTCCTGTTTGTTGCCTTTGATCCTGCGGGGAACCAAAGCGATACGGCGCGTGTGGATGATATTTTCTATGATGTGGCACCGCCGGTCTTGACGGTCACTTACCCGGAATCCGACGTGTTTACTACCGAAACGAAATTACTCTTTGAGGCCTCTGAAAATATTTACGGATTTAAAATCAATTGGGAGGGATCAGGAAGAACCGGTGAAGCGCACCAGGTTGATTTTAGTTATCCGGAAATTTTGACAATGGGTTCATTTAATTCCGATGACTTGTTCGTGCCCGAGTTGAAAGACGGATTTACCTACACGATCACTTTGAATGGTGAAGATCGAGCAGGAAATATAGCAACTCCGGCCGAATTAAGGGACGTAAGGATTGATCTTACACCACCGGAATTCACGGCATTTTCCCCCCAATCCGCTACTTTTATTAATCATACGGATCTTGGGTGGGCGCTATCGGAAGATATCGCCTCTGGAATGGTGTTTTTTCAGCATACGGGTGCAGATTTAAAACTGGAATCTGAATTAGTTGGTTCAGAATTAAATGCGGGTACACGAATTCCTCTAGCGTTACAGAACAGTGTCACCCTGCGGGATGGTATGAGTTATTCCATCTCTATCATTGGCACTGACTTTGCCGGCAATGTGTCCGATGAGTTAAAAGTGGACAATATCACCTATGATATATCCGCGCCTGAAATGACAATCAGCCATCCCAAATCGAAAAGCTTTGTCAATTTCCTGGATGTGGTTTATGGGGTGAATGAACCACTGATGTCAGGACGGATGATTTGGATCAATGACCGGAATGAGAAACTGATCTTTGACCTGCGAAAAGATGATTTGAATTCAGGCAAACAGGTCCTGGTCAATTATAACGTTCAGCCCGAAGAAGGATTGCCATATCAAATCCTGATCGAAGGAACAGATCTTGCCGGTAATGAGGCCACATCCGACACAATTCAAAATGTGATGTTTGACGTGAAACCGCCCGCATTGACTATTTTAAGTCCATTACCTGATTCACCTGTGAATCATACCAGGCTAACCATCAGCATCAGCGAACCAATAGAAGTTGGATCCATCCGCTGGGAAGCGGCTGAAGGGAATGATCCAAAGACACCCCACATTAAAGCATTGAGTGAGGAGCAGCTAAAGGGTGGCGAATTCATTGATTTTGATTTTTCATCCCCGCCGGAATTGGTAAATGGGGTGAAATATAAAATTGCCATTGAGGGTACCGACCTTGCCGGAAACCCCTCGGAACCCATGTCAATTGATGGTGTTCTGTTTGATACAACACCGCCGGAATTTGTGAATATTTCACCTGATGATGAACAATTTATCCGTGAAGCGGATATTACCTACACATTAACTGAAGACCTGGAGGAAGGGAAAATATTTTTTGACCACGTAGGTGGTGTATCCGACCCGAAAACAACCCATATGATCACTCTGGCCGGGAGTAAAAAACAAAAAGGCACCCGGGGCGGAAAATTGCCGTCTTCATTTGTCCGGTTGGTGAATGGGGCTATTTACAATATCCGCTTTGAAGGCACCGATGCGGCAGGAAATGGGGCTCCGGAAGCGATAGTCAATAATATAGTATTTGATAATGAACCACCGTCAATTGCCATTACAGCACCACAGAGTAATTCTTTTATCAACCGTGAGGGGATTTCATTTTCAATCAGCGAAGATTTGGCCGATGGAAAAATCCAGCTCACCCATGTGGCTGGCAAGGCGGATCCCAATTCACCTCATACAATTACTTTGGATGAAGCCGGCCGCAGGATGGGTGTGTTTGAAGATAAGGTATTTTCTGAATTGGAATGGGTGGACGGCGCCACCTATAACCTGACAATTAACGGGACTGACCGGGCCGGAAACGGTGCCCAAGAAGCATTGGTAAAAAATATTACTTACGACATCACACCGCCAGTGTTAACAGTTGGTAATATAAGTAATAACAGTTATATAAACTATAATACATTAAGTTATTCATTAAGTGAAAACCTGGATAAGGGAACGATCACTTTCACCCAGATTGATGGTGAAGCAGACCCGCGCTCACCGCAGGTTGTCGAATTATCGGGCGCAGAATTGAAAACCGGCAATTTTATAAATCAGCAATTGGCCAATGGACCGAACCTGGTAAATGGTGCTGTCTATAATATTGAATTCACAGGATCTGATCCTGCCGGTAATGAAGCAATGTCAATAAATATTTCTAATGTGAGTTTTGACATCCAGCCACCCGAAATCTCCATCAGCCGCCCCATTGATTCTGAACAAATCAAAACAACCATTATATCATATTTGTCCAATGAAGCACTGGAAAGCGCCACGGTGATCTTTGAGCAAACCAGTGGAACAGTAGATATAAATTCACCTCATCGTGTTCCATTATCCGGGGGAGAGTTGACTGAAGGTGTTCATTCAGATTTTGACTTGGGTATCACAGCGCAATTGGCGGATGGGGGCCGTTACCGTGTGAATATAGAAGCCAATGATAAAGCCGGGAATGTGGCGAAAACCACACCCATTAATGATGTATTCTTTGATCTACTGCCACCGGATTTAATCTTGAGCGGACCAGCCCCGGGATCTCATGTGAATTCTGCTTCAGTAACTTATGCCACTTCAGAAGAGTTGGGGAAAGGAAAAATGGTCTTTACAAGAATTGGAGGGGCTGAAGATCCAGAAAGTCCTCACACTGTTGAAATGACTGGTGACCGACTGAAACAAGGCGATCATTATGAAGAGTCATTTGATAATGATATTAGCCTGAAGGACGGCTGTGTGTATAAAATTGAATTTTCCGGTGAAGATTTAGCCGGGAATAGGGCGGTCAATGTTTCGGTTGATAATATAACCTTCGATAAATCCCCACCGGTATTCATGATCAGTACGCCATCAGCCAACGGTTTTTATAATCAACTCCTGATGGATTATGAATTAAACGAAACCCTGGTTTCGGGAAAGATTGTCTTAGAAAGGCGGGGTGGTGCCAGTGATCCCATCAGTCCCCATGAAATTGAACTCACGGGCGACCAACTTACTGTTGGACAAAAAACAGGGCTCAATATTAACGCACTTACGAGTTTAGTCAGTAATGCGACATATAATGTTAGCATTGAAGGTGTGGATTTAGCCGGAAATACCGGTCAATCTGAAGAGGTGACAGGGGTCACTTTCGATGGTGTACCCCCCGATATTGCCATTACATCTCCCACTGCGGATTCTTTTATCAACAACACTGTATTGGGATTGAGAACAAATGAAGTACTATCGGAGGCGAAGATTGTGTGGATCTGGATTGAGGGTAACCCGGATGTTTCAGGAACGCATGAATCTAAATTGGTTGGAAATCAACTCCAGGAAGGGATTTATCCGAAAGTCAATTTTGATCCGCCCCCTGCTTTGACCAGTGGCGCATGGTATCAGGTTATTTTTCATGGCACCGACCGAGCCGGGAATGCATCAAACTATGAATTAGGTACCGTATTTTTTGATAATGTACCACCAGTCCTTACGGGCTTGTTCCCTGAGACCAATGGGTTTACCAATTCGAATGAGGTTAGTTATGAATTGGACGAGATCCTGCTCATGGCCAACCTGGCCTGGACACCTGTGGATGGATCTGAGGCGATCTCGGTCGATATGACTGGAGATGAATTAAAACCGGGTATCTTCGTCAAGGGAAAGTTGCACCATCAAACGGATTTAAACGACGGTACAGTCTATAATTTGGTGGCAACCGGCATTGATCAAGCGGGCAACGAAGCCACAATCACCCTGGCGGAAAATGTGACCTATGATAAGTCCAAACCGAAATTCTCGCAGGTCTTTCCATCAACCAGTGCCCGTGTGAATTCTCAACTTCTCAAATGGAGTGTCAATGAAGAACTGGTGAGTGGAAAATATACCTGGATTCACATGGGCGGTAAAGAAGACCCGGCAGCGCCTCATACATTTGAATTGACCCCGGGACTCTACACTGCGGGTGCCCATGATAATTCAACATTACCCGATTTAAACCTCGTCACCGACGCCATGTATCGCATCACCTTAGAGGGAACGGATAAGGCAGGGAATACGGGCAAAAAATTCATCATGAGTGTCGTATATGATGATATTCCGCCTAAGTTGGAGATAAAGTATCCTGAATCGAAGACGGCCGTAAATCATCTTGACGTTGCTTACTTTATATCGGAAGGGTTGAGTTCCGGCCAATTTATTTATACCCAGGTTGGCGGTGTCCCGGATCCCAACTCTCCGGTGACATTTGATTTAACCGGCGTTGAACTTGAAACCATTTTTGAGTCGCCCAAGTTGCCAAAGAATCCACCGGTTTTGAACGATGGATCAATTTATAATATCGTGTTTAAGGGTATAGATCTGGCCATGAATGAATCGGAATCAATCGTCATCGACAGTGTGAAGTATGACATTACCCGACCGGTGATTACAATTTATAATCCCCAACCAAAATCGAATTTGATGGGTACAGAAATATCCATTGAAATCAGTGAAGACCTTAAAGACGGCAAAATGGTTTGGACCAGAACAGGCGGATTAAAAGACCGTGTGCTGCGGCATAAAATTCCACTGTTTAATGAATATTTAACTGAAGGGATGCATCCACATGCCAAACTCCCTATGGATAAATCCTTAAGTGCCAGTGTAGTGTATTCTTTATCGGTCGATGCCCAGGATTTCGCCGGAAACAAAGCGGAACCGGTGAATGTGGAGGGGATCGAATATATCCGCAGTATGGCCGGTAGATGGTACTATAAAGGTCAGATTATCGAAGTAGTATGGGTATTTGAACCAGATAAAAGCGCTGTTAAGGGTAATTTCATCCAGGGCCTGTCCCTGGGGACAAAAATCAGTGATCAGGAAAGGGGAAAGTTCGTTTTCGATTTTAGCAAGAAACCCTGGGTATTAACGCTTGAAATGGATAATCCTGAAAAGAATAGGATCAGTCTAATGGAATTTTTGGATAATACCCATATCCGCGTTATCACCGGTGAGAAAAAACCCCGAAATTGGCAGGATGGGGAAGTGATGGAATACGAGTGGCGCCCTCAGTAGTCGGGCTGTGAATAGTGTGATGATAAATTGATATTTCGCATTAAATTCGCCGGCTATTTTTAGATGATTTAGGATTAGGAGAAGTTTATTTATGGCTAAGAAGCAAAAGAGTTTTGCCGAGAAGGCAACCAAGCATGGTGGAAAAGATTTAGTCCACGTTAAATTTGTGAAAAGCGTACCCTCTGACAGAGAAGGATTCTGGCGTTTTAACGAATCCATGATTTCAATGGAAAAGGGCCAAAATTTGGATGCTGCCCTGAAGCAGATAGAAGATGACGCCAACCTGGCTGATATTGAAATGCCTGCTGTTGAAGCAGAGGTTACTGAAGCGCCTTTTGAAGAACAAGTTGAGGAAGCAGTAGAATCTCATGGGGATAAGGTTGCCGAACAGGAAACTGCTGAGGAAAAAACAGAATAAAATATTATAATTTATCTTGGATTCTTAATCCTTGATAATTTGATTTTTGGAGAGGTGGCCGAGTGGTTTAAGGCGCTCGCCTGGAACGCGAGTTGGGTTCACGCCCTCGCAGGTTCGAATCCTGTCCTCTCCGCTCGTAATAAAAGCCCCGAAGTTTTTTGGGGCTTTTTAAATTATACTATGTGGTGTGTATACGTCATTCGGAGTATCAAGGACGGATTTATTTATCGGGGGATGAGTGAAAATGTTGAAGAACGGGTTAAAACCCATAACCGTGGAAAAGTCAAATCAACAAAATTCCATCGGCCTTTTGATCTCATTTATAAAGAGAAAGTCGGGAGCAGGGAAGCGGCCAGAAAAAGAGAAAAATACCTTAAGTCCGCAGCAGGGCGAAAATTCATAAAGAAGATAATTTCAAATAGGGACAAGGGTTCCCTGCCCGACTGACAGCGTCAGCCGTTCAGGCGGGGAATCCCTCTCTCTCCGCCAGCCTGCGTCCCGATAAATCGGGATCTTCGGTTGGCTAGCTAACTGCTCATTTGATCTGAAGTACTTTTGGTCAGTTTACCTACTAACTATAAATTTGCCGTACCTTCGATCGGGGTGCTAAATAAGGGTCCTTTTGTCCCTTTTCTGTTTTATGTATCTGTAGTTCACCAATATTGCACATGATTTGATAATTTCATAAATAATATCTCAAAACATTAACCTAACTAACTCAGCACAGGACGTGACGTCCTGTGCAAGTTTAATTAACATTTCTACTATTAAATAGGGTTCTAAAAGCCGGTTATTGATTTAAATTCTATCAATATGGCAAATTATTCAAAACTATCTATCCGAACGATATTCTTAATCTTTGCTTCACTATTTGTCTTTTCATGTGCAGACGATAAAAATGATGAAGAGTCCGTCCTTGACTGGCGAAATCTTGATCTGACGGAAGAGTGGCAAACAGGCAAAACCAACGTAGCGGGTATTGACCCGGAAAAGCTTGAAGATGGGATAAGTAGTGTAAAATCATTGAAAGGGTTCTATCGTATTGGGATTATCTATAAAGGTCGCCTTGTTACCGAGGATTATGCAGTGGGAGAAATTTCCTCAAAATATTATGTCTGGTCCATAACCAAAAGTTTTCTTTCTGCAATTTATGGCCAAATGATATACCGGGGAATGCTTGTAGATGAGTTTGGAACCATAGATACTTATTATCCAAGTTTGACTGATTCGTTGAAAAAATCGATCAAAATATCAAATTTGCTCACCATGACCTCCGGAATTAACAATGATCTTTCTTACATGCAGAAAGACGATCCACCACAATATATACTTAATAATGAGCTGGATTTTGCCCCCGGTACCGAGTGGGGTTACACATCTGCCGGGACACACATCCTATCGGATATATTCTCCAAAATAGCCGGTCAATCCGCGAAGGGTTTTGGAGATAAAAACCTCTTCTCTAAAATCGGCATTAAAGACTACACATGGGATGCAGATCAAAATGGCGTTTCCAATGGTGGCTATGGGTTAAGCCTTCGCTTACGGGATATGCTTAAATTTGGTCACATATTTCTACAAAAAGGACAATCCGCCGGGAAAGAGATCATTTCCTCATCGTGGATCAATAAATCCACATCAATGCTGATTCCATTTAACGAAAAACAAAGTTGGGGCTATGGTTACTTGTGGTGGATAACAAAGGAAAATGATGCTAAAATTTATAATGCTGTCGGTTATGGTGGACAGTACATTATAGTTGTGCCCATGAAAGCATTGGTGGTGGCAGCTACATCAAATTCTAGTCCGGTTGAGGGATATACTGATGATCTTTACAGTACCTTAATGGATAAAATTGTGAGTAGTTTCTCGGTGCCAATCAATGAATGATTTTATTCGTTGGTAGTGTAAAATCAAATTAGCGGGAAAATTCATGCGAAAAATTTTATTCCTCTTACCCTTCGTTCTGCTCGGCAACAACCTCCTTCACCCGGAGGATCCGAAAGAACGGAATCATAATTCTCTCGGTTTCGGCGTCGCAGGTGAAGTAGCGATTTCGGAAGGTATCTATTACGTTGGGCAAACCGGCTCTTCTTTGAACAACGGTTCGGTATATATTTATAGTCCCAATGGCATTGGCGGGATGGATCAGGAAGAAATCCTGGCGCCCATCCATAACGGACTTGGATTTCAATTCGGTCATAGCGTTGCTGTTTATAATGACCTGATGATTATTGGTTCGCCTCACTTAGTTGATGAAGTGGGCCGGGCTTACCTTTACCGGAAGGATAGAGACGGACATTGGAAATTGATTAAAACCATTATTCCTGATGGGGGAAGTTGGACTGAAGATTTCGGCGCTGAAGTTTCAATTAATGAAAATATTATTCTTATCGCGGATCGAAATGCCAGCCATGAACAGGGTAAGGTGTTCACTTTATATCGAAATGCAAATACAGGTGAATGGGCAGAAGGTAATGTAATTTATTTTGACGCCATTAATGAGGATGGGTTCTTTGGCCATTCGATTGCCCTTGACGGTAACCGTGCCATCATCGGCTCCCGGGATGGAAATGTCGCTGTGGCTTACACCATTGATGCTGAAAACAAATCCTGGACACAGGAATATGTATTTTCTCCATACCGCTACCAGAGCAAAGGTCGCCATGGTTTTGCCGTTGACCTTGTCGGAAATTATGCGGTGATCGGTTCACCGGGTTTTGACCAAACAGGCCATGTGGAAGTCCACCAATTAAAGGATGGGAATTGGGAAAAAATCCAAACGATTTCCAATCCGGAATCTGTGGTCGAATCTTATTTTGGTGCATCTGTTTCCCTCAATAATAATAAATTATTGATCGGGAATTATAATGGTGAAAAGGCTTATGTCTATTCCGCAGCGGATAAAGTTTTTACCATAGATCAAACCATTGTTTCTCCTGACCAGAGCAGGGAGGGGAAATTCGGTCGTTCGGTGGCCCTGTCCGATGATAGAATCATGATTGGAGCAACGTATGGCGAAAAGGCTTATATCTACAATAAGTCATCCGATGGGGAATGGACCGGGTCTAATACCGTATCCAGTGACAACCGCACATTCAGCATCACCGGAGAAAAAGTTTCCTGTTCCGGGGGCAAAGCGGGTGATTATGATTGCAGCAGTTTGGACCTATACGCTTTTTTAACACCGAATGATCTTAGCGGCACCACCAAAACAGAATTGAATGATATTTGGGGCTGGACCGATTCAACAACCGGGAAAGAATATGCTTTGGTGGGGCTTCGGAATGGTACATCATTCGTAGATGTATCTGACCCATTGAATCCCTTTGTTGTCGGTTTTCTTCCAACCGCCACAAACAGAAGTACTTGGAGGGATATGAAAGTGTATAAGAATCATGTTTATATCGTGGCAGATTTTAGATTGAAAGACCCTACTTCATTTAAAAAACATGGTGTGCAAGTTTTTGATTTAACTCAGTTGAGAGGTGTTACCTCATTTACCGTATATGACATGACCTATCATTATAAAAATGTTGGCGCTGTACATAACATCGCTATAAATGAGGAAACGGGATTTGCTTATGCAGTTGGTGTGTCGTATGCCGAAAATAAAGAATATAAATGCGGTAAAGGTCTTCATATGATGGACCTTTCCACGCCGGAAGCGCCCACATTTGCCGGATGTTTCGCCCATGAAGGCACCGGTCGGGCCGGTACAGGATACACCCACGACGCCCAAGTTGTTGTTTATAATGGTCCGGACCAGGATTACCAAGGGAAAGAGATCGCTTTTTCCTGCAACGAGACTGCCCTGAGTATTGCGGATATATCAGATAAATCAAATCCGGTGATTATTTCAAAATTTGAGGATATCAATTTTGGTTATATCCACCAGGGATGGCTGACTGAAGATCAGAAGTATTTTTTCGTGAATGATGAATTAAATGAATTATACGGCACTGATGATACTCAAACTACGCTGATCTTTGACCTTTCAGATCTGGATAATCCTCAAATTTTAACTGTCTATGATTCTGGATTAAATACTATTGATCATAATAACTATGTAAAAGGGGACCTGCTGTTTCAATCCAATTATTCAACAGGTCTCCGCGTATTGAACGTAAAGGATCCAGCCAATCCCGTGGAGATCGCCAATTTTGACACATATCCCTCCGGAGACAGGGCTGCCTTTGTTGGCTCATGGAGCAATTATCCTTATTTCTCCAGCGGGACGATTGTGATGACTTCTATAGAAGAAGGGCTTTACATCCTGAAAGCATCGGAAGGTGGTTCATTGGCGGCAGGAGACGATCAGGTTATACCAGAAGTATTTAGTTTAAAACAGAATTATCCAAACCCCTTTAATCCCACTACCCGGATTGAATATGAATTACCTGTGGCAGGGGAAGTCACACTAACTGTATTTAATATGCTCGGTATGGAAGTAATGCAATTGGATCGAGGGATGAAGCGTGCCGGTGTACATCATGTGTCGTTGGATGGAAGTCACCTGCCTAGTGGTATTTACTTTTATCAATTACGGTCCGGCAGTTTTGTAAAAACACGAAAGATGTCGCTCATCAAATAGGTAAAATCCCAAGCCGACATATTAGATAAATATGCTAAATTTCGCGCGCGTTTTTTCACATATTTCCCGATTTGGAGGGGTGGCAGAGTCTGGCTGATTGCACCGGTCTTGAAAACCGGCATGTCTTATGGGCATCGGGGGTTCGAATCCCTCCCCCTCCGCTCATCTACATTCGCCTAGCTCATTACGATGAGCAAGCGGGTGAGAAATATTATTATGTGGACAGTTTACGTTTTAAAATCTGAAGAAGGAATGAATTATACCGGTATGACTTCTAATTTTGATAATAGGATTATCGATCATAATTCCGGGAAAAATTATACTACGAGACGTGGCACCAATTGGAAATTGGTATATTCTGAAGAATTAAAAAATGCCAAAGAAGCACGCATCCGCGAAAAATACTTTAAAAATAATGCTGGCAAGGAATGGCTTAGAAGAAGAGGTTATATTTGAATCCCTCTTTACAGATCGTAATGAAATGAAGATCAGCCCCTCCGCCAAACTGCGTCCCGATAAATCGGGATCTTCGGCTGGCGTGGTATACCTCGCCTCCTCCAATCATTCAATCATCCAATCTCTATAATTATATTTATTCCTTTTCTGTATTTTAGATTATAGATAAGTTTCATCCGCAGGGATGAAAACCATACAATGGGAAAAGTCAATAATTAGAACCATACTTTTTATTTCTATTATTTTTAATCTAATAACAGCCCAATTCTTTTTTGGGCGTAACAAGATCCAATATGAAGCATTCGACTGGAAAATCCTGAAAACAGAACATTTTGACATTTACTACGATAATGTAGCACAATCCTTGGCGGGTATCACAGCAGAATTGGCTGAAGATATTCACGGGGAATTTTCGAAATTTTTCAATTACGCTCCTGAGAAAAGAATACCCATCATTATTTATGCCAACCATCTTCAGTTTCAGCAAACCAATACACTCCCGAGCCATATCCCGGAAGGAATCGGCGGTTTCTTCGAATTCATAAAAGGCAGGATGGTCCTGCCCTATACGGGACGAATGTGGGATTATATTCATGTGATGCGTCATGAATTGATCCACGTTTTCATGAATCACAAGATCAATCACCATACACGAAAAGCCAAAAAATGGGATACTTACCCGGTGCCCTTATGGTTTTCGGAAGGACTGGCCGAGTGGTGGGCCATTGGTTGGGATACAAAAGCGGAAATGGTTCTCAGGGATGCCATTTACCACGATAAGCTCGTTCCATTGCGCCGCACCGGGGGTTACCTTGTGTATAAGGAAGGGCAGTCATTTTTCCGATATTTTGAGGGGGAATTCGGGAAGAATAAAATCCTCAAGATCATGGAAACATATTGGGAATACGATTCTTTTGAAGATGCAGTGTCTGAGGTCACAGGGGTGGATTATAACCAGATCATGGCAGAATGGGAAAATCAACTGGTTGAAAAATTTGAGTTGATTGCAAAAGGCGATGAGGCGCCTTTGGATAAATCGAGTTCAATTTCTGAAGGGCAAATCGTTGCTTCACCAAAATCCTATGACGCAGGAAAAAAGGTGGCCTTTTTATCCAATCGCATGGGATATACCGACATACGGCGTGTTGACCTCGATGGCGGGAAAATTCAAACCGTCGTGAAAGGGGAGCGAAGCCCGGACATGGAATCCCTTCATCTTTTAAATTCTGATTTCGACATCAATAACGATGGCATGGTTGTATTTTCCGCCAAGGACCGGGCCCACGATGAACTTAAAATTGTGAGTATGAACAACGGTAAATTGGTAAACGAATTGAACCATTCGGGCCTTATTTCAATTCGTTCCCCAAAATGGTCCCAGCCTGGAGATAGAATCGTTTTCAGCGCCACCGACAGGAGCGGATTTCTGGACATTTACCTGTGGGATGTGGACGACGATAAATTGGTAAAAATTACGGAGGATCATTACGCTGACAGGGACCCCGCATTCCATGGCGAAAATGAAATTATTTTCAGTTCTGACCGGTCTAACGAAGGCATTAATCCAGCCATGAATCTATTCAAAATGAATCTTGACAATGGTTCAATACAAGCTCTTACACAGGGCCCTTTTTCAAATACGCGCCCGATTGTTAAAGATGAAAAGATTTATTATCTATCTAACCGATCAGGCATTAAAAATATTTGGGAATTGGATTTTAAAAAAATGACCGCCCCTGCCCAAATCACCAATTACCATTTGGGTGTGGAGGGATTTGACTGGGAGAGAGATTCTATAGTCGTTTTAAACCAATTCAGCGAATATAGTTTTGGAATCTATAAAGCATCATTCCCGGATAAAATCTTTGACCGCCCCGATACAACTTATAATAAACGGACTTTCTCAGGCTACGATTACAACAGATCAAATGAACTGATCGCCGATGTTTCTGAATATGAAATGAATTATTCTTTCGACCTGGCCCAAACCGCCGTTTCTTACGATCCCTATTTCGGGATTCTCGGGGGCGGTCAGATGTCCATGTCCGATATTCTTGGAAACAGGTATTACCATTTTCTGGTGTCCAACTCCGCCCAGGAGTTAGGACAATTCTTCAAGCGCTTTAATTTTGCCGTAACCACAGTGGACCTTTCAAAACGGACAAATCTAGCCCTGGGCATCTTTTATTTTTCAAATGATTACTATGACCCCTACCAGGCCTTTTATTATGAGCAAAGTTATGGTGCCAGGGTTGGGATCAATATTCCTGTGGATGTATTCCGGCGGTTTGAATTGGGTACATCTATTTGGTATTCAAAGCGGGATTATAATGCGGGGGAAAAATCACAATCCTTATTGGCTTCAAATTCCATATCCTATGTACGGGATAATGCCTTATGGTCACCTTTGGGGCCCGCCAATGGAAACCGCTTCAGGATCAGCCTTGTCCCAGTTTTTGATTTTTCCCGGGGAATTATTTACAATTATACGGCATTGGTGGATTATCGCCATTACAACAAGATAAATACCACTTTTACTTTTGCCAACCGATTTGCCGTTTTGGTAAATGACGGCAAGGACAGGCGCCGCCATTATATCGGCGGAAGTTGGGGGATGCGGGGTTATGAAATAAATGAATTGTTCGGCAGCCGATATATCATGGTCAATTCGGAGCTGCGATTCTTCTTGGCCAAACCAAAATACTGGGACGGGAAGCGCACCAGCCTCGGCATCGGCCCTTGGGAAGGAGCAATATACGTCGATGCGGGAAATGCCTGGGAAAAGGAATTCCCCGGTTGGAAAGGCAGTGTGGGATTCGGTCTGCGTGTATTTTTTGCCGGCACGGTGATTCGTTATGATATGGGAAGAAAAACAGATTTCAAATCCTTGGATAAATCCTGGTATAAAAAATTATTCTTCGGTTGGGACTTCTGATGAATGGTAGTAAAAACATCGTTGGATTAATCCTATCCATTTCATTGGTTGCGGCCCAATATGAATTGGACTCGGTTCATGTGGATACGATACCCATAATCCCGGCGGAAAAAAAGATTACCTTCAATAAAACCGACTTTTTTATCGGCATCACCCTCGTAGGTGTATCCATGGCTGCCGCCAGTTCCATGAATGTAAAAGCTGAAAACCATTACAGAGACTATTTGCGGGAGGGAAATATTGATCTGATCAATGGCCACTACAACAAGGCCCGTCAATATGATCGGTATGCCAGCACTGTTTATACAGGTGTGCAAGTGGGAATTTGGTTCATTATAAAGGCCTTTTATCCATGAAGAAATTAATTTTCATAATTATCCTTTTGGCCGGGTGCGAAAACCGGGAGCGTCTCAATCCCCTGGATCCGGAAAATGAGTATACACAAGGTGCGCCAACAGGACTTTGGCTTTTATCACACAGGGATTCTGTCCAAATCAACTGGAATGGTTTTGATGTGGATCATATGGCAGGTTACGAGATTTACCGGGGTGAGGGGGACCTGGAACTCATCGATGTAATCACGGCGGATCAGACTACCTATGTGGATACGGGCGTGGAATATTACCAGGAATACACTTACGCGATCCGGGCCAAAACGGAATTTTCTCAAAGCAATTTATCGCAAGAGAAGAAAGTTATTCCAGGACCGTGGAATGCGGTGGTTGCAGACATGTATAATTTTCATATCCGTAATATTTCTTTTGACGGTCGGACCATTACGCAGGAGAAGCGATTCAATTCACCCCGTGCGATGGTGACCGATCCCAATTCAAATCAAATGTATGTAGCCGATTATTTTGATCAAAAGATCTATGGACTGAACAGAAGTTTCACAATTCAATCAACCATTGAACTGCCATCCAATCCCATCGCTATGGATGTTGGGATGGGAAAATTCTTTGTCTTGCTGGAGGACAGCACGATCCGCTCTTTTGATATTTCCGGCCCGGAAGATGTTTCACACAGGTTGGAGTTTGATCCAAACCTATCCAGTGAAATTGCTTATGATACCAAGACGGAAAAAATTTATGTTTCCCTGAATAAGCATAACCGTGTGATCGTTTTGGATGCGAATACCTTAGACCAGGAGGGGAAGAAAGAATATGAATTTCAAAATCCCGGCCCAATCGAACCAAATTATGTCCAGGGTGGTGTGTTTGTCGCAACAGAAAGTGGGATTGTCAATATTGATATATCCGGCGGTGTGAATAAGTATTTAGCCGATCTTTTTATTCATGATATCAGCACCCATCCTGACAGAAGCGAATTGTATTATGTTGGCAGTAAAGAACGGGCAGTTGGTTGGGAAGTAGGCTATATCAATATCAAATCAGGTGAAAGGGTGCAAATTTTGGGGAATGAATACAGCAGACTGTATAATATTCAAATGATTCCGGCAGATGGGGAGCATGACGGGTTTGTGGTTCAGCAAGCTTTTCCGGGCAAATTAATGCGCTTCAACAAGTCAGGGGAAAAATGGGCTGAAATTGACGGATTCAATTCCCGCCTTGATTTTATCTTGGATTGACCCTTTGTGATTGCCGTCGGTGAGGAGTAATTTTTCAGTCTGACCATGAAGCACAAATTTCTAATCATCCCTTTACTCATATCTGCTTTTCTCAAAGCAGATGATCATACCATCGCCGTGCTGGATTTCACGGGGGAAGGCATTCATGAAACGGAATTAAAATCCTTGAGTGAACAGTTCCGCTTGGAATTATTGAAGCAGGATACGCTGATGGTCATGGATCATAAAGATATGGCCAAGGTACTGGCCGACGCCGGATATGACGATCCCCAATGCACAACGATGGAATGTGCTGTGGTCTCTTCCATGCTGTTGAACAAGGAATGGATGGCCACCGTCCATATAGCCAAAATCGGGGATGTTTTTGTTGTTGAGGCGCGTCTCTACGCTTCCCACTCAGGCCGGGTGATCAATGTGGTCAATTATGATCATGAACTCTCTTTGGAGGGACTTCACACACGGGGGATGCACAATTTGGCCGAGATGCTCATGTCCACCCGAATTCCCATGGCCGTTCACGAAGGAATGAATCTTGTCTACATTAAAACAAAACCGGCGGGCGCGATGGTCCGAGTGGGGGGGGATACTTTAAAAAATGTAACGCCAATTGCTCTTGACCGTGTGGTCGTCGAAAGTCGCCCGGTTATTATGCTTAAAAAAGGGTATGAGCCCTATCTTTTAAAACAGCTTCCCGAAGACGGTTCAGATATCCTCTATATCGAATTGCGGCATTTGGTTCCCCAAATCGGCCATGTGGCCTTTGCTGAACCGGTGCCTAAGGATATTGTGATTGTTTCAGCCGATGGCGAAACACGATTTTTGGTGGATGAAGGAGCTATTGAATTCCTTGATCTTGATGCGGGGTCTTATACTTTAGAATCGGGAAAATATATCATTCATAGCGGGGCGTTCCGCATTCGTCACCGCCGGACCTCCCACGTGAAACCGCAATTCCATGAAATTGCCCGTCTCGAAAAACAAAGGGACAGGTTTAAACTGAAACGTAATCTTTTGATCGGTTCTTTGGTCCTGAGTGCCGGTTACCGCGGCTACCTCCAATATGAATCGAATCGAATATATGAAGAATACGGCAGTGAGATTTTAGAAGGCGATCTACGCCATACCCGTATTGAAGAATTGGATCAGTTGAAGCAGATCATGGATGGATTATCCGTATTTTCTGTATTCCCAATTATTTATTATCATGTGAAATATTTACAAATGAATCGGTGGCTGAGAGCGGGATGAGGAAAACGCTTTTCTTAATCATTCTCGTAATCGCCTGTGAAGATGTAAAGCGCGTCTGGGATAATCCCTACGACCCCCGCAGCGACCGCAGCCTGTGGACCCCGGACAGCCTGAATGCAGCGCAAAAATCCCCGGCGGAAATTGAATTATCTTGGCTCAGAAAAGGGCGTGATTTTGACGGGTTTAAAATTGATAAAAAAGTCGGTGAAGGTGAATGGGTGGATAATGTCGCCATTTTATGGGATTCCATCTATACCTGGATTGATACACTCGATTTAAAGGAGGTCGTGAAAAATCCCGTGGAGTATGCTTATCGTGTATATGCCTATGCTGATTCGAATATTTCAAATAAAGTCAGTGTGAAGATCAAACCAAGCGTCCCGGGCCCGCCAGGTTCAGTAGATGTGATATCCGTCAGTTATACGCATACACCAAAATTACTGACTGTATCATGGGGTAAATCATCGGAGGGGGATTTTCTAAAATATCACCTCCACCATGCAATTAATGAGAATGGCGTTAAATCCTTAATCCATTCCTATGATGACATTAATATGACCTCCTTTGATACAGTCAGTTTTTCACCGCTCCGGGAGAACTGGTATTGGGTGGAAGTGGAAGATTCCACCGGCCAGAAAACACTGGGAAAGGGTAAAGGGCATTCCGTCGATGCTGCACCCAATCCGGTGCAGCTGGATTCGATTACCTATGCCGGTAACCAGTTTTCGTTAAAATGGACGCAAGCGCCTATTTCAGATTTTGATCAATATATGATCGAACAAATTTCATTGCCTGACTCTGCCGTCCTCGATTCAGCAGAAATAACTGCTCAAACAGATACAATTGAAACGATACCTGTCGATCCCGATAAAGAACAGCATTTTCGTATTCGTGTTACAGATAAATGGAATCAATCGGCTTGGAGTAATGTGAGAAGCGCCTCTTCCTATCAACGGGTGGTTAAAGTGGATAATTTGCGTGAAATTGGGGATGATATTACCATTGTGAACCTGGGTTCGACTTTACCTTTTACACATTTATTATCTAATGCAAATGCCCAGTTTCCGGTTTGGATCCAGAACGGTGAAAAAGTTTTTTCACTTATTGACGGAGGTATAGGTTTAATCGTGAATGAAAATGGAACCAATTTGAGAACGATAGCCGGTGAAGAACCCCAGGACATCGCTTTTAACACTGATCAATCAATGGCGGTGTTTACAGGTACCGATCATAATATTTATTTAGTGAACCTGAACAAGGATGAATCACCGGCGAAATTAACGACAGCCACTAACAATGAATGGTATGGTGATCCTGAATTTACTGAAAACAACAATCGCATCATGTACTGGCAGCGGAAACACCAGGCCAATAACAATGTGGGCGTGAAGGATATTTTTTCCATGGATCTGGATGGGAAGAATGTAAAGCAGATCACCAGGGCCCAAAACGTAGATAAATTCATCATGCCGAGAATGTCCCCTGATGGCACAAAAATACTTTATGTTCTGGAAGGGGACGGACTCTATATATTGAATTATCCGGGGGATACCTTGGGTGTGACGGTGACCAAAGCGGATGGTGAAAAAATTATCCCTGTGTCGAGTCAATATTTCCGCAATATTCGTTGGTCATCTGACAGTAAAAAAGCTATTTTATGGACCCAGGAAAATAACAGCTATTTTCTGTATGTATTTGAATTGGGCGGATCACCTGAATTAACTCTTTTACAGGCAGGTGCTAGATATGCCGATTGGATTCAAACGGATGATAACAACGACACGGAAACTGTCATGTTTCGCAGCGAAACATCAGATGCCATGTTTACAAAAAAAATCAGTGCATCATCAGGAACGGAACCGACTTTGTTTTACAATGCCCCATGGGCGCAACTTCAACCGAGGCAATAAAGTGGATTTAAAAGCAATCAGAAGAAATGATTTTGATTATCGTGCAACAATTGAAGCACGCTGGCGGGATATGGACGGGTTACGGCATATCAATCATGGCACATATCTTTCATATTTTGAATCAGGACGAATACAATATTGGTCTCACCTGGGATGGGACATTAATGAATGGGAAGCTGAACTAAGTACGATCCTGGCCAGTATGAAAGTTGATTATATCCAGCAGTCAGCATTCCCCAATACATACGAAATTGGGAATAGAATAACTCGCCTGGGAACGAAGAGTTTTGATGCGTTTTCAGCCATCTTTGAAAAAGGAAACGACATTCCGATTGTCACCGGTACATTTACAATTATTGCCTTTAATTATCGCACCCAGAAAACGGTCCCTGTTCCTGAAATCATTAAAAACGTTTATAGCCCTTTCTGATGACTGTACCAGTAGGAATTTCATCCAGTCAATGGTCTGAACGACTCATCGATCGCCTGGCCTACGCCCACGACGCCAGCATGTATCGTCTGGTCCCCCAGGCTGTGGTGCGGCCGGGTAATGAACAGGATGTTCGTTCATTATTGGCTCATGCAAACGATACAGTTACACCAATCACTTTCCGAACAGGGGGGACATCCCTATCGGGTCAGTCCGTCACTGAAGGAATTATGGCCGAAGTGGTGCGGGGTTGGCAGGATTATGAGGTATTCGATCAAGGAAATTCGATCAAGCTTCAGCCTGGCGTTATCGGCACCCGGGCCAACATTTATCTTTCTCCTTACCAGAAACGCATCGGGCCCGATCCAGCCTCAATCAATGCGGCGCGAATTGGGGGAATCATTTCAAATAATTCATCGGGGATGGTATGCGGCGTAAAAAATAATGCCTACCATACAATGAAGAGCCTGCGATTCATGCTGGCCAACGGAAATAGCTATGCTACTTCAAATCCGGGAGATTATGCTCGCTTTATTGAAAATGAAACCGGTCTTTCAGATGGAATTTCAGCCTGTAAAAAAGAAATTGAAAGTCAACCAAATCTGGTAAAAAAGATACGGCATAAGTATCGCATTAAAAATACATTAGGATATTCACTTAATGCATTTATTGATTATGATCATCCCCTGGATATTTTTGCCCATTTAATCATCGGGTCGGAAGGGACATTGGCATTTTTCTCAGAAGTGGTTTTAAATACCATTGATGATCCGCCTTTAAAAACAACCGGATTGGCCTTGTTCGATTCTGTGGAAACGTCCGTGGCAGCCCTGCCGGTATTGGTGGATGAAGGGGCCGATGCCATTGAACTGCTGGATGACGCTTCCCTTCGCACCGGGCGGTACATGGAAAATCCGCCCTATAATCCGAACAAAATTCCCGACAATTCAGCTGCCCTGTTATTTGAATTTCAAAAACATGACAGTTCCGATATCCAGCGTCTGGTCCGTTCCATTCCACCTGCCTTAACCTCGGCCGGGGGAAATCTGCCATCGGGAATGTTTTCGGATGACAACCAACGAATGAAATTATGGAATATCCGGAAAGGGCTCTATCCAACGGTGGGCTCCATGCGCATGAAGGGCACCAGTGTGATTACGGAAGATCTTTGTTATGATTACCGTGTCCTGCCCAAGGTTGTGAATGAGCTCAAATTGATTTGCCGCAATTGGCAGTATGACGATGCAGTCATATTTGGCCATGCCAAGGATGGGAATCTCCATTTTGCCGCATCCATGGATTTAAACAGTCCCGACGGCGCCAAGCGTTTCGAGGGTTTACTCGACGACATGGTGGATCTGACGGCTGGAAAATATGACGGATCGCTGAAAGCCGAGCATGGCACCGGCCGGAATATGGCCCCCTTCGTGGAATATGAGTGGGGCGGTGATCTTTACAATATCATGTGGCAGGTGAAAAACCTGGCTGACCCAAAAGGCATTTTAAATCCGGATGTGCTGCTGACGCGGGATAAAAAGCTCCATGTTAAGAATTTAAAAAAGATGCCGGTTGTATCGGACCATGTGGATCTGTGTGTTGAATGCGGCTTTTGTGAACCGGTGTGCCCATCTAAAGAGTTGACCATGACCCCCCGTCAGCGTATTGCTGTACAAAGAGAAATTGCCGGCGGTCATGCTGATCCTTCTGTATTGGATGCCTACCAATATGACGGTATGGATACCTGCGCCGCAGATGGTCTCTGTGAAATTGCTTGCCCCGTGAATATCAACACCGGCAGTTATGTCAAAACACTCCGTCATGAAGTCCATTCGAAATTAGGGATTAAAGTCAGCACCTGGGCCGCCAACCATTTTGCCATAATACAATCCTTGGCCCGTCTTGGCTTAACGTTCGGACACACTGTTTCAAAAATCATCGGTAAAAAGACTTTGAAGTCTGTCACCATAGCTTTTAATCGGATCGGTCTGTCACCGCTTTGGAATGAATATTTACCGCATTCCGCAGAAAAAACCGGTGTCCCCTCAAACTTAGAAGGCGAACAGTGGGTCTATTATTCCTCCTGTTTGACCCGTGTTTTCGGTAGTAACGATAGCAAAACATCCTTGGGAAGTATTTTGAATTCAATCGCAGCTCGCACTAAAATGTCACTCATCATTCCTGAAGGCATTGATGCTACCTGCTGTAGTCAACCCTTCTCGTCCAAAGGATACCCGGAAGCGGCCATGTCAATCCAGGAAAAAACGATTCATTTATTATGGGAGTCATCCAATAGAGGTGCAATTCCCATTTTAGTGGATACTTCCCCCTGTACATACCAATTTCTTCATCCCAATCGAGACTTAAGCCAGGAGGCAAGGGAAAAACTCAAGCAACTGAATATTGTAGATATTATGCAATTTCTTGTCCAATGTATTGATAATGTGGATTATCCAAAATTGAAAAAGGATGTTGTTTTGCACCCCACCTGTTCAACGGAAAAAATGGGGCATAGCCCGATAATGAAGACAATAGCTGAAACCTGTGCAGAAAAGGTCACCATGCCGACCCATTGGGGATGCTGCGGCTTTGCCGGTGACCGGGGCCTAATCATACCGGAATTAAATCAATCGGCCACCCGTGCCGAAGGCAACGATATTCAGGATCAAGAAATCGGATATTCCACCAGCCGGACCTGCGAAGTAGGCATGATGACTAACACGGGAATGACCTATCAGTCTGTCGCTTATTTGGTGAAGGAATACCTGGATCAATCTGTGAACTAACGCACTTTTCGAATAGGCTTAATTTGGTAAATTCATCGGCGTGAATGCTTTTATTATGAAAAATTAAAGGGTGAAGCTATGAGGCTGTCCACTTTCAAAAAATATTCAATTATCTTCTGTTTATTCGCTTTTACACTTTTATCCGCTGAAACCATTGGCCGGGTGATCAAAGCCAATGGGGATGTGCTCATTAAACCCATAGGCAGCGGCACCTATTCTGTCAATGTTAAACCGGGACAGGCCGTTTCCAATGGAGATGCCATCCGTGTCGGTGAAGCCAGTTTTGCCGTGGTCATTTTTCTCGATGATAAATCGGTAGTGAAAGTCAGGGAAAATACTGATTTCCAGTTTGTGGAAACATCCAATACGCGCAGCCTGATTATTGAACAAGGGACCACCCTTCACAATGTCCAAAAGGAAGGCCGGGAGAAAACCTATCGGGTAGAAACACCTGTATCGGTCGCATCGGTAAAAGGGACGGAATTTTCAGCTTTCCATGATGCCGTGGCGGGTGTGGACAAATTTGTGGGCAAATCGGGCAATTTTGAAGTGTTCAATACCATTAGCGGTATGACGGTAAATGTAGGGCCGGGACAGAAGGCCATATCCAATGCCTTAGGGCAACTGATACCTGCCCCGGCGGAACCGGGCGATTATCCGGAAGATCCTGAAGGTGAAACGCCGGAAGAACAACAGGAAGAGCAAGAGCGGCCTGAAGAACCGGAAGAATCCCGGGATCAGCCCGAGCAGCGCCAGGAAGACAGACAACCGGAAGAGCCCCGAACTGTGACGGAATCAGAACCGGAAAAAACTTCCGAACCATCTGACACACAGCCGGATCAGCCGCAAACAGGCGATAAACCACAACCGAAGCCCAAAAAACCACTCAATTTAGGACTCGGTGTCGGCTCGGCCACTATTGATGGAGCGATCTACAACCAGGTGGCCCTACGGCCCGAATTATCCTTCGGCAAACTTGGGCTGGGACTTGACCTCGTCCTGTATATTGATAACGAAGGTAATATTCGCAAAGATGAATGGGATGAGGCATCGGACTTTATTGACAAATTTTTATTCATCCGCTGGGGTCAAAAAACAGACCCATTCTGGTTCAAGTGGGGCGCCTTGAGTAATGTGACCCTCGGTTATGGCGGTTTGCTGGCAGGCTATTCCAATATGATGGAATTTCCCTCGGTGCGCAAAGTCGGAATTAACACCGGGATGACCTTCGGCAAATTTGGCACGGAAGTGTTTCTGTCCAATATGAAGGACTTCACCCGGGGCGGGACCCTCATGGGCCTCCGCGGAACGTATAAATTATCTGACGCCATTCCATTAACGTTGGGGCTGAACTTTGTCATGGATATGAATCAATTCTCCGGCTTGAAAGATGCTGATGACGATACCTACCCGGATATGTTTGATGATTTTCCTAATGATAAAGATTATTGGAACGATACAGACGGCGACGGGATTGCTGATGTGAATGGCGGCACCAAAGAACCGGAGAACGGCTGGGATATTGATGGCGACGGGGACAATATACTCGATACGGTGGACGACGACTTGAAACTGAAACCGACCCCATTCAGCCTGAAGGACAATAAAGCTACCGCCCAGGGTTTCGCCTTTGATGTGGGATACCCGATTCTGAGGGGTAAATCGCTTAGTCTGGAAGCCTTTGTAGAATACAATAAGTTGATCTTTCCAAAAGTGCCGGGTGACGCCTTTTACAGCCGCAAAGCCATGGATGGAACCGGGATAACCGCTCCCGGTCTCCGCGCCAGTTTATTCAGGTTTTTAAATGTAAGTTTTGAATATCGCATCAAGCAGGGTTATTTCGTGCCCCAATTCTTTGACGGCAGTTATGACCTCTCCCGTGTGGTGGCCGAATTCAGCGAATCCGGCACGGTGATCCGGACTAAGGACCAAGTCGTGTTGGTAGATTCATCTAACACAGCGGGGATGTATGGATCCGCTTCTGCCAACCTGTTTAACCTAGTGAGCTTTAATGCGGCTTATGCCAGCATGAAGGGTGAAGGGGATGTTGAGTTCAACAGCTTCAATGCCATGATCAATATCAATGCGGAAAACATTCCCAAACTTAGTGTGGCTCAAGCCTATTACCAGCGCAATAATGATAAGAATCCCTTTGACTTCGGGAATCCTTCCATCAATACTATTTTCGGGTATAAGGTGGGCTACGAAGTCAGCGCCGGTGTGAGTTTGATCTGGGATTTCCGTCAGTTCTACCGCGATATAGGTACGGGCTTAGAACCGGTTAAGCAAACCACCATTGAGACGGCTTTCAATTTTTAATGAATAAAGAATTAAAAACAGTTTACCGCTACGACGCCGGCGGGAAGGGTTTTCGTAAAGCAGCGCTTTTCCTTTTCAGCCTGGCCGGTGTTTTGGCTCTTTTCGGTTTTCTTTGGGTTAAATCCTGGTTTTAAGGAGGCATAATGCACATTTCGATCGAATATTGTAACGAGTGAAACTATTTACCCAGGGCGGCCAGTTTGGCTACCACATTACTTGAAAAATATGGCAATTCAGTCGATGGACTTGAATTGATCCCTTCAGGAGGCGGCGTATTTGAAGTGAGTAAAAATGGAAAATTAGTTTTCTCCAAAAAAGTGGAAGGGCGCTACCCGGAAGTGGACGAAATATTTGGATTATTGGAAAAACCTGCATAAATCAATTTTAGTTCTGGCTTCAATATTTCCCCTATTCAGCCAGGAGGGTGAAATTGTGCCGTTGACGAAACATATCGGATTCACCCTCGACGCGGAAGAAAATAAATACTATAGCGTATTTACGGACATTCCCAATTTTGAAAGCGCCCAGTTTTTTGAAATGAATCCGGACCGGATTGAAGCGCGAATCTCATTTGTAGAGTTTACCCGGATTAAGGATAGCCGCCGGGCCTTCACTTTAAAAGAGTTCAATGACCTTGAATATCGCTTGAATCAAAAGCCGGCAATTACAGATGAGATACGATTATCCTTGCGACCAAATTTGACTTATCTGCGGACCAAGGAAGTGTTAGTGAATATACCCACCGGCCAGTATGTATCGGTGAAACATCGGAATGGCAAATGGATTCGGGGAACCTTGCTATCTTATCGTAAAGAAAGACTGACCCTCCAAACCCCTTTTGCCGTGAAGCACATTCCCATTACCGGTATGGTACGCATTAATTATCGGGAAGAAATCACCCAGCGCCCGGAATGGAAATTGAGTATTTATGGATTGGCGGCTGTTTTAGGCTTTGGATTAATGGAAAGTTGGAACCGCCAAACCAATCCGGCCTGGGGACCGAAATGGCATAACCGCTTCATGGGCGCCATATTGGGGTTGATTGCCGGTGCGGAAGTGTATGATACATCCATGATCTTACTATCCAAGAAAACTCAGTTTGGACTTGCACCGGCAGAATTGGATAAATTAAACCGTTAGAATTACGGAGATAATGTGACCGAACCAGTAAACGATTTCAAAAAAGAATATTTAGCAGAAAAACTACAAGCTATTGGTGATAAACTGGGAGACGCTTATGGGCAGCCTTTTATGGCAGAATTGATTATGCGGATGGAACGGACTGTGGCCCATTTTAATGATGAAGTAGACAGTATGATTACCACCTTAAAAAGCCGAACTAAAAACCAGCATGACCTCTTAGCTTCCATGCGAGGGGAAGACCCCAAGGCCGAACCGGTTGAATTGAGTGAATTCGAAAAGAAACTGGCATCAGGTGATTCGAAGGATAATAATTCTACAAAACCGCCTGCGGAAGAAGAAAAACCCAAAAAGAAATTTTCATTATTTAAACGTAAAAAGAAAAAATGACACTGATCCGCAGGGGGAAGTGGATCGCCCGATTTTATCTTTTAACTATATTAACCTCGGTCCCCGTTTCCCAAGAATCCAACCAGAAATACACTGAGTTTAAGGGACTCACCAAGCGCGTATATCATTTCACCAAAGTGGAATTCATTACGCCTGAAGGTGAATTCAATGATGCCATCTGCACCTTAGTTATACCCGATTTAAACGAGGACAGTCCGCCTTATGTGGCGATTTATTATAAACGGGATAATTCCGATTGGTTCACCGAATCCCTCTATAGAAAACGAGTCCGTTACAGTTTTAAAAATGGTATCCTCAAACTGGACCGATCCAATTTCTGGGACTGGTATGAAGTGAATGAAATTAAGGTTGTTGTGATTTATTAATTTAGAGGGGCATAGTTGTATCCCTCTACGCGTTCTATATTTTTTACCCTATTTGTTAAGGTTTTTATAAGTTGACAAGCATAGTCATTACCTTAATACATTCCCTGTACTTATGGCGAAGTCGAAAAAGTCAAATACGGAAGCAAGGTGGGTTAGTTCCAATGGGAAATGTTCAGTTTCCTTTATTTTGAAGGATTGAAGTGGACCCCAAAAACTGGACAGTTGCTTAGTGTAAATTCTGCGTAAAATTA
>CAYFJU010000031.1:0-31750 GCA_964343505.1 uncultured bacterium
CTATTATGGAACTTACAGCTTTTCATGTTATGCCAACTAGTCTTGACCCTTAAATTTAATATTAATGTGCCCTCCAATAGCTGTGTACTCATTAATTTTATTCTCTCTCCAACATCCATAAAGTAGTAAAACTGTAAGCATTATTATACTTCGGCATTTCATGGTTTAATGCCCACTAAACAGTTTTGTTTATATTGATAATTTTCTCCATTTGAAATAGTAAAATCGTCATAGCTATACCACCCGTAATTATCAGCAGACCCCATTCTATGACCATCCCACCCCCAATTCATGTGAAGAAAATATTCACTGGCCGCCCCATCGGTTATTTGACCATCAGACCATTCATATTTTAATTTAGCGTATCGGTACCCATCTGTTACCCAAGCGTGACCATTCTCATAATCATATCTGATAAAAAACCACCACCAATAAATTGAAGTTCTGGTTGTAAATCCATCCATTATCACTGGGCGATTATTCTCTAATTCTGAAACCACTAAATGAATATCATAATCTTCATAATCAACTGAATTACTATAATCATATTCATTAACAATGAACCCTTCTAAATCTTTAGTATAAGCACCTGAAATACTGCATTTATAATTCATATTTATCCCCTCACCTATATCCCTCATCAATTTTGCCGTTTCTAAACTGCCTTAATGTAATTCCATAAGATCCCAATTGTAATCATTTGGATATTCATGGAATTTCATGACTTGGGCCATCGCAGTCGCCACACATCCTGTAGGCGGTTTGCCATTGAGAGAATTTTCACATTCCTCATCAAGATATGGAACTAAATCATTATACCCATTCCATTGACCCCATGTGGTTTCTAATAATGGGCCTTTCTGAACAGATGTTGTCCACCAGTCGACCAATTGAGTATCGTCAATGGTGATGGGTATTTCATCCCACTCATGTCCATCCCCCATCAATTCATTCCATTTTAGGGAAATTTCCACTGGAATTTCAAAATTGCTGTCATTTTTAATAACATCAATTTTATAAAGACGACCTACAAACCACCCTGCAAGACCAAGAGGAATATTCTCAAAATCAAACGATGTGTCTTTTGAAGACCCCAGAATTGGGCTATCTTTCTTTGATGCTGATACAATGATAAAACCGACTGGGTTAAATTTAATAATATAAATGAATGGCGCTTCGGCTTCGTCAGAAAGTACGATGATTTCATCAATGTCCTTTTCCTCAAAACCACTAAAGCTACTATCTCCTTTAGTCTTAAATAATACATCACCCAAGTCAGATGAAGTAATACCCATAAATTCTTCCGATTTCGAAAAATTAAGGGCGACAATTGTGGCCAATTCTTCTGAAACATTTGGGTTAAACTGTTTAGGATTTGAATCACTAAATGTATCATCCACACAGGACAGTGTGACGATACTTATTAAAAACACACTAATAACGGCATTCATTACACTTTTCATAACTAGATACCTCACTTTATTATAACAATATCGAAATTCAATACTGAATTGTATAATGGCATTTTTGTAAAAAGCAAGTTATTTTTAAAATTATTTGAAGTGGGGGCTCCGATGGGGTGATCTCCGTCGACAGAAAAGGCAATATTGCCATGCCCTTCAATTCAAAAGGGATGTATCGGGGCTATATTAAAAGTGACGGTAAGCCGGTAACACTGATTTATAAGAACGAATAATTAAATATTGGTTTCAGGTTATTACTCCGGCACTGGTTAAGCGTATGAATATTCATACCATTATATGCCCCATAAATATGTAAAACGTAATTATCCCCTATATCACGTTTTATTAGATATTTACGTTTTAAATAATTAATATAATTCTTCATTTAAAACACATTATTTTTATTCGAAATATGAGCATAATTATTACGACTAACTGATGCCAGTTTAATAATAGACCCTTGAGATTCTTCTCCCCAATGAATCGGGGATTAGGATGACACTTGTTGTTTTTTCTTTCCCACTAATCATTTTCATACTGAACTTGAGCAAAGCGAAAGGAAGTATCTCAAGTGAAAGCTGATTCTGTAATGATTGTTTGAGATGCTTCATTTGTCCCGCTATAGCGGGACGCTTTCAGCATGACAAGATGTTTAGTCTTGGGTTCACTTTACTATCAACTACCACCCCTAAATAATTGAATCACCGTCACATAAGTAGTTAATCTCCCCTCCCATTTGAAAAGGATATCCCTCATATTCTTTTTTTATTCTTCTCCCTACAATAATTTCGGCGCAGGTTTTATGAGGATTATCAAATGAAAAAAGGATTTCATTGGAATAAGTGGACCCGAAAAACCCACCACTGGGGAGCATTTGTCATTCTGCTCCCCATATCCATTGTCATCGCCACGGGGATTCTGCTCCAACTCAAAAAAGAAGTGGCCTGGATCCAACCCCCCACTGCTAAAGGTGAGATCAAAAATGATCCCGCCCTGTCCTTTGATGATATCCTGACTGCGGCCCGATCCGTGCCGGAAGCCAATATTCAATCCTGGGATGATGTAGATCGGCTGGATGTTCGCATTGATAAAGGGATTGTAAAAGTCCGGGGGAAAAATCGCTGGGAAATCCAAGTGGATACCCATACCGGGGAGGTGCTTCAAGTGGCCTATCGCCGCTCCGATCTTATTGAGTCCATTCACGATGGCTCCTGGTTTCATGATAAAGCAAAATTGTGGCTATTCTTTCCCTCCGGAATCGTCCTATTCGTCCTCTGGATGACAGGCGTTTATATGATCATTCTTCCATATGCGGTAAAATGGAAACGGAAGCGAAAGTCATGAAACAATCTATTCTTTTTCTATCAATTTTGATTTCTGCGTGTACGGCACCCACCTTTGATATCATTATAAAGAACGGCCGAATCGCCGATGGGACAGGTGGAGCATTATTTGAAGCCAATATTTATATCCGGGATGGAAAGATCGTTACCATTGGTCACCAACCCAAAGCGGTGGCACCTCAAACCATTGATGCCACCGGACTGGTCATTGCGCCCGGCTTCATTGATATGCACACCCATTCGGAGCGGAAGAGTTTAGACTTCCCTGCGGTAGAAAATTATCTCCAACAAGGGGTCACCACCATGGTGGGCGGCAATTGCGGCAGCTCACCCTTCCCTATCAGTGAATTCATTGAGAAAACGGAAGCCAGAGAAATCGGCACCAATCTCGCATTATTGGTGGGGCATAATACTGTGCGACGAGAAGTTATGGGGACGGAAAATCGTTTGGCCACTGAGACGGAATTAACTGCCATGCAAAACCTGATCCAATCCGCTATGGACGATGGCGCTTTCGGTATGTCCACTGGCCTCAAATACATTCCCGGAGCTTACTCCAATACAGAAGAGGTGGTGACACTGGCATCTACCGTTTCGCAGAACGGGGGTTTCTACGCTACCCACATGCGGGAAGAAGGCATCGGATTAATTAAATCTGTAGAAGAGGCCATTGATATCGGACGCAAAGCGAAACTGCCCGTGCAAATATCGCATCATAAGGCAGTTGGCAAATCTACTTGGGGTAAAAGTAAAAACACTTTGGCTTTAGTGGATGAGGCGCGGGCTGAAGGTATCGATGTTACCGTTGATCAATATCCATACACCGCAACCAGTACAACCTTGACGGTAGTCTTCCCTGCTTGGTCATTGGCCGGCGGCATGGAGGCATTGAAAGAGCGACTGGATGATCCGGCTCAGCGACAAAAGATCAAAGATGGCATAGTTTGGAATATTGTTTATGACCGCGGCGGCGGTGACCCGGCCAGCATTGTGGTGGCTAACTATCCGCCCAACACAGCATTTAATGGGATGGATTTGGGAGAGATTACCAAAAGGAAAGGGATTGAACCCACGCCCGAAAATGCAGCTGAAGTGTTGATGGATATGGTTTATAAAGGTGGCGGAGCCGGTATCTATCATTGCCTGGATGAAGCCGATGTAAAGCGGATCATGGCCCATCCCCAAGTCATGCACGCTTCCGACGGGAGCACGATTGAATTTGGGAAGGCTCAACCCCATCCCCGGAGTTACGGAACTTATCCAAGGATCTTAGGCCGATATGTGAGAGATCAGGGTGTTATATCTTTAAGTGAATCCATCCGAAAAATGACCCAACTCCCTGCTTCTGTTCTTGGGTTGACTGATCGGGGTGAAATCAAAAAAGGATTCTGGGCGGACCTTGTTATTTTTGATCCCAAGACCATTATTGACAGGGCCACTTGGGAGAACCCCCATCAATATCCGGCGGGCATATCTTATGTGTTAGTGAACGGGAAAGTGGCCGTTGATCATGGCAGGACCACTAAATCTTTGGCTGGAAAAGTCCTGAAACATACTCCTTAACTTTTAATATTTTGATCTAAAAGCAGATATTAAATGACCTGTTTTTACTTTATATCATAAATTATATTTATGTTATTGATAAATTATATTTGTTTGACTTTATGTTGCCCCGCCCGGTAATTTTGGCCGAATTTACTTGGGACTGGCAGTTTAATCGATTGCCGACCATCCCATTTGATTCATCAACCAACCAAAAAGAGAGCAGGAAAGCTTTATGTTAAAACAATCCATAAGAGTTCTAATCATTCTCAGCGCTTTTTCAATCCTTTTTGCCCAAGGCGGATCGGTTACCGGTACGGTAACAGATGAAAGCGGGAACGGCCTGCCCGGGGCAAACCTGGTGTTGGCCGGTACATCCCTGGGGGCTGCCACAGACAGTGATGGCGCCTATAAGATCACCAATGTACCCGCGGGCACTTATACTATTACAGCCACATATATCGGATACCAGTCCTCCAGCCAATCGGTTAATGTGGGCGACGGCGCTGCTACCGTTGACTTCTCACTGGAAGTGGACGCCGTAGCCTTGAGCGGTATATTAGTCACGGGGACCCGTGCTGCGGGACGGACAGCCATGAAGTCACCTACCCCCATTGATGGGTTTGACAATGTCACGCTGAGGCGTCAAGGGAATGGTGACTTTACCGAAACATTAAAAAATACAGTCCCTTCATTTAACGCAACGCCCCTCACCGGTGATGGTGCGGCATTCGTTCGTCCCACCTCTATGCGGGGTCTGCCTCCGGACAATATCCTGGTACTGACTAATTCCAAACGCCGCCATCGCTCAGCACTCATATCCCACTTTGGTGCGGCCATGAATGTAGGTGCGCAAGCGGTTGATGTGGGTATGATTCCCAGTATCGCCATTAAAAGGCTTGAGGTATTACGTGACGGTGCAGCGGCCCAGTATGGCTCTGATGCGATTGCGGGCGTGATGAACTTCATCCTGAAAGATAATTCTTCCGGTTATGAAATCCACGCAACGAGCGGGCGCTGGATGACAGCACCCAATGGCCGCGGTGGTGAAACTGATGTAGCCATTGCAGCCAACATGGGTATGCCGCTTACAAAAAATGGTTTTATCAATATCAGTGCTGAATATTCCAGCAGGCCTGAACTTTCACGTGGATACCAACATAAATCAGCATCCAATGGATATAAGGGCTGGAACAGTTCCGGCTATACCAAGGATGATACTTGGGGTTATATAAAAAATAATCCAACGGGTGACACAGATTCGTGGCAGACAGCCATGAACTGGGGCCGGCCCCAGAATGATGGTTTTCGTTCAGTATGGAACGCCGGATTAAAGATCAGTGATGATGTGGAAGCCTATTCATTCGGTAACTATGCCGATACATTCGGGGAATACAGCTTCTTCCTTCGTGCCGCTGGTAAATCGGGGGCCCTGACGGCTATCCCCTTGGATCCGGCCGATCCTTCCAAAGGAAACTTCTCATGGGGTGATACTTATCCCTTGGGATTCACCCCCCGCCTGGAAGGTCACGGCAACGACTTAAGTTCTGTAACAGGAATTAAAGGGAGGCTGGGTAACGGTATTAATTATGATTTCAGCGCCAGTTACGGCATGAACCATATCCGTTATTACCTGAGGAATACATTGAACCTGTCATGGGGACCTTACTCACCCCATAATTTCGATATCGGTGACTTGGAACAGGCCGAAACCAACCTGAACGCGGACTTCACCTATCCCATCAGCGAAACCATGAACTTAGGTTTCGGGGCCGAATGGCGTGAAGAAAAATACACCATGTTCCAAGGACAAAAAGAAGCCTGGATGCCGGGGCCTTGGGCTGATGTGGCCTTGTTGACTGACCCAAAAACCGGTAAAACTTATACCGCTCCAGGTCTCGCGGCCAACGGTATGCCGGGAACCAGTCCTGACGCAGCCGGCGTATTCGATCGTCAAAATACAGCCTTCTATGGGGACCTGGAAGTTGACATGGATGCATTATTGATCCAATTCGCGGCCCGGTCTGAAAACTTTTCGGACTTCGGCGGCACCTTTAATTACAAAGCCGCTGCTAGGTATTCATTGGGAAACCTGGTTTCCATTAGAGGTGGTTATTCTACCGGTTTCCGTGCCCCCACCCCGGGTCAATCCAACTATACGGGTGTGGTGACGTCCTTTGACGGACCCACCGGCAAACAGGTGCAGGAAGGGACCGTTCGTCCCACCAATCCGCTGGCGGTGGCTTTGGGCGGGAAAGAACTGGGACCGGAAAAAGCCAAGAATATGAGCTACGGATTCACATCTAACCCGATGACGAACTTGAACCTGACCTTCGACTACTATACGATTGATATTGAAGATAAAATCCTGAAATCCAGGTCACTGGCCGTTGAAGGGAATCCCTATTTCAAAAAGCTCGCTTTCTACACCAATGCGCTGGATACGAAAACAACCGGATATGACCTTGTGGCTGTCTACAGAATGGGGAACACCAACCTGGGTCTGGCCATGAACCACAATGAAACAGAAGTGGTGAGACAAAAGCAAGTCAGCGGCGTAAACCCGGTGTCTGACGGCAACGTTCAGAATCTTGAAGAAAACCTGCCGAAGGACCGTATCACCATGACGGTGGACCATAAGGTGCGCGACAACCTATCGGCCATGGTCCGCCTGAATTACTATGGTAAAAGCATTGATGAACGGAGTCAAAAGGATGTGATTGATCCAATCACCTTCTTCGATGTTGAGGTTAACTATGTTGTGAGTCAGAACCTCAGCGTGGTCTTTGGCGGAAACAATGTCACCAATGCATATCCAAATATGATTGCCACGCGCGCCTCTCAGGGTATGCCATACCCGCGGCGTTCACCTCTCGGTTATCACGGTGGTATGACCTACATGAGACTCATGTACAACTTCTGAGGTTAATTGCTCTTCCAAACGGAAAAGGCGGTTGCTTTAGTGTTGCCGCCTTTTTTGGTTGGAGAAGGATTAGTATGATTTTAACAAATAATCATCATTAATGGATTTGAAGTCTTGGATTTAAGATTCTAAATATCATGGAATTACGGCAGCTTAAAACATTGGTGGCAGTTTTAAATCATGGCGGTTTTGCGGCGGCGGGTAAGGCGATTGGATTGACCCAATCAGCAGTAAGCCTCCAAATAAAAGCCCTCGAAGATGAATTGGGTGTAAAGTTATTTGATCGTTTTACCCGTCCCCCCGCACCAACACCGAAAGCATTGGAGCTGGCCAGGAGAGCACGCGAAATCCTCAAACTGTGTTCAGATTTAAATGAAAACATATCTAAACAATTAACAGGTGCCCTTGATTTGGGTGTGGTTCCCACAATTCAAACTGGGTTACTCCCCGAAGCCTTGGTAATCATGCGGGAAACACACCCGGATTTACACGTAAATGTAACCAGTGGTTTTTCAAAAGAATTAACTCAGCGGGTCGATCGCGGCCTTATTGCTGCAGCAATTGTAAATGAACCAAGACAACTTTTAACCGGTCTAAGCTGGCATCCATTCGTGCACGAAAAAATGGTTGTTATCGCTCCGGAACATGCCAAAGGAATCACCGACAGAGAACTGTTGGAATCCTTACCTTTCATCCGCTTTCAAAGGTGGGCCTGGGAGGGGCGCCTCACCGATGAGCACTTGCGCGAACGAGGCATTAAAGTAACAACCAGTATGGAAATGGATTCCCTCGAAGCGGTTTCCCAGATGGTGGCTCATGGCCTGGGTGTTTCGGTCGTTCCCCACAGGGATATGGCTGAACCCTTTCCAAATCATGTTCGCCTTGTGGCCTTTGGTAAAAAACCCGTTTTTCGCACCATGGGCCTGATTGAAAAAATTGAAAACCCCAAATCTCACTTAGTGAAAACCATGTACCAGGTTTTACTCAATTTAGTCAAAAAACATTCGAAAGAAAAAAAATAAATTATGTATGGATCCGCCACACTTGTTATAAATGAAAAAGTGAAATCAATGTGGGAAAAGGGTGAAAATATTTACCATCTCGGATTTGGTGAATCCCGCTTTCCTGTCCACCCCTTAATGGTTAAAGCGTTAGCGGATAATGCGAGTCAACACAGTTATGTTTCTCTGCAGGGAATTCCGAAATTACGCCAACAGGTGTCAAATTTTTATAATCGTCATTTCCAATTGAACTCAAATGAAAGTCAGGTTATTGCCGGGGTTGGCAGCAAATCCCTCCTGTATGCCGTAATGCATTCTCTCCCTGGTGACGTGGTCCTACCTGTGCCGGCATGGGTATCCTACAAAGATCAGGCGGAGCTGAACGGCCGGCGGGTGATCACCTTTGATTTAGATCGTGCCAATGGATTCCAGGTGCCCATCAATGCTTTGGCTAAAGCCCGACGGCTCGCGAAACGGGGGCCTTGCATATTAGTGCTGACCAACCCGAACAATCCAACCGGCACAATTTTATCATCTGAAAATATGGAAGCGGTAACCCAATACTGCCGTGAAAATCAAATTTATATTTTAAGTGATGAAATATACAGTCTGTTGACGCATGACGGATTTCAACATACAACGCCAGCCTCGTTTTATCCTGAGGGGACTATTGTTTTGGGCGGATTGAGTAAAATTTTGTCCCTGGGTGGTTGGCGAATTGGCGTTGCCATTGTGCCCAAGGGACCATTGGGGGAAACCGTTATTGATGGATTTCGTCATATCGCCGGGTCAATCTGGTCCTGTGTGCCGGCACCGATGCAGTATGCCGCCTTGACGGCCTATGAGGGGAATTCTGAGATTGAAAATTTTATCTTTGATTGCAGGGCCATGCACCAAATTCGAACCAGATATTTATATGATCAAATGAGTACTATGGGAATCCCCTGCCCAGCGCCTCAAGGAGCATTTTACATGTATCCCAACTTTAAACCGTGGGAGGAATCCTTGAAATCAAAAGGTATCTACTCCGACCGCGGTTTAGGCATACATTTATTGGAAAATTATGGAATTGCCACTTTGGCCGGGTCAGAATTCATGGATGACCCCCAACAGTATGCCGTTCGTTTGGCTACCAGTTATATTGATGCTGAGAATGATAAGGCGGCCAATGCTATCGTTAACGCGTACCAAGCTAATCAGAATCCAATTTCATTTATCCAAGATCATCATCCGCGCCTCCAGGCCATGATCCAACGCTTGGGTGATTTCATTTCTTCCCTTAACTAATAGGATTTTAGTTAAACGCGTTCATACTTAGCGGCCAGTTCTTTATAGCGGGCCATTTGCTCAAAGGCCAACTCTTTTGATTCCGATGGTTTAAATGATTTGCAATCAAAGCCCAATGTTTCTTTCATAATGTCATAAGCATAATCTGTAAACACAACTGTTCCATCATCCTGAATCTACTCGATGGAATCGAGCTTCCCCGATGCTTCGTTCATCTTTATGGCTTCCTCCAGGGAAATCTCCGGAGGTAAGACAACTTCGGCTCCTTTCGCATTTAGTCGCACAGGGTAGCCACCCGGTAGACCGTTAGGTCCCGGCGAATGTGTTCGCAATCCTTGGTCAAAAACCAAAGCTTTCAGGTTCTTTAGAGTTGATGAAGCAGAAACAGTGGTAAACCCTATCCCCGGGGGATAAAGATTTACCGAATCAAACATGACCTTATCTGTATCAAAGTCTAAAGTCACATCCTGGCCATCAACGAGAATTTTTAGAAAATAAGGTGCACCGGGTCTATAGCCAGCCTCCCTTGGGTACACCCAATGTTGATGATGACAAACTAAATAAATATCAATCCTGTCTTTGGGTACTCCTGCATTCCGGGAAACATAGGTTAAAATAGCCGGCGCGATCAAATCAACGTTTCCGATGCCAATGGTGGGCGCTAGTCCAATCTTCCCCATAACCGGGTTTGTCAGACAGGACAATGAAGTGTTGATGTAAAAAGGCGATTTTCCCGAGTTTTTAATAGCTTGTGCTAAATTCATCCCCAAGGTTAATTGACACGGCAGCCATGCACCTAGCCCTGCAGAACTGATCTTTGCATAAAGGTCTTCCGGAAGGTTGCGAATCAGGTGCCATGTATGCAGAACAGTACAATTGATCACAGCAACGGGCTGTTCTTTTTGAATAAGTTCAGTTGTTTTTTCTAAATCCAAAAGGTCAACTTTCAGGGGACGGAATTTTGGGTATTTTCCATGATGAGCAGCGCCGAACTCCGCATTATTACAGGCCCAACGCGCCCTTTTTTCATCAATGTCGCCGATTATCCATTCTAGCCCAGAATCCTCACGGGCAGCAAATTCCAACAAATGTTTTCCCACATCACCGACACCGACTAACAATACCTTATCCATTTATTTCTCCTCATTGTATAATTGGACGATTATGTTATGTAAATAATACTTTCGAATTGGGTGCAATTTATTGAACAACTAAATTTGGTTTAAATCATTTTCGTATTCAAAATGCGCTAATTATTGTTCTAACTTTCCGGGCATTTTTTAAAACCCATCTTAAACGTATCTTTCATGAAATCACGACCTTTTCTGATCAGCATTTTTATTTTTCTGGCAGCATTTGCCTATTCGTCTCATCCCCTACCGGTCTATGGAAAAAACGGGATGGTTGTTTCCACCAGTCGCCAGGCATCTGAGGTTGGAATTGAAATATTAAAAAAAGGCGGTAACGCTGTTGACGCTGCGGCAGCGGTAGGGTTTGCCCTGGCAGTGACATCCTCTTCGAATGGTAATATCGGCGGCGGCGGATTCATGGTGGCCCGCTTTGCCGATGGAAAAACATTCACCCTGGATTATCGGGAAATGGCACCGTCAAAGGCACACCGGGACATGTTTTTGGATGAGAACGGCGATCCCATTAAAGGGGCCTCCTTAAGCACCCACTTGGCTTCCGGCGTGCCCGGTTCTGTTGATGGTTTGCTCAAGGCTTGGCGCGATCACGGATCGGGAAATATTTCTTTAAAACAATTATTAGCACCGGCGATCAAATTAGCGGATAAAGGATTTGAACTATCATATTATGAAGCAGATCGTTTTAATCGTAATAAAGATCGCTTGAGCATACATCCTGAAACTAAAAAGAATTTTACCCGGGATGACCGCCCTTGGGAACCGGGCGATCTTTTTGTTCAGAAAGACCTGGCGAAAACACTCAAACGTATCACCAGAAAAGGCCGGAATGGCTTTTATAAAGGAAAAACAGCCGATTTAATTGTGGCTGAAATGGAGCGCGGGGGCGGCTGGATTACCCATGACGACTTGGCTAATTACGAATCAAAATACCGCGATCCAATCAAAGGGTCGTTTGAAGGGTATGATATTATATCGATGGGGCCTCCTAGTTCCGGCGGTATTTTACTCATCCAAATGCTTAATATGGTAAATGAAGTCCAAAACCGCTCGTCTGAATTCCCCATAGACTTAAGTTATAATTCTTCCGATTATATTCATGCCATTACAGAAATTGAAAGACGGGCCTACGCCGACCGATCAGAGCATTTAGGTGATATTGATTTTTGGGATGTGCCGATTGACATGCTGCTGTCAAAATCATATGCGAAAGAACGGGCCGGCGTGATTGACTTTTCGAAAGCGACCCCTTCTAATGAAGTGAAGCATGGAAATGATCCAATAAAAGAAAGTGAAGAAACAACCCATTACTCCGTTGTCGATAAGGATGGCAATGCTGTTTCAGTGACCACTACCATCAACTGGGGTTACGGGAATGGTGTTACCGTAACGGGCGCAGGTTTTCTGCTGAATAATGAAATGGATGACTTTTCTATTAAGCCCGGCGTGCCCAATGTGTTTGGATTAGTCGGTAATGAAGCAAATGCGGTTGAGCCAAAGAAACGCCCTTTAAGTTCCATGACACCCACCATTGTCCTGAAAGATGAAAAACCCTATTTAGTTTTGGGCTCCCCCGGTGGTTCGACAATCATTACAACAGTCCTGCAAAATGTTTTAAATGTGACCCTCCATGGCATGGATATTAAAGAAGCGGTCGCTTCCCCGAGATTCCATTCCCAGTGGTTGCCCGACATGGTTTTTTACGAAAAGTACGGTTTATCTAATGATGTGGTTGACAACCTGAGATCCCGTGGTCATGATATGAAACTTCGCGGTGATATTGGTGAAGCGAATGGTATTATGATTAATGAAAAGGGCTATTGGGGCGGTGCTGATTCCCGGGGCGAAAATACGGCTATAGGTTATTAATCTTACGAATTCAACTTAGATATAATCGCCTTTAGCAGGCCGGCGAATCTCTGCCCGGTCTGTTTTGCGGTTTCCATCACCTCGTCATGGGTTAAGGTGTGGGGTGAAATGCCAGCAGCATAGTTGGTCAGACATGAAATTGTTAATATGTTCATACCGAGTTCACCTGCCGCGATAATTTCAGGTACCGTACTCATGCCAACGGCATCGCCCCCCATCCTTTGCATATCTTCAATTTCAGCCGGGGTCTCGTAAGCAGGTCCCAGTGTCCAGCAGTAATTCCCGACTGCCAATTCAAATCCGAGGTCTTTTGCAGAAGTTTGGGCTAAATCAATAAGCCCCTCATCATGGTAAGGGCGCCCTATGAATAATTTAGGATCACCGGCGCTATGGCGATAGGTACAATCCATATGACCTGTAATAGCCATGAGTGTCCCCGGTGGACAATTTTTTCTCATTGAACCGGAAGAATTTGTAATGATTAAATGATCCACACCCAACTTTGAAAATAGTTGAATCGGGATGGTGATTGTATCAAAGTCATATCCTTCGTAATAATGGAAGCGCCCTTTGGCGGCGATGAGTTCTACCCCGTTTAGGCGCCCCATCACCAGTTCACCGGAATGGCCTTCTACCGTGGATTTGGGGTATCCCGGGATTTCTTCATAAGGGATGATTGATTGATCTTCTAACCCATCGGCAAAACCTCCCAATCCCGAGCCCAACACTACTGCGATACGCCCGGAAAATCGGGTTTCATCCAGCACGTGTTCAGCCATGAGATCAATATTGATCAAGCCACCTCCTTAACAGCCAACTGACCGCAGCCCGCATCAATGCCGGTCCCCTTACTCCAACGAACGGTAACTGTAAAGGGCGCATCTTTGAGCGATTTTAAAAATGAGTGAATCACGCTTTCTTCCGGGCGGCTATACTCGCCGCCAATTTCATTATAGGGAATCACATTCACTTTACACGGCAGGGATTGTAATAATTCGATTAACCGCTTCCCATCCTCTGATGAATCATTCACCTCTTTGAGGAGCACATATTCAAATGTGATAAACCGCCGTGTCTTTTGATAATAATACCGCGCAGATTCAACCAATGATGCCAATGAATGGGTTTTAGTAATGGGCATGATTTTAGTACGGCTTTTTTCGTCGGATGCATTCAAGCTGATGGCCAGTTTGAACTGGTGATTCTCATCGGCTATTTGACGAATTTTAGGCACAACGCCCACAGTGGAAATTGTTATTCGCCGTGCCCCAAACCCCATTTTTTGATTCAATATTTTTGCTGCTTCAATTACGCGGCTATAATTTAAGAAGGGTTCACCCATTCCCATAAAAACCACATTGGTTAGGCGCGTTTTTGAAATCCGTTGAAGATGAATCACTTGATCCACAATTTCCCCGGCGCTGAGGTTTTGAATGAATCCCATAGAAGCCGTGGCGCAGAATTTACAATCCACGGCACAACCCACCTGGCTGGATATACATACGGTTGTGCGGTCTTTATCGTGCATGAGAACCGATTCGACCCGGTGACCACTTTGCAATTTGAACAAGAATTTTCGAGTCCGTTTTGGGTCAGAACCGGTAATATGAATAATATCCAATGAATGAAGTGGAATCGTTTCAGCCAGTTTATTCCGCAACGATTGGGGCAGGTTATCCATTTCATCCCAGGAATCCACGCAATGCTTATAAACCCAATTTTGGATTTGTTGTGCGCGGAATGGGGATTCTCCCATTTCAAGTAAAATGGAACTAACTTCAGCGGCACCCAGTTCTAAATACGATTTTTGTGTGGCGTTTTTTGACCCAGACATGGATGAGAATTTCTATCCTTTGCGATGGTCTCACAAGACATTCTCATTGTTTCATGGTAAAGCGAACTGTAAGTTTTCGCCCCATTTTATTTCACCAAATATTTAGACAAGGATTCTGATGGAAAACCAGACCGATTTACAATTATTAGAAAAATTAGCCGATGTGAAAAAACGATTCTTCAGTGAGATCGGCAAATCCATCATCGGACAACAGGATGTATTGGATCATATCCTGATCGCGCTCTTGTGTAAAGGGCATACGCTCATTGTGGGTGTCCCAGGATTGGCCAAAACACTCATGATCAAATCCATGGCGGATTTATTGGACCTTACATTCAGCCGTATCCAGTTTACCCCCGATCTCATGCCTAGCGATATTACCGGCACGGAGGTGATTGAAGAAGATCAATCTTCCGGGAAACGGGCCTTTCGATTTTTCAAAGGACCGGTATTTGGTAACATCATTCTGGCGGATGAAATCAACCGCACACCGCCAAAAACTCAGGCCGCTTTACTGGAAGCGATGCAGGAACATAAAGTAACGGCAGCCGGAAATACCTATGCCTTAGAGGAACCTTTTTTCGTCCTGGCAACCCAGAATCCCATTGAACAGGAAGGCACTTATCCCCTCCCCGAAGCGCAATTGGACCGCTTTATGTTCAATATATTGATTGATTATCCCAGTCGCGAGGAGGAAGTATCCATCGTCCAGGCCACCACCACAGTAACCGACACCAGTTTAAATAAAGTCATTTCCCGGGAAGAAATTCTGGAATTCCAAGATTTGGTCCGACGTGTTCCTGTGGCGGAAAATGTAATTGAATATGCTGTTGACCTGGTCAGTTCCACACGTCCCGGTGACGGCTCCCCTGAGTTCATAAATGAATGGATTGACTGGGGCGCAGGGCCGCGGGCTTCACAGTATTTAATTTTGGGTGCCAAAACCAAAGCAGTGCTGGATGGCCGCCCGACAGCGGATATTGATGATGTGAAATCCCTCGCTCTGCCCGTAATGCGCCACCGCGTCCTGCCAAACTTTAATGCGGAAGCGGAGGGGGTGAGTGTGGGTGATATTATTAATCGGTTAAAAAGTTAGACGCTTTATGATAGACGTTAGATGTTTGAAAGGAATAATAAATGGCTTCTTTTAAGGAATTAGAGGTTTTCAAATTGTCGGTAAAATATGTTAAATCGATTTACCAAATAACTGCATCCTATCCAAAGGAAGAAAAATATGGCTTAGTCAGCCAAATGCGTGATGCAGCCATCAGTATTCCATCTAATATTGCAGAAGGCAGCGGAAGAAGAACGGCCAGAGATCGGAAGTATTTCATCGATATAGCGATTGCCTCACTATATGAAACACATTCCCAATTAATCGTTTCTGAAGCGCTCAATTATATTAAAAAAGAAAAGTTGGATTCGGCTGAACCCTTTATTGAAAAACTTAAAGCAAAATTAATTGCTTACCAAAATTCCATAAAAGACCGACCAAAGAAAAACGTCTAACGCCAAACATCTAACACCCAACGTGATTGATAAAAGAAAATATCTCGACCCAAAAATGGTGGCCAAATTAGATAATATGGCCCTCCGCGCTCGGCTTGTGGTAGAAGGCTATCTCATCGGCCAGCATAAAAGTCCCTATCATGGTTTCAGTGTAGAATTTGCCGAGCATCGGGCTTACGGCCACGGCGATGAAATCCGCCATATTGATTGGAAATTGTATGGAAAAACAGATCGCTACTATGTCAAACGGTTTGAAGAAGAAACAAATCTACGGTCTTACATTTTACTCGATACCAGTAAATCCATGACTTTTGCCAGTGGTTCCGTTTCAAAATTGGAATACGCCAGTTATTTATCCGCTGCCCTGACACATTTGATGCTTAACCAAAGAGACGGGATGGGCTTGGTTTTCTTCGATGAAAAAATCCAAAAGTTTATTCCGCCCCGCGCGGCGCCATCCCATGCCAGTATCATTATGGCGGCCCTCGATAACATTCAATCCGGACATGATACCCAAATCCGTCCCACATTGGACCATATGGCCGAGCGTATCAAAAAACGGGGACTGGTTATTTTAATTTCGGACTTGTTGGATGATCCGGAACAGGTATTAATGGGCCTGAATCATTTCAGGCATAATAAGCAGGAAATGATTGTTTTCCATTTGCTGGATCGCCAGGAACACGATTTTCAATTCGGCAACCGCACCAAATTCCGTGATCTTGAAACAGGTGAAACGATTACTACCGAACCTTGGCATATTCGTTCTGCCTACCAGAATTTGATTGAATCATTCCAACGAAAATACCGATTGGGATGCCGAAACCAGCGAATCGATTATGTGCCCTTATTCACGGATCACCCCCTGGATAAGGCCCTGAATGAATATTTAAATAAACGGCAAAGAACGAGATAAAAAAAGTCCCCCGAATTCGGGGGACTTTTTCTTTAGTTTTGAATTTTATTAGTAGGGATCAGCCACCAAGCTTTTTGGCTTTTTCGTAATACCGCGTTGCCCCTTCGGGGTCACCTTGTTTGATCAACACACGTGCCATTCCTTTATAATGGTCCGGATTTTCTGGTTCAAGTGTAATGAGTTCCCGATAGAATTTCGAAGCACGGCGCCATTTTTCGGCATTTTCAAATGTTTGCGCCATACCGACCAATGCTTCTGTATCCTCCGGGTTTAAATCAAAAGCATACATAAAGGCATCTTCAGCCTCTTGAAATCTATTCAACTGCATATTTAAAACACCGAGGTTGAAATACAGGTCAGACTTCAGCATTCTATCTGTTTCAGTTTTGATTGCGACCTCAAAGGTTTCCACTGATTTTTCCTTGTCACCCAAATCATAATATAATGTGGCCAATTGACGAATGGCATGGGTGCTGGATGGGTCCAGTTCCACTGCTTTTTGAACAAAGGGTAAGGATTCTTCTTTTCTATCAACACGAGATAGGATTTGGCCCAAAGCCAAATTTGACTGGAAATCGCCGGGCATGAGTTCTACAGCTTTTCTGGCATTCTGAACCGCCATATCATTGTTACCCAATTCAAAATAACAGGAAGCCAAAATGGAATAGGTTTGTCCTTCTGTGCCATCAATTGTTACTGTTTCTTCAAACATTATTGTGGCTTCTTCTAAGACTGATTTATCTCCGGAACCTTTGTATTCATTAAACTTGCGGACAGAATTATTGTAGTTTTCAGCCCAAAACATCGCGCGGTAATTTTTAACCACTTCGTTCACTGGTCTGTTGGGAACCTTAGCATCCGGATCAATGGCCATGGCGCGATCGAACATTTCATTCATTTTATCCCATTCGCCTTTTTTGGCGTGGACGTGGTAACCAATTTGAACCATGACTTCCGGGTTATCCGGCTCAACTTCAAGGGCTTTAAAAAGGTATTCTTCTGCCCTTTCCCAGTCTTCGTTCTGGATGTATAATTTCGCCGATGTGTATTCTTGGGTGGGACACCCCCAAAAGGCCAGACTCAATACGGACAAAAAAATGATCTGGCTGCGTTTGTTTAAAAACATAGTTTCCTCTATAATTTTAAGTCGAAAATAGCTTGGGAAATTAAGTTTGAGCTATGGCCTAATCAAGAATTTACCGTACCCTTCAAATAGGCCATTCTTTTGGCTATTTCTTCTCCCGATGCTGCTAAAATTTTGTCCGTACCAAACCCCTCTACACATAGAGATGCTAAGGCTGATCCTTCCACTAATGCGTCTACCATGGATTTTCCCGACGCCAGTCCGGCGATAAATCCACCGCCGAATGTATCACCTGCACCGGTTGGATCAATAACCTGATCTACAGGGTAAGCGCCAATGGTAATTTTATCCATCCCTGAAAAAAGTTCGGCACCCCGACTCCCTTTTTTAATGACGACTGTATTAGGGCCCATATCCTGGAGTGCCCGGGCGCATGGGCTGATGGAATCCAATCCTGTGAGCATGGCAGCTTCACTTTCATTGATCAATAATACCTGGGAATGGGACAGCACCTTTTTTAATCCCTCCAGGGCGATATCAATCCAAAGATTCATGGTATCGACCACGATCATTGCCTCATCATTTTGATTCTGGTCAATGACCGACTGTTGCAGATCGGGATGAATATTGGCTAAAAAGATATGAGAGCACTTTTGATTTTCGGAAGAAAGTTGAGGATTAAAATCCGCAAAAACACCCAATTTCGTATAAAGCGTATCCCGGTCATCCCAATTTTCATGATATCGGCCGCCCCAGCGGAAGGTATTCCCCTCCACGATTTTGAGGTCATTTAAATTTTTTGCGTGGGACTGATACAGCTCATGGCCTTCCTTTGGGAAGTCTTTCCCAATTACCCCAACGACCGAAACAGGTGCGGTGCTGCTGGCAGCGATCAGGCCGTACGTGGTTGAGCCGCCGATCACATTTTCTTTTCGCCCAAAAGGTGTTTCAATCAGATCCAGGGCGATTGATCCGACAATTAGTACTGAATGATTTGTCATAGCGGCGGGGATTTTAAAGGCCCTGCAGGACGCGTTCCAAGCTGATTATAACCAAAAAGAATAAAAATGTTAAAGACTTGAATTCTCATAAAAAGGCCATGTATATTCATTCATCATGGGCTCGAAAACCTTTGCCATAATCACCGATGTGCATTCTAATGTCGAATCTTTGAAGCACGCAATTTCGATCATTAATGATCGGGACGATATTGATCAAATCATGTGTCTCGGTGATTGCTTTGCCCTCGGTCCTGATCCCAAGACCACCCTGGATTTGTTAAAAACAATCCCCGATTGCATTTTTATCCGCGGCAACCACGACCGTTACCTTTTGGAAAAATTGTGGACCCAGGAACGGCCAAACCTTGAAGGCATGTCTCCGGATGATCCCATATGCCAGGCCATTGTGGCCAACGAAGAATGGACCGCCAATGAACTGGGAGACGCAGGCGTCGAATTTTGTTCTGCCATGCACATCGCCCACCGTGAAATTATCGGAAATATTTTAGTCGAATTTACCCACGCCTGGTATCAAAGGGACGATCAACCGCCGTCCATGGATGAGGCCTTGGCTTGGCGCAACCATGTAGCCGCAGCCCATCCGCAGATTGAACAATATATTTTTGTTCATGGTCATGTCCACACACCGCGCAATGAAACGAAAGAAAACATGACCATTCTTTGCCAAGGGGCCACCGGATTACCGTTCGATGAGGATCCTCGTGGGGCCGTTGCGTTCCTGACCGTTGGAGATTCCTATAATTGGGAAGTTGTTCGGTATGATTACAATAAATCAGTTACGATTGATTTATTGGAAAAGCGCCAGCCTCCTTTTTACCATAATTTACAAAATACGGTGCGCTACGCTTCGATACGAAACGACCTTTAAGGTCAACCTCTTTTCCCCTTAATTTCTCCCCCAAAAATTAAAGTATCATGCCATATTTCGACCATAGCGCGACGACGCCCATTCATCCTGATGTATTGGAAAAGATGAATGCGGTATCCAAAAACCATTACGGAAATCCGTCCAGTGTTCATGCTTCCGGCAGGAAATCCAGAGCCATAATCGAAGATGCCCGCCGGCAGATTGCTTCGGCCATCGAGGCCTCACCTGCTGAAATCATTTTTACCGGCGGCGGCACCGAGGCCAACAACATGGTACTGTGGCACCTCACCCAATCGGACAAAAAACACGTAATCACTTCCAGCATTGAGCACCCGGCAATCCTAAAAGTCCTTAAGCAATTGGCGCCGCTGGGGATAACCTATTCAACCCTGCCGGTGAATAATCATGGGCGGGTAAAAGCTGACGATCTGAAAAAGGCCATTCAACCTGACACAGGATTGATATCCGTCATGATGGTGAATAATGAAGTGGGCTCGATTCAGCCTTTACCGTCCTTGATCGAAGTCGCCAAAACGGCCCGTATTCCCTTCCATTCAGATGCCGTGCAAGCCTTGGGGAAAATCCCATTAACCGTGAAAGACATTGATGCGGACTATTTGAGTTTTTCCGCCCACAAGTTTTATGGCCCGAAGGGTGTCGGTTTCTTGTATAAAAAGAAAGAATCCCCCCTGAATCCACTGATCATTGGCGGTGGTCAGGAAAGTAACCTGCGCGCCGGTACGCAAAATGTGCCCGGGATCGCAGGCTTGGGTGAAGCGGTTCGATTGGCGGCTGAAAACTTATCTAAGCGGGTGAAGCATCTCGAAGAATTGGAATCGGTTTTTATCACCCACCTGAACAAGGAATGCCCTAAGGTGATCCTTAACGGGTGTCCGAAACATCATATTCCCGGTGTGGTTAGCGCTTCCTTCCCGGGGCGGAAAAGCGATATCCTGCTCGCTAAATTGGATCGTAAAGGTCTGGAGGTCTCCAGTGGCTCCGCCTGTGGTTCGGGATCAGTAAAACCATCCACGGTGCTGGAAGCAATGGGTATCCCGAAAGAACAAAACATTACCACCCTTCGTATCAGTTTTGGCCGGGACAATACTGAAGCTGATGTAATCAGCCTGGCCCAAACACTTGGATCGATCACCCATGGCTAATCCCATTATCGTTGGTATCAGTGGTGGTGTAGACAGTTCTGTGACAGCGCTCCTGCTACAAAAACAGGGCTACGATGTTGAATGCGTATTCATGAAAAACTGGGAAGGAGAAGATGACGATAACTGCACAGCCGAAGAGGATTATAAAGATGCCTTGGCGGTATGCGACCATCTTGGTCTTCCACTCCGCAGTGTCAATTTTGCCAAGGAATATTGGGATAGTGTATTCCGGTATTTTATTGATGAATATGCCAAAGGGCGCACTCCTAACCCGGATGTGCTGTGTAACCGGGAAGTTAAATTTAAAGCATTCTTGGATTATGCTCTGGAACTCGGGGCAGTGAAAATTGCCACCGGTCACTATGCCCGGATCGAAGAATCCGATGGTTATTTCAAACTGCTCAAAGGGCTGGATCCGGGTAAAGACCAGAGCTATTTTTTGTATCTCCTTGGCCAGGATGCTCTGTCAAAAAGTATGTTCCCAATCGGTGAACTTGAAAAACCTGAAGTAAGAAAGATCGCTGAAGAGTCCCATCTTTTGAATCATGCTAAAAAGGATAGCACCGGTGTCTGCTTTATCGGTGAACAAAAATTCTTTAAAGATTTCCTAAAGAAATATATTCCTGCGAAACCGGGAACAATCGAAACCATCGATGGAAAGGTTTGCGGCGAGCACGATGGCCTTATGTATTACACCATGGGCCAGCGCAAAGGTCTTGGGGTCGGCGGTGGTTATGGTGAGAAAGAAGCACCTTGGTTTGTGGCTGAAAAAGATTTAGGTCAAAATACACTTATTGTAGCACAAGGGCATGATCACCCTGCTCTTTTTCATCAACAATTAACGGCAGACCAAATCCATTGGATTGGTGGTTTACAACCAGGAGATTTATCTGGGCTTTGCGCAAAAATTCGCTATCGCCAAGCGGATCAAAATTGTAAAATTACGGATCTCTCTCAAGATGAGTGTTCTGTAAAATTTGATCGTCCGCAATTTGCCATTACCCCAGGGCAATCCATTGTCTTTTACCATAATGACGAATGCCTGGGCGGGGCCATTATAGAAAGTCGGAATTAAATCAAAATTGGCTGGAACAAATACCTCTAATTATTTGTATTTTAGGCATGCTTATGAAGCCAATCATTAAAGGAATCACAACACTCGCTGTTCTTTCAGCTTTGGCATTGGGTCAATTTCGCTCTGACCTCCCTACCCGGGGGTTACCCGTAAATAGCCAGGGACTCTCCCATGCCCAGGGATTATCTTTGCTTGACCCAAACCGCTTTTCCATGAATCACAGCTTTGGTATGAGCATGATGAGCTTTGGCGGCCAATCCATGACTGTTGGCGCTTACACTAACCAAATGAATTACATGCTGAAAGATAACCTGAGATTATCCACTCAGTTCAGTTTGGCCTCACCCATGGGTGGCGTTAATCCTTATGCTAAAAATGGATTCGGCGGATCACAACTATACTATGGCGCCAGCCTGGATTATCAACCGACAGAAAATTTATTCGTGAAATTCAGTATGGATAACTATCCACGGTACGGGTACGCCAGGCCCTATTCTCGTTTATATCATTCGCGCTAGTGGCCAAGTTAAAACGTCGTAAATCCTCAAAACTTTTTTCAACTCCCCGTAAAAAATCCCGGGGTAAAGCACAACGCATGGGTCTGGTTAATGCTGGGATTGCAGTTTTGTCCCTGTTGTTGGTCGCCTTCATTTTTTCTTTTTCGGGACGACAAACCCAGAGCGGTGTGCCCATAGAAGTTAAATTTCCTTCCCTGCCCGACACGCCCAAACTGGCCACGGAAATCTATGATGCCAATCCCCTCATGGATGTTGAAATTGAGATTTTAAATGGCTGTGGTGAACCGGGACTGGCAGCAAAATTTTCAGAATTATTGAGAAACGAACGGATCGATGTTGTCCGTTCCGAAAATGCGGACCATTTTGAATATGCGAAAACCATCCTCATACAACGAAATGAAAATGTTGAGGGGATGAAACACGTGGCCGCCGCATTAGGGTTCGACATTGATAATCCGCAACAAGTGGTTACCTCTGCTGACCCCAACTTGGACGTGGACCTGACATTGATTATCGGTAAAGATTATCGTTCGATTTCTCCCATTCAATCTTATTTAAAAAACTAACTTTATACTTTGACTCACCCTTCATCTTCTCCTGCCGTCACCTCTTGTGATCTGGCAGTACAAATCGCACAATTTGCTCTGGACAAAAAAGCTGAACATGTCCTGAATATTGATGTCCAGGATCTCACCAGCATTACAGATTATTTTGTTATTTGTTCGGCCGATACGGATATCCAGGTGAAAGCTATTGCAGATTCAATCCGCAAAAACACAGAACATAAACCAATGCGTATCGAAGGATATCAACAATTAAACTGGGTTCTGCTTGATTATATCGATGTCATTGTCCATATCTTCCGTACGACTGAACGCAATTACTACAATCTAGAAAAACTGTGGGCTGACGCTCCGACAACTGAATATAGCGATGACGATTTTACCCCAACTGATTCAAGCGCTGGCTGATTCTCTCTCCGCTCTGGGGCTGCCAGAGCGGGATATCAAACTATCTCCCCCCAATAATCCGAACTTTGGCGATCTTTCCACCAATGTGGCTTTGACCCTCGCCAAGGATGCCCAGAAAAATCCCATCCAAATTGCAGAGGATATCAAAAGTGCTTTGGTGTTGCCGGGCGGATTGATTGATGAAATCTCAGTCACGCCGCCGGGTTTTCTCAATTTCAGAATTGGTTCTAGTTATTATCACCAAGTTTTGGCCCAAATCCTTTCAGATAAAAATTACGGAAGAGGAAAATCCGGGGAAGGGAAAAAAGCCAATGTTGAATTTGTAAGCGCCAATCCAACTGGTCCCCTTACAGTGGGCCATGGCAGAAATGCTGTTTTGGGAGATACGGTTTCAAATATCCTGGAGTGGAATGGATTCGACGTCACGCGGGAATATTATTTTAATGATGCCGGGCGGCAGATGCGTGTTTTAGGCCGATCCGTTGAAGCACGGTATTTCGAACTTTTGGGTAAAGAATTTGATTTTCCTGAGGATGGTTATGAGGGTAATTATATCAAGGATATTGCCCAATCCGTTGCGGATGAATTTGGAAAAGGCCTTTCGGCAACAGATCCTGTTTTTAAGGAAAAAGCGGAAAACGCCATTTTCACTGACATAGAAAAAAGTCTTCTAAAGCTCGGTATTCATTTTGATCAATTCACCAATGAAAAAACCTTTTATGATAATGGTGAAATTGATCGCTTTTTGGGGGAGCTTAAGGCAAAAGACCTGATTTACGAAAAGGACGGCGCCACCTGGTTTCGCACCACCGCCCTTGGAAAAGAAAATGACAGGGTTTATATCAAGAGTACCGGGGAACCTACCTACCGGGTTCCGGATACAGCTTACCACCGGGAGAAGATCAATCGTGGGTTTGACCTGATTGTTGATGTTTTTGGTGCCGATCATACCGACACATATCCCGATGTATTACTAGCGCTGGAAGCGCTGGGGCTAAAAACGGATCATATCCGTGTACTAATTTACCAGTTTGTGACATTGCTGCGGGGCGGAGAAAAGGTCAAAATGTCCACCCGCAAAGCCAATTTTGTCACCATGGATGAGTTGGTAGACGAGGTGGGCGCTGATGTGGTGCGCTACTTTTTTATTATGCGGGGCATGAATTCTCATTTGAATTTTGACCTTGACCTGGCTGCGGATCAATCGGAAAAAAATCCGGTCTATTATTTACAGTATGCCCACGCGCGGATTTGTAATATCGTTAAACATGGCAAAGCAATGGACGTTTTCATTGATGCTGAATACGACCCAAGATTGTTGGATCACTCCGCAGAGATCAGATTGCTGAAAAAGCTGGAGCAATTTCCCACAATTGTTGAAAATGCGCTTCAGTCATTAGAGCCACAAACCATCGCAAATTATTTGCATGATACAGCTAATCGTTTCCATAAATTCTATTCTGAGTGCCGTGTGGTAACGAAAGACGCTGATCTTTCCAATGCCCGTATCGCACTGGTGAATGCAACCCGAATTGTTTTAGCGAATGGATTGAATTTACTCGGTGTTTCAGCGCCTGAAAAAATGTAATGTCCGTTTTTTTCGACTCTGAACTCCAATTTCTCCTCCTTTGTCTCTCCACTTTATTTACGCTGGTTAACCCTTTGGGAATCACGCCCATCTTTGTGGTGATGACAGATCGGTTCTCTAAAGAGGAGCGGATCAAAATTGCCAAAAAGGGAATCACTACGGGTACTATTACACTGATCGTTTTCACCTTTCTCGGATCAATCATATTTAAACTCTACGGCATTACAGTTGAAGCCTTTCAGATCATGGGAGGCATTTTATTTTTTCGAAGTGGCCTTCGAATGCTCGAGGCACAAGTGGGCCGATCCCGGACCACCGAATCTGAGCGGGAAGAATTCAAAGAAACAGATGAAATAGCCATCAGTCCTATCGGTGTACCGTTGATCACCGGGCCGGGAGCCATAACCGGGGTAATGCTTTTATCAGGGCAGACACCTTCGACCTATAGCATCGGCACCCTGCTTTTGGCCGTATTAATAACCATGACAGCATTTTATTATATCTTAAGGGCTGGGGATGGCTTGGGGAAAAAGATCGGTGTTACAGGAATGCGTGTGATCCAGCGCATTATGGGATTAATACTTATGGTGATTGCAGTTCAATTTGTGATTAATGGTGTAGAAACAATTGTAAATAGATTAATATAACAAATCCTTTTTCTAAAAAGACATCATCCAATGGCTGCACCTAGCTTATTCCCATTAGGACTTCTTGCAGCACATTTTGAAATGATTCAATCTCTGCTGCAGTATTGAAATATCCCGTTGAGACCCGAATGCCGTAAGACATTTTAGGGGACTGGTTAAGATATATTGGATTAGGGATAGCGATTGAACGAACCTGAATATTTTTTTCCAATAATTGTTCAACGACCAGGTTAGCCGTATGTTTGTCCTTCAATGGATTTTGGGGTTTATCCCACCTGAAGGGGAAAAACGTCGTGAGTCCGGATAATAATTTTTTGTCTAAATGGGGTGAAATGATGCATCCGGGTGCTCGGGTTATAATGAAATCTTTGACATTTTTTGACAATGTAAGAATGTGTTTCTCAATCTGCGGGGCACCGCCTTCATCCTCAACGAAATTCATTGCCCTTACCATTGCAACAAATCCCGGGGCATTGCTGCAGCCTCTTACCTGGAGTGCTTTAGCCATAGGGTAGTTTGAAGTTCCATCCTTGTTTGTTTCCGAGTATCTAATCATCCGTTGGGAAATCGAGGGGTAAAATTCTGGAGGGCGTATATCAGCATTGCGGATGTATAACACTCCTGTACTGGGAGGACCATTCAAAAATTTATGCCCCGGACAAGCATAAAAATCACTGTTCTCCAAACTGTCCCCATTTTTGCTAATATCAACCATCCCTAAAGCCTGCGCACCATCAACGATCAAATAAGGAATATTGAGCTCATTTGCTTTATCACGAAGCGCACGAAGCGGCAAGCGTACGCCGGTAGTGGGATAAATATGAGACACACAAAGTGCCTTTGCATTCCTTAAATTATTTGAATCGGGGAATAAGGTATCGATGAGTTCGCTATTTTCCATCTTATTCAGTTTTTCAGCGGCGGGAAATGATTGGGTCTTTATCTGCACCCCTTGCTTTTCATGGATTATCTGCAAGGGAGATCTCATAGCCGGGTGTTCGTGATTGGTTGTCACAACCTTATCCTTTGAGCTAAAGTTCAACCCCATCAAAGTCATACTTAAACCCATTGTGGTATTGTCGGTGAGACAAATATTATTTATCCCGACGTTTAAAAACTCAGCCACCTTTTCCCGGTTTAATTCCTGCCGTTTCCCAAGAATTGGATCCAGTTCATAAGATGTTGTTGGGTGAGTAGCCCACTGGATTAAATTTTCCTGTAAAGTTGATAGGACACATTCAGGCATGGTGCCCTCGGTACCATTGTTTAGGTATATAAAACCAGGTGGTAACTGGGAAAAACGGCAACCCTTGCTCCATGACTCATCTTCCAAAATATTGCGGGAGAGTTGACCTTTTGCACCCACCCCACCTGCCAAAGCTGCGCCGGCCATACCAACCGTTTTCAGAAAAATTCTTCGTGTAGATTTAACCTTTGAAATTGTTTTCAATCCCCTAACTGATTTAAGGATCTATTAATTCCCATGATTTTGGAGTTGGCTGATGGCAGATTCTAATTTTTGAAGACCTGCAGTCAGCATTTGCTTTGGACATGCGATTGTCATTCTCGCAAACCCCGCACCTTGTCTCCCAAACCAATATCCGGCATTTAGAGCGATTCCGGCCTTTTGGGCTAAAAACGATTCAAGTTCCTTTACATCCATTCCCAACTGGCGAAAATCCAGCCAAATCAAGAAGGTACCCTCAGGCTCAATTAATTTAACTATCGGTATTCTTTCAAGAAGAAACTTACGGATATATTCAATATTGTCCTGCAAATAATCAAGGAGCTGATCAAACCACATCCCACCAGTACGATAGGCTGTTTCAACAGCAACGACAGAAAAGGCATTTGTTTTATTGATTATAAGGCGTTTTGTGAAAGCAGTATATTGATCCCGAAATGTCTTATTTGGGATAATGACGAATCCATCCGTGACAGCGGCAATATTGAATGTCTTTGCCGGTGATATGCAGATAAAGGAATTCTGGGCAAATTCATTTGAAATTGAAGCGAATGGTGTATAATGGTTCCCCTTAAAAACAAAATCTCCGTGTATCTCATCTGCAACGATTAATACATTATGTTTGAGACATATTTCCCCAACGCGTTTTAATTCTTTTTTTGACCAAACCCTGCTCACCGGATTATGGGGATTGCAGAGGATTAACATTTTTGTTTTCGAATCGGACGCTTTTTCTTCCAAATCATCATAATCAATCTTGTATCTGCCATCTACAATTCGAAGGGGATTGCGAATGACAATCCTATCATTGTCACGAATCGCTAAGCGAAATTCAAAGAAAACAGGTGGCTGGACGATAATACCGTCGCCTTCTTCAGTGTGGATATTGATTAAGCCGGCAATTGCATTCAATATGCCCCGGCTAAAGCACAAATGCGACCGATCAATTTTCCAACGGTGGCGATGAGCATACCACTGTATTATGACACCATAAAGACTGTCCTGTTTATACTCATAACCAAATATGCCATTTTCAGCACGGGCCACCAGACGCTCTTGAACAGATGGAGGTGCTTGAAATTCCATGTCCGCAACCCAAAAAGGCAGGAGATCTTCACGTCCAAAATGACGGAGCATGGCCGCTTTGTTCCATTTTTCAGCGGCTGATTTTGATCTATCTATGATTTTATCGAAATCTGGCATGCCCTAAATCTTGAGAATTTATAATCGATAGTTTACTCGTTGATTTTCTGATAGACAATAAATTATTGTATTTGATGGTTGGTACTGATGTGCCAACTGATTGACTGCTGAAGCACCAGTACGGGCAGAAAACTGAAAGTAAGCGAATCCGGTCGCTTGAATGAAGTGGAGGCGGGGAGAATCGAACTCCCGTCCGAAATAGAATTACGCTAAACATCTACATGCTTAGTCAAACGGATCAGGCTTACCCAAAACTGCCCCGCTGACGCGGCCATTATGGGCAAAGTCTGTTAAAGTCTTATCCTGATATCACAGACAACAATCAGGACCAGCCTATGTAATTGACGCCCTTAGATCCGGCCATAGGCGCACCAAATCCAGGACGGGCCAGCTTAATTAAGCAGCGGCCATGTAGCCGTAATCGGCATTTATGGTTTTTCCAGGTGATTTACGAGATGCCTGGGCCTCGACATGCCATTTAACGCGATGCATATCCCGTCGAAACCGATCGCCCCCATTGTCAAATATCTTTTGGAATTTACGCCCAAAAAAGGAAATGCCGCAGAATCTTCAACGATTAATGAAAATGCTGCGGCTTATTTCCGAAATTAAGGCTCCGAACGCCAACCCAGAGCCCTATCACTTTTTCACTTGCCAACCTCTTCAATTCGAATTCTTAAATGAACCCTGCCAAAGAGGCATTGCAATATAATAGCAGGGAAAAATTTAACGCAATAGCGAAACTGAATATTTTTAATCTTTTTTTCTGCAGAACCTAAAGTGATACTTTAGGTGTGCATTTTTATTTTGCCGCTCCTCAACAAACGACATAATTTCAGGCTTGAATTTCGGCCCGTGTAGCTCAGTTGGTAGAGCAGGTGACTCTTAATCACTTGGCCGGGGGTTCGAATCCTCCCGCGGGCACATTTTAATTATACCGCCTCCAGTTTGGTATTTATCCGCACAGGTATTAAACTCCCCTACTATTAAAGACATATCCTTATGAAGGAGGGATTATGAACAATTTAGATCGACGTCAATTTTTAGGATCACTCGCCCAGCCCGCCGCCGTGGCTTCCGTGATGATGGCCAATCCAGCAATAATGGCCAAAGCATTATCAAAGATCAAGAGTGCGACTGGGGACCCCAAAGACATCGCCAGGGATGAATCCTACTGGCGGGAAATCCAGCAGGGCTATACGGCCGACCGCAGCATGATCAATCTGAATAATGGCGGCGTCAGCCCCTCCCCTGCTATTGTACAGGATGCCATGAAGCGCCACCTTGATTTTTCCAACACTTCCCCGGCTTATTCCATGTGGCGCATTTTAGAGCCCCAGCGGGAACCGGTTCGACGAAGAATGGCACGCTTTTTTAAATGCGACCCTGAGGAAATCGCACTAACACGGAATGCATCAGAAGGACTTCAAATTTGTCAGAATGGAATTGACTTGAAATCCGGTGATGAAGTTCTCACCACCACCCAGGACTATGGTCGCATGATTAATACCTTCAAACAGCGGGAATGCCGCGACGGCATTTTGATGAAGCAATTTAAAATTCCAGTCCCTGCAGAAAATGAGAACGAGATTGTCCGTTTATTTGAAAAGAATATTACACCCAAAACAAAAATGATTCTTATGTGCCACATGATCAATCTGACGGGGCAAATCCTGCCGGTGAAGAAAGTGGTGCGGATGGCTCGTAAATATGGCATCCCGGTGATCGTGGATGGGGCTCATACTTTCGCCCATTTTGATTTTGATGTTACTGATTTGGATTGTGACTATTATGCCACCAGTCTTCATAAATGGCTCTGTGCGCCCCATGGTACAGGCATGCTGTATGTCCGAAAAGAAAAAATTGCCGACCTCTGGCCCCTTCAGGCACCTGATGAGTGCGGGAAGGATGATATCCGTAAATTCGAAGAAATCGGTACGCACCCTGCCGCCAATTATTTGGCCATTGGTGACGCCCTGACCTTTCACCAGGGCATAGGCAGTAAAAATAAGGAAGAACGGTTAATCTATCTCCGGGACCGCTGGGCCAAAAGGCTGCGAAAACATGATCGCATCAAACTGCATACCAGTTTAAAACGGGGGAAAGGCTGCGCCATTGCCACCGTTCAGATTGAAGGCATTGATACGGCCGATGTGGCCAAGCACCTGTGGAACAAATATCGAATCTTCGTGGTGGCCATCAAGCACGCGGAGTTCGAAGGCTGCCGCGTCACCCCCCATGTTTACACAACTATAGAAGAAATAGACCGTTTTACCGATGCCATGGAAGCGATTCTGAAAAACGGGGTATGACGATGCGATGGTTATTTACTCTGGTGGTTGGTTTATGTCTCATCGCCTGCGAAAACGATTCGGATGATATTAAAAAGGTAATTTCCACTGATAAAGCGCCCAAAGCCATCGGCCCCTATTCCCAGGCGATTTTGGTGGATGAGGTACTCTACCTTGCGGGGCAGATTGCACTCGACCCTGAAACAGGACAATTGGTTGAGGGCAGTATCGAAGTTCAGACCCACCGCGTGATGCAAAACCTGGGCGCTGTTTTAGAAGCGGCCGGTTATGAATTTGATGATGTGGTCCAGGCCCAGGTGTTTTTATCGGACTTGAATAATTATCAGGCCATGAATTCAGTATATGCCAAATATTTTGATGAAAGCCCACCCGCCAGGGCTGTGGTGGAAGCGGCGCGCATCCCCAGGGATGCCCTGGTTGAGATTATGATGGTGGCTCAAAAGCCTTAATTATCACACTCGTTTCCTTCACCGTAAGTCACCTTTAATCCGTCCTCCAACATTTCATAGGTGACTACGGAATCAATAAACCCTTCTTCAAAATCTTCTGATTTACCGCCGCCGTAAAGTGTATCAAAAGGGCACAACCACCGTAACATGGGCAAGGTTACCTGCCCCACGACTTGTTTTCCATTCGCGGCTGTAAAAAGGATATTCTGGCGATAAGTCTTAAACACATTCTCCGTTTGATTGATAATTTCCCCCGTAAAGGATAAGGCATAGGTTGTAGGCATACCAAATCCGCCGCCGGATTCCGCAATACGAAATTTATCCAAATTAACAATCGGCAATGTTTCATCAAAAGTATCCGGTTCATTCTTCTGGCAGCCGATTAAAAGACCCAAAAGTAATATCCATTTTTTCATGCTTTAATTCTTTCCCCCTCGTTAATAATTGCGGGGAGAAAATAGGTGATTCTGAATTCGGTTTCAAAATGGTAATCATGCGTAATTTGACACTTGGAGAGACATGGTTTACACATTGATAATTTAAGTTATCTATT
>CAYFJU010000032.1:0-23389 GCA_964343505.1 uncultured bacterium
AAAAATAGATAACTTAAATTATCAATGTGTAAACCATGTCTCTCCAAGTGTCAAGAGAACGGGATTTAGAGATTGTGCCCCTATCCGGCCCAAAGGTAATTTCGCCCCTCTCATGAGAAGACCTCGGAACATATTTCTCAGTTTTATCCTTTTTGGTATTTTGTCAGTACCGCTTTCGGCCCAGATTAAAAACCAGGGCGCGGTGGGGTCGGTGACTATCGATGGAAAGGTATGGAACCAGATTGCCATGCGTCCTGTGATCCCCTTTGGCAAATGGGGCGTGGCCCTGGACTTAGTGATCTATTTTGACGCTGAAGGCAACATTCACGCTGATGAGTGGGATTTTTCTTCTGCCAATGCGATTAAAAATACACTGATTGATAAAATTTATTATATCCGTTATGGCTTTCCCGGAGACCCTATCTATGGCAAGATTGGCGCACTGGACCGGGTGGATCTGGGCTATGGTATTTTAGTCAGTGGCTATTCAAATACCATGCTTTACCCCCAGGTAAGAAAAACAGGACTCAATTTGGAATACAATTCTAAATCCATCAATATTGAAGGATTTGCCAACGACTTCAAGGAAAATATAGGGTTATTTGGTGGACGGGTTGTTACCCGCAAGATTATGGGATTGCCAATCGGTTTCTCAGTTGTGGCGGATCGAAATCAGTATTTAGGTCTCAAGGACAGTGATGGGGACGGACGTCCCAATGTGGTGGATGACTTCCCCAATGATGATTCCTGGTGGGTGGATACGGACGGGGACGGGATTGCTGATAATGACCCGGCGGAATGGGATATCGACGGCGATGGGATTACAGACACATTGGACAGCCGCATCCCCGGCTATACTGGGGAACCGGTTGTTCTGGACAATGATATTTTCCGCAAAGAGGTACCCATAAACCTCAGTAAAGATTCGGACAACATGATGGCCTTTGCCGTTGATGTAGGCTACCCACTGGTGACTCAGGATAAATTTTCGATTTCACTTTACGCACAAATGGCTCAGATGATCGGCGAAACGGTACATCCGCAATCGGGGGAAACATTAAGCTTGGGAATGGGATTGGTGCCCTTTGGTATTTCGTCTCGCTTTGGTCCGGCGCGATTTAATTTTGAATACCGCATGATGCCCGACGGTCGCTTTGAATTCAATTATTGGAACTGCCTGTATGAGATTGAGCGCGTCAGTTTTTCTAAGGGTGCCAATAATCAAATTGATTTGAGAACGAAGGAATCTAGGTTGGGGCGATTTGGGGAGCAAAAAGGATATTTCGCTCGAATGATCCTGAATGTGGGGCCTATGTTTGAGGCCAGCGCCTCATATCACGATATGCTGGGACAGATTTGGTCTGGCGCCGAACAGGATTTTATTGAGGATAAGAATCAGACGTTTTTAGCATCCCTGCGACTAAAAAAGGCCATCAGCAAAATTCAGTACGCGCGCGCATTTTATCAGCAGAGAAATGTACCAAATCCGTTTAAATTCGAATATACAGAGAGCACAATTCTCGGCTACCAGTTGGGCATTTCCATGGGGCACGGTTTGGTGCTGAATTACACTTTTCGACGTTCTTTCCGCGATATGAACGGCGACGGCAAGATCAGCGGAAAGGACGAAACGATTGATATTACATCCATAGAAACTTCTTTTTCATTTTGAACCAGATGAACAGTCAGGACATAAGAAACGCATTTATTGATTTTTTTAAGGCCAAGGATCACCGCTTTGTGCGCAGTTCTCCCGTGGTCCCCATTGATGATCCGACCTTGCTTTTTACCAACGCAGGTATGAACCAATTCAAGCCAATCTTTTTGGGTCAGCAAGATGCAGGCCATCCACGGGTGGTAAACAGTCAAAAATGTATTCGCGTGAGCGGGAAGCATAATGACTTGGAAGAGGTGGGTGTGGATACCTTTCACCATACTTTTTTTGAAATGCTGGGGAATTGGTCCTTCGGTGATTATTATAAGGCAGAAGCCATTGAATGGGCCTGGGAATTGTTCACCGAAGTATGGGGGTTGGATAAAAATAGGCTCTGGGCCACCGTCTACCATGAGGATGATGAAGCATTTGAATTATGGCCAAAGGTCACCGACATTGATCCGGCCCGGGTTTTGAAATGCGGGAAGAAAGATAATTTTTGGGAAATGGGTGAAACCGGTCCTTGCGGACCCTGTTCAGAAATCCATTATTATATCGGTGATGACCCCAGCAAGCAAAGTGCCGATGGAGTCAATGTTTCTGATCAATACTGGGAATTGTGGAACCTGGTCTTTATTCAAAACAATCGCCACGCGGATGGTAGTCTGGAAAACCTTCCCGCCAAACATGTGGACACGGGGGCGGGCTTCGAGCGCATCGTTTCCGTCATGCAGGGGAAATTCAACAATTACGCCACGGACCTGTTTATGCCCCTCATTGAAAAAACTGAAGTATTAACGGGGGCCTCATTTAAGAAGAATCCCGTTCCGTTCCAGGTCATCGCGGATCATATCCGGATGCTCAGTTTCTCAATCGCCGATGGCGGCCTGCCGGGGAACGAAGGGAGGGGCTACGTCTTGCGTCGAATCCTGAGAAGAGCAGCAAGATTTGGCCGGATGCTGGATCAGCATAATCCATTTATTTATAATCTTGTGGAATCACTGGGCACGATCATGGGGGATATCTTTCCTGAGGTGGTCGAAAAGCGGTCACACATTGAGAAAGTCATCAAGGCGGAAGAATCATCATTTAACGATACCCTGGATAGGGGCCTGAATCATTTTGACAAAATGCTGAAGAATATCTCCGGTAAGGTGATCGATGGTAAGGAAGCATTTCGCCTCTATGATACTTATGGTTTTCCCTTGGATTTGACTCAGCTTATGGCCCGTGAACAGGGCTTAACCGTAGATGAAGATGGGTTTAACGCTGAAATGGCCCAACAGAAAAAGAGGGCCAAGTCTGCAGGGAAATTCATAGCGGAGTCTAAAGACTTAGATTGGATAACTGTCTCCGAGGGCAACGATTCAAAATTCAAGGGGTATGAAACACTTTCTACCGCCTCACAAATACGGCGCTATGCCCGTCAAAACGGACAAAACCTGCTTGTGTTGGATCAAACCCCATTCTATGCAGAATCCGGCGGCCAGATCGGCGATACAGGATTAATAAAAGGTCAAGGCGTTGATCTCGTCGTGAATGATGTGAAAAAAGACGGGGATACCTTCATCCATTTTTGCACCGGGAATTTAGATGAAAAGAACCCCGGAAAAGTCCAATGTGAAGTGGACCATGACCGCCGACAGAATATTCGCAAGAACCACACCGCCACCCACTTGATGCATAAGGCCCTGAAAGAAGTTTTGGGTGATCATGTCCACCAGGCTGGCTCCCTTGTGCATCCCGATTATCTCCGATTTGACCTGACCCATTTTGAAAAACTGAGCGCCGATCAAATCCGCAAAATAGAAAGAATTGTTAATAAGAAAGTGCTGATAAACAATGAATTAGACGTATCAGTTAAATCATTTGACGAAGCCAAGAATGAAGGCGCCGTGGCCATGTTTGGTGAAAAATATGGTGACGAGGTCAGGGTGGTGACAGTGGCCGATTTCTCCAAAGAACTTTGCGGCGGCACCCATGTGGATCGCACAGGTGATATAGGGTTTTTTAAAATAACAGAGGAATCTTCCCTGGCTGCCGGTGTGCGCCGGGTGGTGGCTGTTACAGGACCGAAGGCAGTCGAATATGTTCAGAACCAGGCCACCGCTTTGGAAGCTGTTCAATCCCTATTGAATTGCGGATCGGATATGGTGGCGGAACGTGTGAATCAGCTATTGGTTCAGAAAAAAGAATTAGAAAAAGAACTCAAACGGCGGAAGAAATCAGGACCAGCTTTCAATGTAAAATCCTTGGTGGCAGAAGCCCAGTCTGTTGGGGATCATAAGGTGGTGATCCAATTGACAGAATCCACCTCCATGGATGAATTGAAGGAATACGGTGACCTGTTATTGGGTGGACTGAAAAGCGGCGTGGGTGTGCTGGGGGCCGATGGAGAAAAACCTATGGTGGTTATCGTGGTGAGCCAGGACTTGGTTAAAGCCGGCGTAAAGGCCGGAATGCTGGCAAAAGCAATCGGCGCTGAAATGGGCGGCGGCGGCGGCGGTAAACCGCATTTGGCCACAGCAGGGGGAAAAGATTCAAAAGGGTTGGAAAAAGCTATGAATAAAAGTTTTGAAATCATTAAAGAATCAATCGAAGGAATATCTTAATTATGCAGTACAAACAAGACGGAGATACATACATCATTTACGTTGAGCAGGATGAGGCAATCATGGAGACATTGACTCAGTTTTGTAAAGACCACAATATTGTCAATGGTCAACTTTCAGGTATCGGTGCAATTAAAGAAATTGATTTTGGTGCCTACGATCTTGAAAATAAGGAATATGTGCGTTACCAATACGATGGATTGTGGGAGTTGACCTCATACCAGGGAAATGTTTTATTGAAGGATGGGGAACCGTTTATCCATGCACACATTACCATTAGCGATCATAATCTGGATGTGAAGGGCGGCCATTTATTTGAAGCAAAGGTGGGTGCCGTAGGTGAATTTGTCTTGAGAAAAATTGATACGGACGGCAAACGGGAACATGATCCAAATATCGGCCTTTTTTGCATGGCTTTTAACGATTGAAAAATATTATGGATCGTAAAGTCATCACCGATGCTCATGCACCGAACCCGATTGGGTCTTATAATCAGGCCGTCGTCGCCAATGGATTTGTGTACACTGCTGGTCAGATTGCCATTGACCCAGATACAGGGAAAATGATTGAAGGGTCATTCAAGTCCAGAGTGGAACAGGTTTTCAAAAATCTATCGGCTATTTTGGAGCGGGCCGGCACCGATCTGTCAAAAGTCGTGAAGTTCACCGTATTTTTGACGGATATGGCCAATTATGCTGAGGTGAATGAAGTATTCAATGCTTGGCTCGATGAAGCCGATGCACCGGCGCGATCCCTTGTATCGGTGGCCGGATTGCCGGCGGGAACCGATGTTGAGATCGAGGCCATCGCTGTCCTTTAATGCTTGGATGATCAAAAAATCCATCCTGGCCATAATGTTGGCAATTCCTCTCATTGCCCAGGAAGCGGATTCTGCGGATGTTAAAACACCCAGCCAGGCAGCAAAACGGGCTTTGCTGTTCCCCGGGGGCGGTCAGTTTTACAATGACCAGCCCATTAAAGGATCATTATTAATTGGATTGGCCCTTGCCTCAGCGGCGCTTTATACCGACAACGCCAAAAAGTATAACAATTATACCGGCGAAGATCCGAACGTAAAACAGGGCTATTTAGTGGAAAGAAACAAATATGGATGGTGGGTTGGTTTTGTCTATATTTACGGCCTTCTCGACGCCATTGTAGAGGCGCATTTACACCCTTTTAAATCCGTATTGGAAGAAGATTTAGAGCAACCCAAAGGAGAGGAAAAAGAAAAACAATGAGTCAAAATCGTGAACAATGGGGGTCCAAGCTGGGATTTATCCTGGCCGCATCTGGCTCAGCCGTTGGTATTGGAAATATATGGAAATATCCCCACATGGCCGGACAAAATGGGGGCGCTGCCTTCACTGTGGTATATTTGGCCTGTATCCTGGTGGTGGGGCTCTCCATCGTCATTGCTGAATTTGTGATCGGAAGACATACCCAACTGAGTCCTGTGGGTGCCTTTGAAAAATTGGCCCCGAAAACCAATTGGAAATGGGTCGGTTTCTTAGGGGTCGCTTCTGCTTTTGTCATCCTATCCTTCTATGGTGTCGTAGGCGGATGGATCTTGAAATATATAATCTTATCACTTACCGGAGGATTTAAGGTATTGGCCGGGGACCCGGACGGGGCAGGGAATATATTTAACGGTTTTATCACCGGTACCTGGAGCCCCGTATTTTACCAGGTGATATTTATGGCATTTTGTATTTGGGTCATCGTCCACGGCGTAAAAGGGGGGATCGAAAAATGGTCCAAAATCATGATGCCCCTCATCGTTGTTCTGCTGGCTGTCTTGGCCATTCGGGGTATGACACTCCCCGGGGGGATGGAAGGCATTTCATTCCTGTTCAATCCCCGCTTTGAAGATCTCACTGCTTCAGCCATTGTGTTAGCCTTGGGGCATTCCTTTTTCACGGTCAGCCTTGGGATGGGTACCATGATCACCTACGGCAGTTACCTCGATAAAAAACAAAATTTACTCAACTCCGCCCTGTGGGTGATCTTTTTGGATACGGCCATTGCTATGCTGGCAGGGGTGGCTATTTTCACAACTGTATTTGCTTTAGGCGCCAACCCTGCCGAAGGGCCCGGACTGATCTTTGTGGTTCTCCCATCGGTATTCCCCCAACTCGCCGCAGGGACACTTTGGGGTACCATGTTCTTCATCCTGCTGTTCATGGCGGCTCTTACTTCAGCCATTTCAATCCTGGAAGTGGTGACGGCCTATTTCATTGACCAGATAGGGTGGGACCGCAAAACGGCCACGATCCGCTTTGGGGTGGTGATCACTGTGGTGGGGGCATTCTGTTCTTTCTCCATGGGAGGAGGAATCAATATCACCGGCTTCCTGGGGATGTCTTTCTTTGATTTCATGGATTATCTCTCTTCCAAATACATGCTGCCCATCGGCGGTATGCTCACGGCCATTTTTGTCCTGAAGAAATGGGGCATTTCCGATTATTTGGAAGAACTTAAGAGCGGGATGGAAAACGTGAATTTGTCCTCGGGGTTGGTGAAGACATTCCTCACCATCGCCGCGGCGGTTGTGGCCTTTATCATCTTCAATGAATTATATGCCGAGATCTTCGGCCAATCACTGATCGGATAAACAGTGTTGGCCGAAAAGTATTTCCCGAAAGGGACGCCAAGGTATAGCACTTTATCCCGGGCCTTCGGTGCTTTGGATGGGTTTGCGGCTTTGAAGCCGGAAAGGTGGTTCGGCATTTGGACCATGGTCCTGGCGGGGGCGAATGTGTCCCACCATATTGAAGACCCCTGGTTTTACTGGGACTGGTCCACCTTTTCCTTCCTCTTGGCGGCCATTTTGATTTTTGCTTCCTTTTGGGATAAGATGATTCAAAGGTTTCCTGTATTCCCGCAAAAGATTGATTCAGTCAAATCAGGATTATTCATGATGTTGACGGGATTCATCATGTTTTTGCTGGGAACCATTCCAAAGGGATTCGATCATTTGGTTTTCGCTTATGGACTGCCCTATTTCGTCTTTTTCGTGGTGGGGCATTTGACCTATGCCATTCCAATCAAGATTGATGAACATGGTAAAAAGTCCGCACCTGCAAAAGGGCGGATGGCGCCCATGCTGGCCGTCATTATCGCTTTAACAATTTTATCGACAGTTGCAGGTGTTTTGCATAACGACCCGATGATCAGTACCATTGCTGCCGTATACACATCCTTCCCGTTAGTTGCTTTGGTGTTCCCCGCAGCGGTGCGCCACCTGCAAAGATGCCGGATGTATGTGGTTTTCATTCCTGCCATGTTTATAGCGGTGCGTTTTCCTTGGTTTTTAATAATTGTTATCTTGTTGTTTTGGGTTTTAAGACATTACCATTATTTCCGGAATGGGGTTGTGTCGCCTTCATTTAAGGTGGATCACCCTACCGTTCATGATGGTTAAAGCGGTCTATTTTTGATGGACCATCAGACACTTCTAAAAGCGCTCCATTTAGATACATTTATCGCCTTGGATTTTGAAACAACCGGCCTCCATGTTGAGGTTGATCGTGTGATTGAAGTGGCTGCCATTTTATTTAAAGATGGTGAACCGACTGAACGATTTACGACCCTGATCAATCCCGGTATCCCGATACCAACGCTGATAGAAGAGATTACCGGTATAACCAACGATATGGTTGCAGAAGCACCGGCAGAAAGCAAGATTGTTAATGACTTTTTCAAGTTTATTGGCGACCATCCGCTGGTGGCACACAATACACCATTTGACCTTTCATTTCTGCAGGCCATGGCTGAACGCCATGATAAAGAATTACCCGAAAGAAAATTATATGACACATTGACCTTGTCCCGGGCATTCCTGTTCTTTCAGCCGGCGCATAATTTGAGCGCTGTTTCCGATTATTTTTCCCTTTCCACAGAAGGTGCCCACCGGGCAGAATATGATACAGAAAATTGTGGTAAGATATTTGTCGAAATGGTTGAAGAAGCAGCCAGTTATAATTTAGACCTCATCTCCAGAATTATCGCTTTGCTGAAACCATTTCAAGTCCACAATAAGGATTTGTTTATTGATCTTGGGAATGTACTCACGCAACAAGGCGATCTAAAAAAAGGACTGGTGGAATCCCGAATCCCCAAACCATCCAATACAAATATTTTCATCCATGTTGGTGAAAAGGATATTTCAAACGCTACGGGGCACGATATCTTTGGACCCGATGGCCAATTGAGCCAGTCATTTGAATCATTCGAAGATCGGCCGAATCAAGTAAATTATAGTCAATTTGTGGATGATATTATGGCCAGTCCCGGCGGAATCGGTGTGGCGGAAGCGGGGACCGGATTGGGAAAGAGTATGGCCTATTTATATCCTGCCATTAAGCATAATGCTACCCATCCCGATGATGGTCCGGTGGTAATATCCTGTTTTACCAAACATTTACAAGACCAATTATTCAATAAGGATTTACCACGGTTGGCCAACGCTATTGATGCACCGGTTCAGGCGGTGGTGATGAAAGGGCGGAATAATTATGTGTGTAAGTCCCGCTTAAATTGGCTGATCGGCGGTGCGGAAAAGATGCTGAATGGCGAAGAAGCCATGAATCTTTTACCGCTGTTGGTGTGGTTAGAGCATACGGAAACAGGGGATATGGATGAATGTCCCGGTTTTACCAATGGATTTACATTCCGGCTCATGGCATTGGTCCAAAGTGAACCAGGATTTTGTACCTCACCCATTTGCGCACGTCAGGGTGGATGCTACTTTGGTCCATTAAGGAAAATGGTGTATCAGGCCAATATCGTTGTGGTGAACCATGCACTATTAATTTCTGAAGCCAAAGCCCGATTAATTGCAGATGGGGCCATGGGATTTTTACCGGATCATCGCTCTGTTATTATTGATGAGGCCCACAACCTGCCCCAAGCGGCTTATCATCAACTGACTGCATCCTTGGATCACCGGTCCATGGGATACTTTTTGGATCGAATTGATCCGGACCATAACCATTCTGTTCGGTGGAATAATCAACTGAAGTCCTTGGGAGGCCTCCATCCCCAATTTGAAGGGTATAGGCGGGATTTGGCGCGAGCCGTATCAAGTTGTCGTGAGGGACTGAAAGCGTTTTTTGATCAAATGGTAGGAAATAGTCTCCATAAATTTGATCCGGATGCAAAGTATTCAACTAAATTGATTATCAAAGATTTAGCGGAAGAATTCGCACCACTACACGGTGAACTTGAAATGATGAACCGGGGATTTCATGCGGTTCGAAATCAGGTGAGACGATTAAGAGAATCCCTTTTAGATATTGATGAAACGAGGGAAGATTTTATTGAATTGCACCAACTGTTGGATCGGGGCGAAAGTTCCATGACCGATGCCCTCATGTTGATTCAATTGGTCACAACTAACCAACAGGATGATGGGGTGTATTGGTACGAAGGGAACTTCAAGCACTTTGGTGGACAGACCCAACTCATGATGACCGTGAATGCGGCGCCTATTGATTTAGCGGACGATTTGTCTAAAGGGCTATTTAAGTCTTTAGATCATTGTATTCTTACCAGTGCCACCTTACGGACCGATCAATCCTTTGATTATTATTTACAACGAACCGGCTTAAATGGCGTCGAGATTGATGATGTAAAAACGGCCGTGTTCGATAGCCCATTTCATTACAATGAACAGGTCACTTATTACCAATATTCCGGTTCAGATGGACAGCAACCGAATGTATTGGCCAATATGATTTATACCTGTCATCAACGATACAATAAACGAATGATGGTCTTATTCACCAATCGAGGCCAATTGGAAGCGACGCTAAAACTCCTTCAACAAAAACAGGGTGGACGTGATTTACCCATCTTTGCCCAAAAGCGACAGACGTCACGCTCTGGATTGGTGAGAGGCATGCATCAAACATCCAATGGAATATTATTGGGAACCAATGCTTTCTGGGAAGGGGTGGACCTCCCGGGAGATCTCTTGGAGATTTTAATTATTGTCAAGATGCCCTTTGACGTGCCCACCGAACCTTTGGTAAAGGCCTATGGAGATATGATTGAATCTCAGGGCGGAAGCCGGTTTATGCACTATGCCCTCCCGGAATCGGTGATCCGTTTTCGCCAGGGGTTTGGACGTCTCATTCGCACGGCCTATGACGAAGGTATTTTTATTGTTATGGATGATCGGGTGATCAATAAACGATATGGAGTAGCTTTCAGCGATGCCATCCCGGTGGATTTGCAAGAGTTTAACCGAGTGAAGGAGATGGTTTAAGCCAAAATCTTCCCCAATAATTCCTTCATCAATTTTGCCGCCACAACAGCAGTCATGCCATTGATATCTCTGTTAGGATTGTATTCCACAATGTCGCCCCCCACCACTTGGCCATTCATTTGGTGAATGATGCGAATCAAGTCCCGCGTAGAAAGTCCCCCAGGTTCGTGGTGAGAAACGCCGGGCGCAAAAGCAGGGTCTAGTCCATCCAAATCAATCGAAACATAAACCGGTCCATCAAACTGAAGAGATAAAGATGGGTCAAAGTCTTTCATTTCAATCACCTCCACACCGAATCGTTCAACTTGGGCTTTTTGATGGTCATTCATTGTGCGAATGCCCACTTGCACCAACCGTTTTGCCAATCCATTTTCCATAATCCGGGCAAAGGGGGACGCATGAGAATAGGGATTATTTTCAAAATTATCGTATAAATCCGGATGGGCATCAAAGTGCAAAATATTCAATTCGGGAAAGGATTGACGATATGCTTGAATAATGGGGAATGTAATCGAATGGTCCCCGCCCAGAGACAATACTTTTTGTCTTCGACCTAATTCCTTTTGGACAGTTTTTTGGATAGACTGAATAGCTTCTTCTCCGGTTAGGATTTTCATATCTCCCAGTTTGGTAATGCGATTGGTATTGCCACAATCAAATCCATTCTCAGAAAACATATTGGACGCATCGGAATGAAAGGCATCCATGATTAATTCGGGTGCTTTGGCTGCACCTTTTAGAAAAGATGAATTTTCATCCAAAGGAATGCCGAGTATAGATAGCATCGTTAAATCTTAATCTGAGTTATCTTTGCTGCCGGGAATGGGATCGCCTGAATCCCGTTCTTTTACCGCTTGTTTGAAGCCCACTTCTTCAGCCCGTTCTTTGAACCACATCCCCTCCGGACTGTGTCTCGTGATACCGTCAAACAAGGTGGCGAGTGTTTGGGTACTGGAAAGTCCCATATTTTCATAGGCTTGGTTCACCATCAGTTTCATCATCATTAATTGATTTTTGGGTACGCCCTTGATGCGATTGGCAAGAGTATTTACAGCCTTATCCAACTCATCCATTGGGAGTGCCTTATAAATCAGGCCCATTTCTTCTGCTTCAGTTCCCGTGATTAAATCTCCCGTAAAGAGCATACGTTTGGCCTTTTCAGCCCCGAGACGATAGACCCACATGGCTGTTGTGGGGCAGCCCCAAACTCGGGCAGGGGGGTAGCCAATGCGCGCCGTTTCATTCATAATAATGATATCACAGCATAAGGCGATATCGCTGCCGCCGGCCACCGCATCACCGTGAATACGGCCAATCACCGGTTTATGAGACCGCCAGATAGACATAAATTGTTGGGTGGCTTTATTCATGAATCCAAAATCAATCATGGGATCCCAAGGCATGTCTTGAACACCAATATTTTTTCCGGGTGATTCAGCAAACTCTTTCAAATCATATCCGCCGCAAAATCCTTTTCCTGCACCGGTCAGGACAATGACATGAACGGAATCATCGTCGTTGGCCGTTGAAATGGCATTCGCAATTTCTTCCGGCATGGCCATATTGATGGCATTGAATACTTCAGGCCGGTTCAAGGTGATCGTGGCGACACGGTCTTGGATAGCATAATCTAAAGTATCAAATTGCATTGGTGTTATTTCCGCCAACTAATATTGATTGCTGGGAAGGGAACTAGATTGGTTTTTCGATCGGAATAAATCCTTACAACTGTACTCACACCTAAGTTCAGATATAGCTTTTTCGTTATTTTCTTTTCTCCTCCAATGGAGAGATAGGGCGCCACCACTTCACCGCCCATGGCATTGATTTGTTGGATGGATATCACAGAATAATATTGAATCGGCCCATTATTCATATAGTATTTCCAACCCAAAGACAAGGTCCCTGCGGGCATTAATCCGAGACCGGCAAATATTTCATGTCGATCTGTTTGGTACAACGCCCGCGTATGGCCAAACATACTTAAGCCTGTTTTATGGTCCAACAGGCCAATGGCGGTATATTTTTTGGGTTTTTCTGTTTTCTGTCCAAAAGCCAAGTGAATTGGTATTAAGCATAGGATTAATACTTGTAAATATTTATTCAATTGTATCTCTTTCTTATTTAAAAATTGGTTTAGGTACTGGTAAATGTACACACAGAATAGGTACGAATGATGTCAGCCTCTATAAGCGGTTTTTCCGGTTCTAATATTCGCTCTAGAGTTCGCATGGGAATATTCTCTGCCACCTTTAATGATGTATGCCTTTCTATTGTATGAATATCGTCAAATCCCGTTATCCATGGTGAACCCATATCTTCAAATAATTGTGCCAGATCCGTCAATTCCTGTCGGCCGGTTTCATGGGTGATGATGCTTTTGGATACATAATCAAATGAAATAGCAAATCGATCAATGTGTTGGTGAAATGTATCCAATAATCCATAGATGAGATGATCCGGGATATACATGCAATTTCCTTCCCAGATAAACAGGGTCGGTGCCTTGGGGTCAAATCCTGAGTGTACCAATGCGGATATCACATCATCTTCAATATAATTGCACGGAACGAATATGGATGGATAATCGATATTATTTTTATCAATGACCTCTTTTTTGTGAACCAGTAGAGCGGATTGGTCTACATCAAAAAATTGGGCCCCTTGGCCTGCATAATTGCAAGCCCGCATGTCAAAACCGCCACCCAGTAATACGACTTGGCTCGTGCCCGTTTGAAGGTATTCAGATATTTTGTCATCAAAATATCTGACACGATATCGTATCATGGATGTGGTACTGGGCATGATCACTGCCATTTCTTGGGCTTTTTGAACCATGTCTTCTTCCAGGAAATATTGGGCATTGTCATCACTGAATAGTGGTAGCTCCATTTTGGATTCCTCAGCCCGAAATGCCGCAATAATGAATGCGGTAGAACCTATCTGGTCGATCAAATTCAATGTGATCAGATGGTTTTAGTTTAGGCCTCTGCGCTCCAGAAGGGGTTGGATATTTGGTTCTGCACCCCGGAATTCCTTAAAGATGGTGAGGGCATCTGCACTGCCGCCGCGGGATAGAAGTGTTTTTCTGAAGTGGTCGCCATTTTCTCTTTTCAGTCCACCGTTTTCCTTGAACCATTCCACTGTATCTGCATCCAAAACCTCGCTCCAGATATAGGAGTAATATCCGGCGGAATATCCCCCGATGATATGGGAGAAATAGGTACTGCGGTATCGAGGCGGAATCGCATGAAAGGCAATCCCACCGGTTTTCAAAGCATCAGCTTCAAATGCCATTAACTTATCAGCGCTGGGTACCTGTTCCGGTGTCAATTGATGGAGGGATTGGTCCAGGATAGATGCAGCCAAATATTCAGTGGTGGCAAAGCCCTGATTGAATTTCTGGGTGGCCAAAACTTTGTCCAATAGTTCTTTGGGCATAGGTTCGCCCGTTTCATGGTGGACGGCATAGTTTTTCAAAACCGACTGCCAAATTGCCCACATTTCATTCACTTGGGAAGGGTATTCCACAAAATCCCGCGGCACAGACGTACCGGCAAAATAGGGATAATTCACGTCAGAAAACATGCCATGGAGGGCATGGCCGAATTCATGAAACATGGTGGTCACTTCATCGAAAGTGAGGAGGGTAGGCTCTCCTTCAGGCGGTTTAACCACATTTAGATGATTCGCAATGACAGGCTGGTTGCCTTTCAGCCTGGATTGCCCCACATAAGCATTCATCCATGCACCGCCCCGTTTGGAGGAGCGGGCATAGAAATCGGCCAAAAACAGCGCCAACGGTGATCCATCTTCATCGAACACCTCGAACACACGCACATCCTCTTGGTACACCGGAAAATCGAAGCGTTCTTTGAATGAGATGCCATAAAGTTTGGTGGCCGCATAGAAAACCCCATTTTGTAAAACGTTGTCCATCTCAAAATAGGGCCGCAGTTGTGACGCGTCAAAATTGTAGCGGTCCGCCCGGACTTTTTCTGTAAAGAAATCCCAATCCCAGGAGGCCAATTCAAAATCGCCCCCTTCAGCATCGATCATTTTCTGCAGATCCGCCGCTTCTTTCCTTGCATTAGCCACTGCTTTTGGGGCCAGGCTGCTGAGGCGTTCATTGACAGCAGCCGGCGTTAGGGCAGTCTGGACTTCCAATCGGTAAGCGGCATGGTTATCGTAGCCCATGAGGGAGGCGCGTTCCGCCCGCAGTTTTAACACTTTGGAAAGAACCTCGCGGTTATCAAATTCACCGCCACGGCTCCCCCGGGAAAGGGAAGTCTTGTGGATACGTTTTCTCAATTTTCTATTTTTGAGGGATGAGAGTGGGGGCTGACCACTGGTGTTTTTTAAAGTCAGCACAAATTTGCCTTCCAGTTCTCGAGATTTGGCTTCATTGGCAGCCGCTTCAATGGCCACTTCCGAAAGGCCATCCAATTCTGCTTTGGTATGAACCACCACTGCAAGTGCATTCACTTCTTTCAATACATTTTGACTGAATTGGGTTTTTAGCACGGCGATTTCGCTGTTGATGGCCTTTAACTGTTCTTTTTCTTCCACAGAAAGATTGGCCCCTGCACGGACGAAGTCCCTGTAATACTTTTCTACAAGACGAAGAGATTCGCTGTCTAATTCAAGATTGTTCCGGTTTTCATAAATTGTTGACACACGATCAAATAAATTTCCGTTCAACAGAATCTGGTCGCTGTGGGCTGAGAGTTTCGGCGCCATATCTGTGCGGATCGCTTCCATTTCATCATTGGTATGGGCAGACGTTAGGGCAAAAAAGATAGTGGATACGCGATCCAACAAAGCGCCGGATTTTTCCAGGGCCACAATGGTATTCTCAAATGCAGGTGCCGCCGTTTGGTTCGCAATGGCCTCAACCTCGGCCATATGTTCTGCCATGCCTCTTTCGAAGGCGGGTGCATAGTGTTCGTTTTTCACCCGGTCAAAGGGCGGATATTTCAAATAGAGATCGCTCTCAGCATAAAATGGATTTTCGCTTGTGGCGGTTTGTGTTACCGGTTGGGCTGATTTAGTATTTTGCACTGCGCAACCCCCGATAAAAAGAACGCATGATAGAATTCCTGTAAAAAATGTTGATTTCATGGATGGTAAACTCCCCGTTTTGATGTTTCATTTACGTGGCTAAGATAAGGGGAAGAGGGAAAAGGATGAATAAAATTAATCGGATAAATTGGTTGACTGTGGGTTTTTGATTTGGTCAATTAATATAATACAACAGTCTCATTTTAACATTTAGGCCTCAACATGATTTCTTTGCTTTTTCCATCCTGGCCGTTTCCCTTTCTTCCAACCATTTGAAGCGGCGATTCACTTTACGTGGTTTTGGCTTTCCCTTGCCAGAAAGAATAAGGGCCCGACGAGGTATATCTGTTTCATTCGGCCCCGTATAGTGGAGCATATAACCGCCATGTACAGTAGCACCGCCGGCAGGAATTGGACATGCTACAGGGTTTTTGACTTTGTCCATTTCATCAGGATGGAGTTCCAGTCCATGAATGCGGGGATCATTGTTGATACTTCTATGCTTAAGGACATCCAATTCCTGGCTTTTGGGAATGAATTGCATACAGCCGTTTTCCACTTTTGCCTCTTGGAGGGGGACCCAAATACTGATTTCGTTATGGATGAAATCGGGATTCCAGTAAGAGGCATCTTGGTGCCAGGGCGTTACGGCGCCTGTTCGGGGCGGTTTAAAAATGGCATGAAAAAAACTGCATTCACCATCTTTTCCCAATAGCTGTTTCGCAATAATTGTTGCATTTTTCAGAAGGAGGGAGTCATTTATTTCGGGCGCGTATTTTGCCGGTTCCATGATCTGAGGGAGGACGGCTTCTTTCTCATTTTCATCTCGACCGCCTAAATCAAATTGATTCCCTTCCTCACGGCCGGCCCGTTTTGCAAAAATTCGATCGTAACTCTGGCGTAAAAAGACCACATCTTCTGGGGTGGTTATGGTATCTATTGCGAGGTAGCCCTTTTTTTTAAAAAAAGAAATTTGGTCTTTTGATAGCATGATGGGAATGATGTTATTCCTCAATGACGGTCTTTAACTTTTTCACCACGTACTTATTCAGGCTTTTTCCTTCAGAAATGGCCCGAACGGCCAAGGCCTTGTGGAGGTCTGCTCCTGTTCTTAGGACGAACTTACCGGAATATTCTTTATTCGTGGGGGCGGGGAGGGGCTGTTTATCCTGTTGGTAGATTTCAATCCATTCTTCAAGAATCTGGCATAATTCTTGATATACTTTGGCTTCATTGTCTCCGTGGCAGCATGGACCGACCCATCCGGGGATGGAACCCACATAACATTGGTCTTCATCGGACCAAGATACGATTTTTAAATATTTATCACTTTCTTTCATTCTTTCACTGCTTCAATATTCATTTTGACCAATTTTTCCTGGTAAGGTTTCGCGTCATCTCCCAATTTCCCTGAAATGGTAACGACCATGCCCTTTGGGTGTTTGAGATTTCGGTGGCTACCCTTCCACCTCTATTTACAAATCCTGCTTTTTCTAAGTCTTTAATTAATTGGCAAATTTTACGTGACATAATTTATGATACTATAGTGATACTATACAAGAAATTGAATTCTATCTTTTATGGTGTGATTTTACCATCGAATAAACTCACCCACCTACGCTACCGCTACGATGGGCGAGCCGGCTTTTGTAATTCCTAATTCTCATTGTCGTCCGCCTGCCTGCCGGAATAAAATGTAGGCAGGGTGGAGTGAGGGTTAGAGTTTCGCCGATCATAATCCATTCCCATAGCGATCCAGCCATTGGATGGATTCTTTATACTTCGGATAAACTGACTTCAGCTTTACCCAAAATTGCCTTGTGTGATCAAAAATTCCTGTATGCACCAATTCGTGCATAATCACATAATCCATTACAAATTGCGGTGATTTGATGAGCCGCCAGTTGAATGATAAATTCTTCTTCGCTGAACAATTACCCCATTTTGTTTTCTGATTTCTAATGAATATTTTATTGTATCTAAAATTGTAGGGTATAGCCAATTCTTCTAATCTTATTAAAATATATTTACGTGCTTCCATTCGGTACCAATTAAACTGAATTAACGGATTTAATAAATCGTAATTTGACAGAATTTTATTATTCCCTGAATCAATCAAAACTCTTTTCTTCGATTCTTCATTTTTCTTGAATCTGTATTTTTCACCTAAATAAAGTAATTGGTCTTTTTCCAGTGGAATTATTTCCGAGCGATCTTTGAAAAATTCCAGTTTATTTTTTATCCAGTTTTCCTTTTGATTCAAAAGCAGATTGATTTCACTATTCGAAAATCTTTTAGGCACAATCACCCGTACCGTTTGTTTTTCATCTACCCGGATTCTGGCATGCTTTACCGGTTTACGTTCTAAAATATAGTTAGGTGGTAATATCATCAGTTAATGCTGTAATGTTGAATAATTCTGGTCAAAATCTTGTCCATCAATTCTTTTTCATCTGCAATATTCAAATCCATAAAATCATCCGAATCTGCCAGAAGTTGAATATCCAAAGTTAATCGCTCAACTTCATTTTCGCTATCCTGCCAGCCAACAAAGATTTTATGTTTTATCATGTCTGACAACTGCATTGAAAATGCTTTTACCAGTTCCAAATCAATATCGTCCCCTTTGGCATTCTTGATTTCAGTATAAACATCAAAACTGCCCCGATCTGTAAAACCCATTCGCTGGGGCAGGGTGGAAGCATCATTGATTTCCCCAAAGAGTTCTTCCAATTCTTTCAGTAAATCTTCTATGGTAATACTTTCACTGTTCTTCCGTCGGATCAGTTCATCCAGTCGATCCTGAAATTCCACATACACCGGATTATCCATCTCACTGTGGCGAATCACTGTTTCAATATCCCGAATGATTTTTTCCGCTTTATCTTCCGGGGTAAGTTTGGTGGATTTCAGATTGTCAATATATTTTTCGTCAATTTGAATACTTGGAAGATGACCTTTCAGTCCAACCCTGCTGCTTTCTTCAATTAATTTCCGTGTTTTGACTGCATACAATTCCGCATCAAAATCCAACCTACGAAATTCTTCCATATAAATTTCATAAATCTCAATCAACCATTTGAATTGGGTTAAATGGTCCCGCAAATCAGGATGGGGTGAAACAGATTCAAACAACTGAATTACATTCTGGTAATTACCTTCAAATTCGCCTTGGTCAATGTCCGAAAGAATGCGAACAATGGAGATGGTGCATTCATAAGAATCTTCCAGCGTAATGGCGGAAAAGGGCTCAAATGCTTTTTCCAGTAATCCCGGAAATTCCTGAACCAGCGAATCAACATCTTCAAATTCCGTAATATCTTCCGGGTCATAATTCAATGCTTCATTGTAATTCTGGAAAACGCCCACATAATCCACAATTCGCCCAAATTCTTTTGATAAACCGGTAACAGGGTCATCATAAGGGCGGTTGGTTCGGGCGATGGCTTGCAGAAGATTATGATCCCGTAACGGGCTGTCTAAATACATGGTTTGTTCAATGGGCGCATCAAATCCCGTAAGCAGCATATTGCAGACAATAAATATTTTCAGATTATTCCCATTCTCAATTTCTTCTTCTGTAATCCGCCTTCTGAATTGCTTAATCAAGCGCTTGCGGTCACAATCAAAAAGATAATGCGGGCTATACAATTCATAATGTTCTGCATCATCGTAATTCCCTGTTGAAAAAATGATAGCTATTTCTGACTCATCAAAATATTTCATCAATTCATCATAATACAAAACACAGGCTTCCTTATCACAGGCAACCACCTGTGCCTTGTAGCCTTGGGGTTCTACCACATTTTTGAAATCATCGGCAATATCTTTTGCCAAAGCAGAAACACGATGCGGATGTTTCATAAACGTTTTCCAGGGCTGCACCCGTTTCTGCACCAATGCCCGCTCATCTTCCGTTAAATCGGCAGTGATTTCTTCCCAGCCTTCTTTCAGTTTTTCCTTATCTAAAAAGTGTTCCTGGGGCCCGTAGGTGTAACGGACTTTTACCGTTGCACCATCTTTAATAGCGTCATCAATGCTGTATTTGTCTAAATAATATTCTAAAATATTTCTGCCTTCACGGATGCCGAAATCACGGATGGTTTTGTCTATGGGTGTTCCGGAAAAAGCAAAGCGTTTGGCATTGGGCAGCACAGTCTGCAGTTCAATCTGATGCACGCCGTATTCCGTTCGATGGGCTTCGTCAATGAGTACAATTACATTGGGTCGGTCATCTTTTAAGTCACCCATATCCCTGAATTTTTGCACGGTGGTAATAATCACTTCTGCGGGACGGTTGCGAATCTTGCCTTTTAAATTGGGTAATGTTGGGCGGTACGGATGTGTTGGGAAATTCACAATCGTCAAATGTGCCGCCCATCTGTTCTTTCAGATCTTTGCGATCAACAATGATGTAAACTGTGGGGTCATTCAGTTGTGGATGATGGCGTAATTTTTGAGCGGTAAAAAGCATGGTAAGACTTTTCCCGGAACCCTGCGTATGCCAGATGACGCCCGTATCTTCTTCCTGCTCAACCACACGATCCACAATTTTATTCCCCGCACGGAGCTGCTGATAACGGGCAACCTTCTTGATAATCCCGTACTCTTCCGACCGTTCAAAAACGATATAATGCTGTAAAATATCCAGCACCCGCGCCGGCTGAAGCAAGCCCACAATACCCCGTTTCATCCGTTCATATTCGGGAATATCAGCGTGGGTGTAGCTATCTTTTTTAACGGCTGTATCACAAAGATCATTTTCTTCATCTAAAATGGGGTTGGAATGTTTCGTATCTAATATCGTGTCTTTCCATTCACCAAAATAAGATTCCGATGCGCCGGGGATACCGAATTTGGTTATCCTGCCATTACAGGAAACCCCGAAGCCGTGGCTCATAAAGAGTTTATCGGCTCGCTGGGCGTAGGTGGCAAACTGCTTAACACCCTGTTTCCAGTTTACACCTTTCCTTGCTCGGTTCTTGGCTTCTATGGGTACAATGGGGATGCCGTTAACGAGCAGTACAATATCCGTCTTCACCATTTCAGCGCCTTGTACCCAATACTGATTCGTAACGATAAAATCATTTTCCCAGATATTTTCAAAATCAATAAAGCGGATGTCCCGGGCTTCGCCGTCAATATTGATGGTGACACCTTTCACTAAAAAATTCAGAAAATTTTCATTGCCGATGATTGGGTCTGGATGATTTAAATGCTGGGTGAGTGTTTCGTAGGCGATGTTGGCGTCTGTTTCAGAAATCTCATTCAATTTGCAGATTTTTTCTATAAGGATGGGTTTGATGATGGGATTGGAAAAAGGGCGGTTATAGGCTTTCAGCTCATCCCTGTCTTTAAAGGTCCAGCCCATTTTGGAAAGCCATTCTGTTACAGGGCGTTCTACGGCATTGAGTTCGGAGAGATTACCCATTATTTAATTTGTCCATTTTATGCGCTTGATGATATCCAGAAAAAACGCTGTTGACCACAAATCTAAATCCCCACTTTTTACAAATTTTTCTACATCTTTTTTAGCATTGGCAAAATCTAACCCATTGATTTTACTTGTGAGCAATTTCAGACATTTTTCTTTTGTCAGTTTTTCATTGGAAGGCAAATGGCCGCTGTCTCTCATGCGAAGTTCTAAATGACGAATATTCAATTCGGGATGATTGGCGATATACCATACCAGATCATACCAATCTCTTCCTTTAATCCGCTTTGCCCATTTTCGGCATAAAATGGCGTGCATCTTTCCTGCAAATAAATTGGGCAGGGTAAACACCTTTACCGGGAATGAAACAGGATGAAGGAGATATTTTATTTCCGTTTCAAATCCCAATGGCGGCAAGGTATCTACTTCCAATTTAATTTTTAATAATTGGCTTGGATGAATACCCTTGACCATTGATTTGTCCGATGAAATCAAAAGTATTTGGGTAAAGGTATTTGTTTTTAAAAAAGCAGATTCAATTTGTGAATTGACTTTTTTCTCTTTTTGTTCAATGGCAATATCAAAACCAAATGCTTCCAATTCTTTTTGCATAGGCAGTAAAAAACGACTGAAATCGAAATGAACATTCGGCTTTAGCAAAGAAAAATCTAAATCTTCAGAATAGCGATCTAATCCGTAAAGAATTCGCAAAGCGCTGCCGCCATAAAAAGCCCCGTGTTCAAAAAACTTGCTGCGCCATAAGCCCAATAAAGCAATTTCCTGCAGAATTTCACGCAGGGCGTTGATAGTGTCTGCGGACGTTTCACAGTTGTATTTTTGCAGCATTTGCGAAATGGCCGGATGCATCAATTTCCCTGCTTCATCTTTTTGATGATTTCACACAGTTGAGACAATTTTCTTGATTTGTAAATAGCAGCATAAGCGCTCAATTCGTCTAACTTTAATTGGGAAAGCAGACCTGCGTCCAGGCGAATATCTTCCAATAAATACTGTTCAAATGTTTCAGCAGGGTAAATGGGTACGCCTTTCTGGCTTTGGATAAAATCTGCCAATGCTTTTCCCGGCGATGCCATCATAAAGCGGATGTCCGGTTCGATTTGAATCATGTCCATTCCGGATGAAAATTGAGAAAGTGAAATACTGCGAAATGTAAACATCCCCAATGGCGTTTGGAATTGCCGGCTTCTGCCTGTGGTCACTGCCGTGACGGTGTTTACTTTTTCAGGAATGAAACCATAATACGATAAAGCGTATTCCAGCGAAACATAAGACGGGCCAAATATTAAATTGGATAGATGCTCTAAAGAGATATTCCCCCTGCGGTAGGACACATTCAAAACATATAACCCCTTTTTGATGCGGATAATTTCACCTGTTTTCAATAAATGGGAAATTTTATCCCGCTTGGATTTATACCGCCCCAATGCGCCTAACAGCGTCTGATAATCAATGATATTCGGTAATGGTTGCAATTCAATCATAGCTGTAATTTACAATAATTTGTGCATAGTAAGTAGATAAAAATCGACATACTATGATACTATTATTACACAAACCCTTGAATGTATTCCGCTTTCAACCGCTTTTTGCCTGTGAGCAGGTTCTGCATGAGCGCCTTTTTCAAACGCTCTAATTTTTGGATTTTGTTTGTCTTATCATCAAACACTGCTTCCAATGAGTTTAGAGAATTTTCGATTTCAATTTTCACATTTTCGTCTGTCGGACAGATTACTTGGAATCGACAAATATCTTTCCATCGTGCTCTTGGGTGTTGAGTTCCAGCTGTCACTGATTGTGTATAATTCAAAAATTTAACCGTTTGCAAATTGAAATATAACCAATCCGAAAAATTTTGCGATTCAAGAACAATAATGTCTGTTGAGCAAACACCGGCAAATTGTGCTATCCATATTTTATTAAGATATGGTCGAAGCTTTCCATATAATAAGTCACCTTCATAAAATTTTAATTTTGTAGATTTTGTATCACTAGATTTTCCAGACCCACTTATTCTATATTTATCTGAAATAATGTGCTCAAGCCCTATATAATCCAATATTTCATTGGTTTGTGAAGGTTCAAATGATTCATTTCGTCTTTCACAAAGTTGTTTAACAAATTTCACTTCCCACCCCTTTGGCACTTTGCCAAATTTCTCATCGGTATAAAATTCGTCGTCGGTGCGGCGGGTGCCGTTGGGTTTGAGTTTTCCGGTGAGCAGGTTTTGCATCAGTGCTTTTTTCAGCCGTTCCGCTTTTTCAATGGTGTTTTTCACCGCATGAATGGCGTCGTCCACTTTACTCAAAACAGAAGCAATGGCACGCTGTTCGGGAAGG
>CAYFJU010000032.1:23489-30452 GCA_964343505.1 uncultured bacterium
TTCAAAGGTGTCCACATAGCGGGGGATATTCAGGTTGTATTCGTTTTCTTCCAGTTCTTCAGCGTCCACAATGGCAAAATAGCGTTTCCTTAAGTCCGGGTCGGCAAACATTTCCGTCATTTCGGTTTCCACATCGTCCACCGCCTGCCTTTCTTTTTCCGCTTCAGTTTCGGTGTCGGTAATGGCGTTTTGTTTTTTCTCATTTATTTTCGCCAGTTTTTCCTGTGCCTTTTCCAACTGGTTTTCTTTGGCTTTGGTGGCTCTGCCTTTTTCCATAAGGTCAGCAATCTTATCTTCCAGCGTTTCTATTCTGCCTTCCTGTTCGGCAATGTCTAACCGGAATTCTTCGTCAATTTCGTTCAGCTTAAATTCCAGGTTTTCAGTTATAATACCATTCAATCGTGTTTTCTGGGCAGTCATAAATTGGGCTGCAATTTCTGCATCGCCCCAGCATTCCAGCATGGTGGAAATGCGCAGAATATCGTGGGGCAGGAGCACATTCAGGTTGCTTTCTTCCTTATACCAGCCTTCTTTTCCTGCGTACACCATGAGCACCTTACCCCGCCGTTCTGCAGGTTTATTCTTATTAAAAAACAGGATGGAGCCGGGAATGGTAGTGCCGTAGAACAAATTCCCCGGCAGAACCACGATGGCGTCAATAATTTCACCGATATTCTCAACGCCGCCGGCCCGTTCCACCAACCCCAAAAACCCCCGCCGGATGAGATATTCATCATCGGCCTTGCGGTTTTGTCCGTCTTCTTCTTCCGTCTTTTCCGGCTGACCCCGAAACAAAACCCCTTGCGGGCAGACCACCCCGGCTTTGCCGGTTTGATTCAGGGATTTCACTATATGCTGAAGAAAGGCAAAATCACCATTGGAAAAGGGCGGAGTGCAAAAAGTCATCCGGTTATAAGGATCGCTGAATTCATCTTTAGATGGATATTCCAACTGGGGTGAACCATCTTTTTTGGTTTTCGCTCTGCCCCTGCGGTCTAATTTAGGCGTGCCGTTATTCCACCAGTTTTCAAAAGAAAAGGGGAAATTTGCCATAATTTTGTCAAAGGTTTCCAGTTCGTGATCTACCTGAAATTTTGGGCCCCGCATGGTATCCCCTTGGCGGATGTCCGCATCTAAATTATGGAGGATCATATTGATCTTGCAGATAGCCCAGGTATTCCAGACACTTTCCTGACCGTGAAGCCGCACCAGCCTTTGATCACCGGCAGTCTCTTTCAGGTATTTCACACCATTGATGAGAAAACCGCCGGAACCGCAAGTAGGGTCGTAAATCTGATCACTGGCTTCCGGCTTCAGATAACGGACGATAAAATCCACTACTTCCTTGGGTGTATAGAATTGACCGGCAACGGTGCCGCCTTTGTTTTCATCCGCAAAGCGTTTGATGAGATATTCGTAGGCGTCCCCCAACACATCCACCGACACATTGCGGTTGCTTAAATCCATTACATCCAAATAATTAATGAGCGATGTAAGAATAGCTTGAGAGGCTCCATTCCGGTAATCAGAAATAAGTGAGATACTTTCGGAAAACCACCATGAACTCAAGTGGGAAAGGTGCGTCAGAAATGCGTGAAAATCCATTCAAAAAAGCGCCAATAAGCCTCTTTTTGAAAGGTTTATCCTAAATAAATTGAAAATCTTTCATTTTTCTCTTGGTTATATAGCAAGTAGAATAAACTCACCCACCCGCGCATTCTCTACGGTGGGCAAGCCGGCTTTTGTAATTCCTAATTCTCATTGTCGTCCGCCTGCCTGCCGGAATAAAATGTAGGCAGGGTGGAGTGGGGGTTAGAAAGTTTCATATTCATACCACTAATCAATTGCTTCTCCACATACAATTTTAGGTATGGGCGGGACCTCGTCAGCATTTAAATCTGATGATGAAATCTCATGTAAGCTATGGCGGTACCAAATATCAGTTAATCGATCCAAAAGTGCCCTATCAGTGACCTTATTTTTCCGTAGCTTTTTAAGTTCAGCTAGAACTGCCGGCCTTTGGACTTTTAAAAAAACCTGTTCAAACATAATTGTTTGGCTTTTTAAATCTTCACTTTCTGCATTGTTATGAATTTTCTGTAATTCCTCTTTAATGTACCTCTGGTCAATATTGTTTGGCGGGCTATGCTTCTGCTCTAAATATCTATCAACAATATCTTTTATAAATTGATCTTTTACAATTTGTATGGTTTGACTGAAATTATTTGGTAAATCTTTCGTTGTTTTACCAAACTGACTTTTCAGCATACCTAAAATCTTTATCACTTCTTTTTCTGTTATATTCCCTTCTGAATCAACCATGTACAATTGGGAATATTTATCTGCCTTGCAAAATACAAAATGATTGTCTCCTTGTTCAGAAACAGAGCATCTTATACCATCTCTCAAAGAACGGATTTCGTCAAATTTATCAGGGTTCTCTTTTTTCAATTTGCGCAATTCTTCTTCTGCCTCATTAAAGCTTATACTTTCCTTTTCCATCTTTTCTTCAAACAAGGCCAATTGTTTTACATCTTTTTCATAAATGGCATACATTTCATCTTCATTTATCTGTTCGCTATTATCCAGAATTTTAGCATCTTCTCCAATTGTATCATGTATGTCCTGAATACGATTATGGACAATTTCGTGCAAATTCAGATTTCGGTCTAAATCAGTTTCAGGTAGGAAATTGAAGCCATATATTTCATCATGAGTTGAGCCAATTCGATCAATTCTACCAAAACGTTGAATAAGCTTGACAGGGTTCCAGTGCAGGTCATAATTAATAATCTTATCACAATCCTGCAGGTTCAAACCTTCCGCTAAAACATCTGTTGCAATCAACATATTAATTTCTGTCTCACTAGCTTTCAAGGTATAGTCATTCGCTCTTGGTGCAAAGCGATTCACTAATGAACTTTTATTTTCATTTCCGGTTGATGCTTTTCGAATAGATTTATCATCATTTGGGTTCAAATTTTCATGTAAGTAATCCACAGTTTCAGCCGATTCAGAAAATATCAATACCTTCCCACTGTCTAATGGTTTTTGAGATAAAATATCCTTGAGTTTTTGAAGTTTGGCATCTTTTTCAGGTGGGATTTCATTTTCATTGACCAAACTGAAAATATAGTTCAAAATCCCTAAATCATGTTCAATATGCTGTTTCAACCTATCCGTATCAAAATATTTTGCATCATACTGTTGAGCTACCTCTGATAATGCATCTATTAATTCATCCTCTGAATATTTGTCCGAACCATACAGGATTTTTTGAGCATCTTTACCAGCAGGTATAATGTCGTTTTCTAAAGCAGTCAAAAATGATTCATGTATTTTAATCAACCGACCAATCGTCATTCTGAAAGCATACACACTACTCTCAAATCGTTTAAACATTAAAATTCGCATTAGTCCACGGAGGTTCGCCCCTGCTCGATGTAATTCACGATAAGGTTCTTTATCCTGCCAATCTTTTTGAACATAATGCCATAGGGCAAACCTTGCATAAGTGAGCTGATCATCATGGGGGTCTTGTGAATGGTCAAAGCTCACTTTCCCTAAAGAAAGTCGGATATCTTGATAAAGCCCCTGGTAGGTGTCAGCTATTGAATATCTCACAGTATCAACTTTTCGAACCGGAAAGAAATTCTTTTTTCCACCTACTTTTATATATGCTCGTTTTTCACCACTGATATAGGGTGTAAAATTTTCAGGGTCCACAGGCTTATTTGACTTTTCATCAAAACCATAATGCTTCAAAATATGCAATCGTGTTCGTCGGACTAATATAAACTGAAGCAATTGTTGAAATAAATAATTTGCATCTTCCCGTGGTGTATCTACTTTTAAAATGGGCTTAAAATATTCTTTTAAGCTGGGCGGATTAATGGGTATTTCCGTTAAATCATCCGGGTGAAATAATTTGACCTGGTTGTATACATCTTTTGCTGAATTGTTACGGGGCGTTGCCGTCATCAATAATACTTTTTTGGTTCCGGTTTGAATAAAATCAGAAAGTACTTTATACCGCTGTGATTCGTGATGACGGAAATGATGGCTCTCATCAATCAGAATAAAATCACGGTCACGATATTTGACATCAGTTAATAAATAATTCCAGTCCTCTTCTTCATTACCTTCACGAAGCATACTGGATGGTACAATTTCCGCATTCAACGAATAGACCGCATTATAGTTTTTCCACATTTCTTCCAATGCTTTTGGACAAATGATGAGTGGTTTTGCATTTTCAGCCAATAAAAAATGTTTCACCAATGCCGCTCCAATATAAGATTTTCCCACACCCACCACATCTGCTGCAAAGGCACCACCATACTGCCGCAATATACCGGTAAGCTGTTGCACCGCTACTTTTTGGAAACTGGCGAGTTGCTCCGTGATTTCATTGGTAAACAAGAACGTCTGGGTCTCCTCTCCTTCAATTCTATCTTTAAGCAATGTGTAAATCGTTTTATAATAAATATCTTCGGGGGTGGCTTCTTTGATGCCCCAGGATTCCTCCAACTCTTCTAAAAACTGCTCATCAAAATCTTCAGCTTCTTGCCAGAGTTCATTAAACCAACTGGTAAGTTCATCGTGATTTTCACCATTATCATGAACGAAAACGTTTAATTCCGTATTATTGGTTAAACCAGCAAGAGACAGGTTGCTGGAACCGACAATAGCAATGCCTTTTGAATTGGGTTGTGGATGGATAAAATCAAATATGTAAGCCTTGGCGTGTAGTTTACTTTTGATGTATACCTTAACCTTGAGCCTGTCATCATTTACCATTGAATAAACAGTTTCAAGCAAGCGGGAATTTTCTTCTGTTTGGTCTAAATCACTGATAACGGTACGAATGGCTTGCTGGGCAATATCCTTTTCTGACTTTTTTTCACCACTTCCGGGGCGTTTCAGTTTTTCCACCTGTTTTTGGATATGTTCAGTGAGTCTGAAACTTCGTGCTAATTCTTCCACCGTTTTCCGATTAGTCGTATTGCCAATAAGTAGTCTTATTTCCTTAATGATGTATTCACCGTTATCATCTTTAGCATCTAACTTATCCTGAATATCCTTTAGGCCGGATAAGAAGAAGTAACCCACAGCAACTTTGGCTTTGATCGTATGGACTAATTGTTCATTAATTGCATCTACAAGTTTTCTGTTCCGGTTATCTATAATGGCTGATGGCATATTTCCTCTATACAATATTTTTGTTTATTAAATTGACAATTACCTTTATGATGGTTCCCATTTCTTCCGGTTTGCTTTGAGCAATAAGTACGGTAAGTGCAATCAATGTAGTATCTGGAAGCCGTTTACTTCCATCTTTTCGATACAAGACTTTATTCTGATTTAGAAAATAAACAAATAGCGTGGCAGCAATGCGTTTATTTCCATCCACAAAAGAATGATTTTTTGTAATGAAATAGAGTAGGTGCGCTGCTTTTTCTTCTACGCTTGGGTAGGCATCTTTTCCACCGGCAGACTGATAAATAGATGCAATGGATGATTGAAAACTGTCATCTTTGGGAACTCCAAATATATCGCTTCCGCCAAATTGCTCTTTCAAATTCTCAATCAATTGTAATGCAGTTTCATATTCTAGTTTAAAATGCTCTTTTTTAGTGATTTTCTCAACTTTGAGTGTTTTGAAATCATATTGGTCTAAAGTATCCAGTGCATAAGTATAATCGGTGACGACTTCTATAATGCCGCGGGCTTGGTCTTGGGTGATTTCGTCTAATGACAATACATTTTCTAATAGTTTTACAGAATTTTTCAGTTCTTCATATTTTTGTGCTTGTTGCTGTAACCGTTTTTCATTGATGGTATATCCCTTTACTAAATGGTCCCGCAATGTATTGGTTGCCCAAATTCTGAATTGGGTGGCAATTTTAGATTTTACTCTATAACCCACTGAGATAATCATGTCTAAATTATAATGCTCAACTTGATATGTTTTTCCATCAGCGGCAGTTGTCGCAAATTTTGCGACAACTGAATTTTTACTCAACTCACCGTCCTTAATCACATTATTGATATGTTTGCCGATTGTTTTTATATCTTTTTGAAATAAATATGTCAATTGATGCCGATTCAACCAAACGGTATCCTTGGTAATTTTTACATCCACAGACGGTTTACCTTTTTTGGGTTGGTAAATTTCTATTTGAGTATTTTCAGGCATTCATCAACCCTTAAATGCGAACTTGTGCAATTTTTGCACAAGTTACTATTTTCAATTCTACCGTTTGGGATTCAGAGAAATTCATTTAATTATTAACACCATTTTCATTTAATTCATTCAATGAATCATATTCCCATTCAATTGGATTGTTTGCAATATAAGTCACCATATTTTCATATTCCTTTTCATCACGGATGATACGATCCCAATAATTTCGTTGCCATAATTTGTTTTCACGGTTGAATTTTTCAACATCCAATTGTTGTACATCAATATAATTATCAATTTCATTAACCGTTGCCGATTTGAATCCCGCCAAAAATGATGAAACGGATTTGGATGCACGGTGTAGAGACGAACGGCCGTTCGTCTCTACGGGATCGTTTGAACCCCCATCAATAACCACAATCCCGTGAATATGATTTGGCATTATCACAAATTCATCCATAAATAATTCATTACGGATATCAAACGATTTCACCCATTAATCATTGACAATTTTCCCTATATCGGACAATATCATTTCACCATTTTTAATTTCACCAAACCAATGCAGACGATTTTTGGTGCAAAGGGTCAAAAAATAACAACCGTTGGATGCATAATTCCAACCTTTTAACCGGTGTGATTCAACACGATATTTGTTTTTGTATAATGTCATAATTTTTATTCCATTTCACCGTAGAGACAGACGGCCGTCTGTCTCTACACGGCCGTCTGTCTCTACACGGCCGTCTGTCTCTACACGGCCGTCTGTCTCTACA
>CAYFJU010000032.1:30552-31470 GCA_964343505.1 uncultured bacterium
CGGCCATTTGGTAACAGGGTATTTGGAGACGAACGGCCGTTCGTCTCTACAAATAAATTGGTTTTAATCATCGGGGTATGTATTTAACCTTTCTATTATTTATAAAATGAATTTTATCATTTTCTGCGATGTCAATTGTTTTAATTTTTGTTTTTCCTGAAATTTTATATTCAACCAAAATTTTACCTGATTTAAAATATTCAAAATCAATATCAAATTCTAATCCACATGATTGCTTTGGGTAAATGATATTTGTCTTTTGTATTTTATTATTCAACAGGGTTCTAATATGTTTTGCAAAAATTGATATATGCATAATGTGGATCACCTTTTTTATTTACTATCATCCCACACTCTCCTCAACAATCGCAATCTCTTCATCTGTAAGACCATACAACTCATACACCAACTGGTCTATTTCGGTTTCGATTTCTGCGATGGTTTTCTGTAGAGACGCACGGCCGTGTGTCTCTACAGGGTCGTTTGCCACCGCCAACCGTTTTTCCACCAACGCCTCAATTTGGGCTGCCAAATGACGATTGGCATCGGTTATAATTGGGACTAGTATTGGGTCAATTGCTTGTACACTAATAATCAAATCACCAGTTCCAGTTTTTGGCGAGTCTTGCAATAAATATAGACCAACTCTACTGTTCAAAATAGCTGTTAGAAATTTTGCCTTTTTTCCAGTTAGAATACAATTGCTATCTAATGCCAATAACTCTGAATCATCAAATGAAAATCTTAAAATTGAACCTATTCTTTTCCACACCACCTTCTCTTTGGCGAATTCGGGGTAGTAGGCAATTTGGTCTTGAGTTTCGAACCATTTATTTCCTGTTTGTTTTCTGCTCTTAACAGAATTCCCATTTTCATCTATAAATGTTTCGCCAGTTTGATGTAATCGTTTCCCAAATG
>CAYFJU010000033.1:0-31017 GCA_964343505.1 uncultured bacterium
CAAAAACCCTACAGTCCAAATCAATAAGAAAATAAACTATTGCAACATAATACATCCTGAGCGCAGTGAAGTATATCAAGCAAATGATGGCTCTACAACATACACTTGAGATTCTTCAGTCGCTACGCTCCCTCAGAATGACAGTTAGTTTTAGTTAATAAAAAAGAGTGTGTCATCCTGAGCCGTAGGCGAAGGATCTCAAGCAGACGCAAACTAAAAAACTAACACTTGAGATCCCTGTCTGCCGCAGTGAAATGAAGACATGGCTTCTCCGCCAGCCGGTGTATCAGGATGACATGATTCGTTGGTTAGTCGTTAACAAACAGCTCACCTACATTCCCCCTTTTTTAAAGGGGCCCCGGGGGATATTAACAAATGGCTGTTTGTGCTTTAGACTGTCTAAAGCAAAATAAAAAACTCAATTATAGTTTTTTCTCCTCGCCTAGGGACTCGATCAAATGAATGTAAAACTGGATCCCTTTTTCAAAAGCGTCAATACCAATTCGTTCATCAATCCCATGGATTCGTTTCAGATCGCCTTCTCCCGTTTCAATCGGTGAGAACCGAAATATGTTGGGTGAAAGATCCACAAAATGCTTCGTATCCGTACCGCCGGGAGATACGCCGGGCACCACAACTATACCGGGGAATACTTCCTGAATTTTATAAGATAAAAATTTGAATTGATCCGAATTGGGGTCAGAGACCGGTGCCGGTTCCCGACCGAATCCCCCATCCGGTTGGCGGACTTCAATCCGCGAATCATCAATAATTTCTGTCACCATTTGGATCACACTTTCAGGTGTATCGCCGGGTATGATTCTGAAATTCACCATGGCACGGGCTTGAGCCGGGATCACATTATCTTTGATACCTGCCGAAAAAATGGTGGGTGCTGTGGTGGTTCGCACCATGGCATTTCCCGATGGATTTTTAGATAAGATGCCATCCAGCAATCCGCCGAATAACCATTGGTTGGCCATGACCATTCGCGGTAAGAAGCCCATTTCCGGCGCCATGGCATTCAGCATATGTTTGATGGGACCATCCATTTGCGCAGGCAAGGGGTTGGCCTGGAGCTTGGCAATGGCATTGGCCAAAATACCGATTGTTGTTTCCCTCGCCGGCATGGATGAATGTCCGCCGGTACCCTTTGCAACCAATTCCAAGGTGACATATCCTTTTTCACTAACCGCAACGAAGGCCACCTGTTTATCAATACCGATGCCCAATTCATTGGAAATGCCGCCCCCTTCATCTAGGATGAAATCAAATTTGATGCCCTGCTCTGAAAAATAATCTGCCGTGAATTTTGCGCCATTTGCTCCGCCGATCTCTTCATCGTGGCCAAAGGCAATATACACTGTTTGCATTGGGGTGAAGCCCGAATCGATTAAGTGGGATACGGACTCCATAATGGCAAAGAGACTGCCCTTATCATCCATGGCACCCCGACCCCAAACCGTGGTTGAATCGGTTGTGCCGTTAAAGGGGGGATGGGTCCATTGATCCAAGGACTGTTGATCAATGGGCACCACATCCATATGGGCCATAAGCAGTATGGGTCGCTTTGTTTCATCTTGTCCCGGCCATTTAAAAAGCAGACTGTGTGTGTTAATACTATGTACATCAAGTGTATTGAAAACATTGGGGTATTCCCGTCGAAGAAACGCATTGAAGTTCACAAAATGTGTATAGTCAATTTCCCCTTTATTCATTTGAGAAATGGTGGGGATTTTTAATCCACCCGAGAGTCTGGTAACGGCCTTTTCAGTATTAACATTCATCAGATCGACCGCTTTGATTGGGATTTGGTCCGACCCCATTCGGAAGGCATTAAATAATAATATAATGATTAATATAAGAATTAAGCTGCCAAGGCCTTTTAAAACATTTTTCATTTATCAGTCCCCCCGCCTGCTCACTTCTTAGAAGGGCGGGCAGGCCAGTATATGACAATCATTTCCGTTTGACGCGGATCAATGTATTCACAGGTTTCACCATTAAAGAAAGCGTCCTCTTCCAACATAATGGCCACCTCCTTATCCCATTCTTCGATAAACACCTTGGCGTTGAGTTCGATTGAATAGGCCGTGTTGGGGAATAAAGGATAATCCCCATTCACTGGCACCCCTTCCTGTTTGTCCCACATGCCGATCGTTGGTCCGGAGCCATGACCATAATAGCCAATGGGATGGGTATAAATTTGTGGTTTGATGTCCTCATCTTTAGCTTGTTTTAAAGCAGACAATAGCATTTCATTCCCGGTCCGCCCTGTTCTGAACTGATCGGTGAGGATGTCCTGAAGTCTGTTGCCGGTGGCCAAAGCTTTGACCAGGTAATTGGGTGTATGGTTTTCACCAGGCATCAGAACGTAAGCATGCTGTTGGGTATCGGTGTTGAGCCCCAAGTAGGTGATGCCGAAATCCACGTGGAGTAGATCTCCAGGACGGATGACATTGTCAGGCTTATCTTTAGAAAAAGCTTCAAGAAAATTAAAGTCTTGTTTGTCTGCCCTTTGAATATCAACCGTTGGATGAAACCAAGTGACCAGGTTCAGATCGCGAATCCGTTCACGATACCACCATACCACATCGTCTGTCGTTGTGACCCCCGGCGTGATCACCTTAGCGGAAAATCCTTCTTTAATGATATCATGGGCGATACGGCAAATTTCAGGATAGACTTCCATCTCTTGGGCGCTCCGCGTTTCCAGCCAGCCGATGGCGACTTTTTCCGCGCTGACCAACCGTTGCAAATATTTCTTAGGGAGGGCTTTTTTAAACAGTTCTAATTCTGTTGCGGTTAGACCGTCGCCCTGAGCGAAATATTCGCTCTGGTTGATGCCGATGGTTTTCGGGGCCTTGGCTTTGATAAGGTCCGCCAAGGCTGCGTATTGATTTGCCTGGGCCTCCGGGTCCCATGCTTTTTTAAACACGTCCCCAACATCATAGCGGGCCACGGCGTAGGTTTCTAAGGGTTGACCATTCCCAGGATTATGGATCACCAGGATGGTCCGCCGCCGGACGTTGAGCCAGGTGGCCGGGAGCATGGTACGGATCACCGGATCTTCATTATACTCCCGGGCGATGATGACCCACATATCCATATTGTTGCGAGCCATGATTTCAGGCAGGACTGTTTGAAAACGATCTTTCAACCATTCATTGCGGATTGTGGCTCGTTCACGCATCGACAGGATGCGAATTTTTAGGTCATCCGCAAAAGATAGCGTGGGGAGAACTAGAGATATGAACAGAAACCGTTTGATCAACTTTTGCATAAAATCCTCAGCCAAGTAACGTTTTTGTTTTGAAAAATGTAAAGGTAAGTTTGCATTAAGAATCGAGGAGACGCAAATGAAATTCTTAAGCATTAATAATGTTTTAGCCCTGACCATATTTTCTGCAGGAATCGCACAACAATCACCACCAACACGGCCCGTGGCAACCTAATCAATTGTTGCGCTGGATGAAGCAACGGGGGAACTGGGTGTGGCCGTCCAGAGCCATTGGTTTTCAGTAGGCTTAACCGTTGATTTGCCAGAGATTTAGATGCGGTCATTTTTAGACTCCTTTTTATTGTGTAGTTTGAAGTTGAAAATACAACTTCCCCACCTGACACTGTCTTGGCGGGGGCATCACACTCGAATGCACTCGTTATTTTAATAGATGACCATGTCCCCATAATGCGGGACATCCGCTTTTGTTTTAAATGAGTAGAAATTCTTTTTATTTTTTTCTGCAAATATTACATTCTAAACCAATGGACTAACTAAGTATGGGGATATTAATGATATGCCGGAATAAAAAATTATCCTTTTTCTTATTGACTCTGTCGGCCACGGTGTTCACCGCTTGCCCTCACGCACCAAATGACCGCCAAGGGGAAGAATCGCCCTGGTTAAAATATGGATTGGAAGACCATTCTGTTCACAAGTTGCGATTATTTGACAACCAGCTATATGCGATAACAAGACAGAGAGGATTGTACCGCAGAAACATCCATGATGAATCATCCGAATGGCAATACTTAGGATTTAAAGATACTGTTAATGGATGGCCTAATACTGAGGGTGTGGTGGACGTATATATAAACACGAATAAACCCCGCCAAATCATGATTTCTATGTATCAATCTGGGTATGAGACAGATCCATCCATTCATACCGTATATGCTTCCCAGGACGACGGCGTTTCCTGGCAACCTTCCGATTCTGGATTGGTATGGGATGGGAATGATTCTTCATTATTTAAGGCTCTGCCCGGAGAATTGGAGGGTATGGGAGACAAAGTCTATGCTGTGACTACCACTTATGGGGGCATTTACGTGTCGGACGATTTCGGTAAAACATGGGACGTATTCCTCCAAGGATATGCAACTACATATCTTGATCTGCATATACATCCTTTAAATAATCAGGTTATGTGGAGCGTAACAATGGGGCCATACGGTGATAGCGGTATAGGGAAAACATCTGACGGTGGAATAACGTGGCAGGACCTCCCAGAATCTTTCGCAAAACTTTACCAATTTGTTGATGATATCGCCTTGGACCCATTAGATCCGAATATTGTTTATGTCGGTGCTGAGGGGAATATTTATAAAACAGAAGATTTCGGTGACGCCTGGATACAGATCTTATTGGGAGATTCAACAGATTTTCGCTTTTCATTAATTACTATAAATGACAAACGACCGAACCATATAGTTGCACATGGGAGCAATAAATCTAATTTTCGATCGATATGGGAATCATGGGACGGGGGTACTTCATGGAGAGAGATTGACTATCCGTATGAGTTCCTGATCCATTTCCCATCTATATTTGATCCCATCAATGATGTCCTATACTTTCCCACAGATGGTGGGGTGCTTAAATATAAAAGTTCTAAATAGTCTGGAACCTAAATGAGAGGAAAAAAACGTTGAAAAGACAACAAACCTGTGTACATAAAAAGTCTTTACCATACTTCTGTATAGTAATGGGTCTTTTCCTCGTATCCCATGAGTTGACCCACGCTCAATCGTTCAATTTAGTGGGAAAAGAATATATTCAGGTTGAAGGAAGGTGGTTTACAAACAACAATGGGGTTATTGGTGATCCAATAATAACAAACAGGATTGTTATTCAACTCAGTCAGGAAAGGAGTATTAACCAAATCGGATTATCTTCCATGAATCTGGAAGTAGTTGCGGGTCCTTTTGCTAAAAATTTCTATGTAGTCAAAGTTCCTTTTGCTGTTGATCCATTTGTCAAAGCAACATTATTGTCAAAAGTAAATGGGATAGTAGACATTGAGTTTGATGCGTTGGGTGAATGGTCCGATACGCCAAATGACGCACAGTGGAATAATCAATGGAATCTAAAGAATACAAATAAAATGGATATGACTAATACTTGGGGAATTAACAGGGGATCGGGTTCAACTATCGTGGCGGTAATAGACGTTGGAGTCGAATATACTCATGAAGATTTGACTGGTAATATTTGGTCCGGAGTAGGTTGGGATTTCCATGATGGGGATGCTGTTCCACTACCTGATTATACTTTATTACAGGATCATCATGGTACCGCAGTTGCAGGAATTCTTGGGGCAGTTACAAATAACGGTATCGGTGTTGCCGGTATCGCTGGAGGATGGGAAGCAGATAATTTTGAAGATACTGGCTATCCCGGTGTAAGTATCATGTGTCTTAGACCTGCGTATTGGCTAGATGAGGGTGGGTATCAACATCCATATATGTCATCAGTAGCAGAAGCAGTGACCTACGCCTATCAAAACGGTGCACGGGTTATAAACTTAAGTTTAGGATTTGAGAACACTCATTCTACCTTGACATCAGCCATAAATACCGCTGTTAATGATTATGGCGTTGTTGTTGTTTGTAGCTCAGGGAATAAAGGTGGGGAGACAGGACCACCAGGGGACTATTGGTATGTCAGATTTCCTGCCTCAATGTCAAATACAATCGCTGTAGGTGCTGCAGAATCTGATGATACTCGTTGGGAAAATTATTCTCAGGGTAGTTGTTATGGTCCAGAATTAGACCTTATGGCACCACAAGGAGTTTGGACAACGGATTTAGAAGGGGTAGAAGGTAAATCTTCCGGTAATTACTATTCTGATTTCGGAGGTACATCTGCGGCGGCTCCCCATGCAGCCGGGCTGGCCGCATTGATCCTTTCCATCTATCCGGATTTCACGCCACAGGAAGTAAAGGACTTTATGACTGATAATGCCGATAAAGTCGGTGGTGTAACATATAATTCAAATGGTTGGCATATGGAATATGGCTTTGGCCGGTTGGATGCCTATGCAACCCTAACAGCAGTACGTGAATATTTGGGGTACCCTCCGGCAGTCCCCGGCAATTTGGTCGCGAGCAAACATTGGGTCGGAGGTTCGTATAGACCAAAACTGACTTGGGATGCCAATACTGAGGTAAATTTAGCGGGGTATATAATCTATCGGTCATTTGATGGTTCCTCCGGGCCCTATGATATATGTGCAATTCTTTCAAATACCACGACTTCTTTTATTGACGATGGTGTCTATATAAGCACCAGTAGAAATTGTGCATATGCCCATTATGAGTTGCGTGCCTATAATACAACCAGAGATACATCGGACTATACTCAATCAGTATTCCAAAGATTTGATGATGGTAATTGTGGTGGGGGTCCCATACCCAAAGTACTGTTAAGTGGAACAACAAATATTATTCCTACTGAGTATTTTGTTTATCCAAACTTTCCCAACCCGTTTAATCCAACAACAACTATTCCGTTTGACCTGCCAGAAGACAGTGACGTGAGTCTCGTGGTCCATGATATACAGGGCCGAGAAGTAGTTAGATTGGTTATGGGTAGCATATCCGCCGGTGCATATTACGTAAATTGGGACGGGAAGAATTCTGTTGGAGTACCTGTACCGTCGGGGATTTATTTGTATAGCTTTTCCGCAAAGTCATCAAGCGATGATAAATATTTCTTAAAAAATTACAAGATGGTCTTAATGAAATAGCATCATAGGATACTCAGGGCATGATTTTGATAGGGCCGCGGTTCATTATCTGTTAGCCCTGGGTGGGAGTGGAAAAGTTCAGATAAACGCCCGGATAACTGCAAAGAGACGGTCAATATCGGCTTTCGTATTATACAAGTACGGGGCTATGCGCATGGCATTTCCCCGCACACTCACATAAATATTCTCCCTTTTCAGACCTTCCGTCAGTTTTACCGGAACGCCCTCTTGGAATTGAATGCCCAGAATATGGGGTGCTCGAAGCGCTCTCTCCCGGACAGAAAGGCCCAGGGCCAGCGCCCTGTTGGTCATGTCATCAGTCAATTGGTAAAGTGTATCACAAATATTTTCAACCCCCCAATCCGATACTTGTTTTAGGGCCGCCATAGCCATGGGCATCAGCACAAAATTGCTCCTTTCACCCACATCAAATTTGCGGGCCCCGGGCTGAAATGTATCTCTGTAATTCACCAGGTTGGAAAAATCTTCGCTGTTCTCCCGGGCCATCCAGTTATACTCCAAAGGCGTACCATTTAAGTGTTTGTTATTCACGAACATATACCCGAATGAATAGGGCCCCAAGAGCCATTTATATCCCACGGTGATGATAAAATCCGGCCTCACTGCCTCAATTTCAATCGGGATCACACCGGCGGATTGAGAGAGATCAAGAACGAGAGCAGCGTCAAATTCACGACACCGGTCACTCACAGCTTGGATATTAATCAGCGCTCCATCGGTCCAATGGCAGTTCGGAATGGTCACAATGGCTGTTCTACTGGTGATGGCTTGCAGTACGGATTCGGTACAATCCTCCGCAATTTTGGATACAGTGATGATTTTGGCCCCTGCATTTTTAGCCGCTTCCTCCCATGCGTAATAATTGGAAGGGAATTGTTCTTCCAGTACCACAATTTCCTCACCAGGTTTCAGTTCCAGGTTGGCGGCGGCAATGGCGATTCCATAACTGACAGATGGTATGAATGCCACATTCTCAGCATTTGCGCCCATGATTTCGGTAAACAGGGAGCGGCACTGTTCCGATTCGGTGAAAAAGTCTTCAGGCATCAGTTCCCACGGAGATGATTTCCTGGAGACGCCTTCAACCCCGGCCGATTGAACTGACCTTAATTGGGGAGATAGATATGCACAATTGAGGTAAGTGACATCATCGGGGATGTCAAATAAGTGTTTTTGGGAAGAGATCATTTAACCAATCCTGTGAATTATGGGCGCGTAATCTGTTTGCAATGTGATAAATCATGCAATGGAAAAGGAAAATCCATAGTAAAATAAAACTATAAAAAGGAGTCTGACGATTGTATTACATTTGTTCTGCCTGCCACAAGCGGATGAATGATCCGCCCCAACCCGTAGGGCTGTGTTCTTGCGGCAAGCCCCTTGCTGTCCATTACGGTTGGGAGGGTATTCAGCGGGATATGGAAGTAAATATTGAAGACCAATCTCTCTGGCGCTATGCATCCGTGTTGCCGAAAGTGGAAGAGCAAGTGACCTTAGGAGAAGGACATACCCCGCTGGTACAAATTGAAACCAACCTTTGGATCAAGGATGAGACAGAGAATCCCACAGGCTCCTTCAAAGATCGAGGGATGGGCCTTGCGGTAACGATGGCCAAGGCCCAAGGCGTAAAAACGATTTGTCTCCCTTCAGCAGGAAATGCCGGTGTATCTGCTGCCGCCTATTGCCAGGAAGCCGGAATCGATTGCCATGTTTTTTTACCCGAGACAATACCCGATCCATTTAAAAATGAAACCGATCGGTATAACGCCCTCCCGGTTTTAAAAGGACAAACCATTTCTGATGCGGCCCGCGAAATGCAGGATGCACAAAAAGATAACTGGTTTGAGATTTCCACTCTAAAGGAACCGTTCCGCATAGAAGGTAAAAAAACGCTGGGCTATGAAATTGCCGAACAAATGGACTGGACCCTTCCGGATGTAATCATCTATCCCACTGGCGGCGGTACGGGATTAATCGGCATGTGGAAAGCTTTCCAGGAAATGTTGGGTATGGGATGGATTGCCGATAAAATGCCACGAATGGTGGCGGCCCAATCGGATGGATGTGCGCCGGTTGTCAAATCATTTCAAGCCATGGAAAAATCGACTGAATTCTGGAATAATAGTGATACGATTGCTTTGGGACTCAATGTACCCGGTCCCCTGGGCGGTGCCTGGATTTTGGATGTGCTGGCCCAAAGTAAGGGCATTGCCATCTCAGCGCCGGAGAAGAAATTGTCTCAATTGACAGACGATATCAATTCAATCTCCGGGATTAATGCCAGTGCAGAAATGGGTGTGGTTTGGTCTGCGTATCAATCTCTGAAGGAAGCAGGTTGGATCGGCATGAATGATAAAGTGGTTTTATTTGCCACAGGAATAGAGCGGGGTTGAAAAATCAAGCCGGGGACGCTTAAATTGTGTCACAAAGTATTTAAGGCTGTGATGGTAAAACATATTTTTAAAAATATAACTCTATGTTGTTTAGGGCTACTCTTATTCTCCTGTGAACCTATCGTCAATGAATTCAATGATGTTGAGGATGCTGTCATGTACCGGGCCAACACGATCACTGATGCAGCTGCCAGGGATACAATTAAGGTCATGACCTGGAATATCCGATTCGGTATTGCTCGCCTGCGTTTTTTCGGCGATGGCTGCGGGGATCGGGTGATCCTGAAAAAAAGTGAAGTTTATGATGGCCTGACTGGGTTGACCGAAAAAATTAAACTGGAGGATCCAGATATTCTTCTTCTGCAAGAAGTGGATGTTCAATCCAAAAAAACAGGATACATAGACCAGGCTCAGTGGCTTTTGGACAATACCGATTTTAATTATGGCGCCTACGCCTCCATGTGGGAAGCTCAAATTATTTTAGCCGATGGGTTAGGCCGGGTGAATACAGGAAACTTGATTTTATCCAAATGGAAACTGGAAGAAGCGGAACGGCACCAGTTGGCTTTGCGCGGCGATCAGGATGGCCTGACACAGTATTTTTATCTGCGGCGAAATGTATTGAAGGCCAAAGTAGAAATGCCGGGAAAACCATTCTATGCTGTCAATACGCACTTGACCGCCTTTGCGACGGATGACACCAAACAAAAACACATTGATGGATTCAAGGATATCCTGGATGGTATTGTGGCTGAAGGTCAAAACTTTGTTGCCGGCGGGGATTTGAATGAGATTCCACCCAACGCATCTAAATTAGATTACTGTCTTGAAGACCAGTGTGAGGGTGAATCTTTCCATACCGGCGGTGAGCCTGAGCATAAAGAAGGTGCTTATTTTGCACCTGAAATCACTTGGTTAAATTCATTATACCAAACATATAAACCGGCGATACCTTTATTGGAATACGGTGGGCAGGAATCGAAACACTTCACACACAGCCCCGATGATAGTTTAAAGCTGGACCGCAAGCTGGATTACCTTTGGACCAATACAGCCTGGTTTAACAGCGTCACCCACCAGGAAGCAACGAAGCTATCAGATCATATACCCGTAAGCGCGAAATGGAAAGTGCCGTGAGAAAGTTCATCCAGAGCATTTTACTCCTATCCCTGGGATGGGCCAACCCCCAGTGGATCGGTGAAACTGCTGAAGTATTATCTCAGGGCCGTAAAGAAATCGGATTATTTTCTCCCTTTCGTATGGGATTGAAAAACAGCACCGAGATGGCTGTAAATAAATTTTTACTTATGCCCGGAATCTCATATAAAACATCTATATCCCAATTCCGTGACTGGGGTATGGCTTATCGTCTTCAATTTGAATATCCCACATTGGGCATGCGCTGGCTTCAGAGTCCCTTGGGGATGAAACTGGGTGAACCGGATATGTTTGCCTTGATTTCGCCTGAGTTCACCATCCCGCAAATGGGTTCCGTTTATGGTGAAGTTATCGGCACAAACGGCTCACCTTGGGCTGGACGACTTACCCTCAACGCCGGGCTCGGTTTAAGCATAAACGGCAAAGATTTGCCCGGCCGGGCCACGATCGACCTGCCAATCATTTATCCACGTCTGTCCGTCTATTATAATGGGATAGTACTCAAGGCCGGTGGTGAATATATGCGTCAATTCAAGGAACGCTGGACCTATATAATAGATTATGACATGTTTATCATGCCCGGCGGCGATGGGCGCTATGCCTTTGAGCATAAAGGATTGTTGGTCTGGTCAAAAAGCCAAAAATTCAGGTTTCTGTTAGGCTACAAACTTGTGGCAGGAGAATATCCATTTGGCGCGCAGGCGCACCTCTTGCCGGCGGTGGATATTCAATTCGGCTGGTAACCCCCAAAGCGATTCCTCATTTCATCTGGATTTAGTATTTGTTGATTGTGGTTTCGCGGGCTTAAATTCCGACCGACCAGTCAGTCGATATTTAGAGTTTTTATGGATAAACGTGAGTTAATTCTCCAAGCCGCTGTAGGCGTCTTCGCCAGGGATGGCCTTGAAAAAGGTAAAATTTCCGATATTGCCAAAGAAGCAGGGATCGGCAAAGGCACCGTGTATGAATATTTTTCCAGCAAATCCGATATATTTCATGCCATAGAATCCAACCTCTTTAACCAACTCCAAACCGAGTTTGCAGAATTGGTTGAGTTAAACCTTTCCCCCACTGAAAAAATTGAGACCTTTTTTAAACGCAGCCTGGAAATGATGATGCTTATGGGCGAAAGTATCTTAATCATCACCGAACTCTGGGCCCACACCGCCCGCTGGAATTGGCATGGGGAAGACACATCCTATCTGTCAAACGCCTATGAAAATTACCGGCAGCAGATAAAACAGGTCTTAAATGATGGTGTTGCCCTGGGTGAATTCAGGGAAATGAATGCCGATGGTATTTCGGCCCTGCTGTTGGCCACCATCGATGGTCTGTCCTGGCAGTATATGATGATGAAAGATGACCGAAAGTTTAAGGCAGTGCAAAAAGAAGCAATTAAGTCGTTTATGAGGGGAATCCAAAAATGAGAATATGTTTATTTGTTATACTGTTAAGTACAATTTCCTATGCACAGATTCCAACTGGGAAAACAATCATCGACAGCATGACCGCTATTCTTTCACCGGAGAATAGCAAGGGATGTGTCCGCCAGACCAACCATTATAATAACGGGAAAAAACGCACCTTTGAGCTGGAGATGTTTACCAGTGGGAAAGGCGAAAAAACCTTAATGCGGTACATTAAGCCTACAAGTGTCAAAGGGCAGACCTTTTTGATGCTGAATAACGGGGATGATATATGGACCTACTTCCCCCGTACCCGCCGCGTGCGCAAACTGGCCAGCCATGCCAAAAAACAAAAAGTGCAGGGGGGCGATTTTTCATTTGAGGATTTTTCTTCTGAGGATACATGGAAGAATGACTACATATCCGAGAATACCGGCACTGAAGTAAAAAATGGATATAAATGCTGGGTTCTGAAAGCCAAGGCTGGAGCCGGGGCAGATGTGGATTATCCCACCATTATTTTGTACTTAAGGCAGGACAATTATTATCCCGTCCAAATGGATTATTGGGATGATACAGGCCGGGTGGAAAAGACAATGACCTTATTCAATATTGAAACAATTGATGGATATCCCACAGCTAAGGTGGTGAAAATGGAAAACCATTTATCCGGTACCAAAACCGTCATGGAAACATTGGACATATCTTTTAACTGGATTCCACCCAAGGGATTCTTCAGTGAACGGAGTCTGAAGAAATGAAAGTAAAACAAGCTTCCAGCTTGTTTACCAGAGGGCAAGCAAAAACAATAAATTAAGAACAAATTATGATTCACAGACATTCGGGTCTATAAGGTATCTTAATTATGAAAACATTTTATAAACGAAACTTGCCTCACATTCAACCGCCTGGAGCAACATTGTTTGTTACCTTTTGTCTTGCGGACAGTATACCCAAAAGGGTTGTTGAAGAATTAAAGCAGGAAAACCAAAGCCTAAATAAATTAATTCAAAAATCATGGAATAAAAGAGACGAACAGTTTAAGAAACTATATGACCAGCAGAAACGAATGCTTGCGAAATATGATCAATATTTACACAGAAATAGACGTGGACCACACTTTTGCAAGAATAATCAAATCGCAAATCTTGTGTGTACATCTATGAAACATTGGGATCAACAAAAATACGATTTGCTTGCATACTGCATCATGTCTAATCATGTTCATGTTGTTTTTACCCCCCTGAGAATAAAAAATGATGAGTATTATGAATTGGGAAGCATTATGCATAGTATCAAAAGTTATACGGCCAACGAAGCAAACAAGATTTTAAATCGTGAAGGCAAGTCGTTTTGGACAGATGAAAGTTTTGATCATTTTTGCCGGGATGAAGATGAGTTACAACGAATTATATATTATGTACTAAATAACCCTTTGAAGGCTGGTTTAGTAAAAGAATTTAGCCAGTGGAAATGGTTTTATGTTCAGAAGGGGCTCTTGGACTGAAGGTGATGAAAAATATATTTAAAGCAGTTCAATATTTGAGGGATGAAGATTCACAGGCAGGGATGCCTGTGATACGTTTATTAAACAAAACATTTCTTTTTGTATTAGTGTATTTGTGCTTTTCACACCTTCGTGCCCAAACACAATATTTCGGTTATTTTGAATCGGAGGCTGACCGGATCAGTTTTAAAAATAAATCCTATTCTTTTGGATATCATAAGCTGCGTGTAGATTTTGAGCATCCCCGCCAGGACGGGATTATCTTGTCCGGCAATTTTAATTGGCAAAAATATCACGGCCAAACCACCTGGAATTTTTTGGACTTTTTGCCCAAGGAAACCTGGGAGCCTTTCTTCCCTGACGGAAAATATGAAGTCACTATTGCGGATACATTTTATTTAGATAATTTTTACGCACGAAAATCATTCCGCTTTTTTGATGTTACGGTAGGCCGCCAGCCCATATCCATGGGGGTGGGGTATGCCTGGAATCCTCTCGATATGTTTAACCGAAAAAACCTCTTGGACCCCACCTACGAACAGCCGGGGGTGGATGCCGCACGGCTGGAAATTCCCATGGGAGACCGCGCCGGCTTGGATTTTATTTGGGCTGAGCATGACTCCATTAGCAGCGCGGAAAAAATGATCCAGTTCAAAACTGGGATGGGTAGTTTCGATTTCACGTTGAATTATGCCAACCGATATCATTTATATCCTTATTGGGAATGGGTGGATGTGACCACAACACATATGGAATCAAAATTTTTTGGGGGATCTGTTGTGGGACAAATTGGCGAATATGGTATTTGGGCCGAGGCGTTTAAATCATTGGATGAAACGGTAGAAGTTGGTGAATATGTATTCGGCGTTGACCATACTTTTGATAATGGTGTTTATGTCATGGGAGAGTATTTCCATAATTCCCTGGGAGTAAAAAAGGGCAAAGCATCCCTGAATAATTACCTTCACGTGTTCAGTGGCGACACCAAATCGCTCATGCAGAATTATATTTTTCTCATGAGTAGATATGGGTTTACAGATTTTATTTCCGCCAGTGTCATCGGATTTGGGAATTTGGACGACAGCAGTTTTTCTTTCCTGCCCATGGTGGATTGGAATTTTGATGAAGATGTCACCTTATCCCTGATGGTGAATAAAAGTATTGGCGGCAAGGGTACGGAATTTGGTATCCAGGATACGGCCATTCGTTTAAGACTCAGGGCCTATTTTTAAGATGAAACCAGGATGGTAAGTGGATTAGAGATGAATCACAATGAGTGAACAAGGATTCAAATATATCTTTTTAGTCGGGATCATTATCGTAGGCGCCTTCCGCGGCGCGGCCAAGCTAGCCTACCGGAAAGAAACCTTCAGTCACACGAATAAATCCATGCTTGAACTGGTGGCCATGTCCTTATGGGGTTGGGTGGAATTGTTAGCTATCATTTATGTCTTTGTGTCCTGGTTTGATTTTGCAGATTACGCCGCACCAGATGTTCTGAGCTGGATTGGAATCTCCGTTTACCTCTTGGGAATATATGTTATGTGGCGTTCTCAAGCGGATTTAGGAGCAAACTGGTCGCCCTTTGTGGAGATCCGGTCTGATCAAAGCCTGGTGACGACCGGTATTTATTCCAAGGTTCGCCATCCCATGTATAGCGGGTTTTTCTTGTTTAGCCTGGGCCAGATGCTGTTGTTAAACAACTGGATTGTAGGCGTCTCGCCCATGTTTTTTATGGCTGCCATTTATTTTTCCCGCATTGATAAGGAAGAAGCACTTATGCTTAAAACCTTCGGAGACAGGTACCAGAATTATATGGAACAAACCGGGAGATTATTCCCCAAATGGTCATCGAAGCCCACGTAACTCTCATGGCCTTGTGGTAAAAGAGGAGATATCATGCGTAAAAAATTCTTAGATAAACTGGCACATCACATTTCATCGCGGCCCTGGTGGTCAGCACTGACACTGGTGATGTTAACCATCATTTTTGGCGCAATGGCCGCCCAACTAAAAATGAAGACTGATTTCACCGATCTGATGCCGCAAGATGACCCGATGGTTAGTGAATATGATCGCATCATCAGTGAGTTCGACGGCGCCATGTCTATGTTAGTCGTAGCTGAGGGTGATCCGGCGAAACTGATACAATTTGCTGAAAAAACGGCCCCGGAGTTAGAAAAACTCACCCAATTTTTTAAAAAAGTAGACTATCGCCTACCCAAAGACCTCATTGCTGAACATGCCCTTATGCTCATGAAAAGTGAGGACCTGGAGAATAATCGAACTCTTTTTGAAAATCCCAACCTTACCTCATTCCTGAAAAATTTAAACGATACGTTTGAAAAAGAATATACCGGTTCCGGGGGCGGCTCCATTGAGGGTCAGGAGCAGGAACAGGGCGCCATTCGCTTTATGGATGGAATCCAGACGTTTACAAAAGAAATGGATCGGGCCATAGACGGCGACGTAGAAGGCGCCGGGGAAGCGGCTGCCGATGCCATCCTCATGGGCGACACCTACTATCGGAGCTGGGACAGGCAAATGCTTGTGATGCAGATCATTCCCAGTTTTGACTGGTTAAAGTTTGAAGCATACCCAAACTCGACCAACGCCGCGGAAAAAATTGTTAAAAAATATGCCAAAGAATTTGGTGTAGAAGCAGGCCTGTCAGGCGCCATACCTTTGCAACGGGATGAATTGCGGGCCATTGAAGAAGATTCGTTTACGATTACTTCTATTGCATTAATTGCAATTCTTGTGCTTTTCATTTTGGCCTTTCGAATGATACTCAGCCCCATCCTCGCCATATTTACATTGATCTTTGGGGTTATCTGGGCCTTGGGCGTCACCTGGTTAGCGACCGGCGCATTAAATATGATGACGGCCATGATGGGTGTTATTCTGGTGGGGCTGGGAATTGATTTTTCTGTGCATATCATTGCTGCCTACAGTGAAAAACGTGCCGCAGGTGGCAGCGTTGCAGAGTCAATGCGATTTACATTTCAAAAAGCGGGGATCGGTGTACTCACGGGCGGGTTTACAACCGCTATGGCTTTTTTGACATTTTTATTTACTCGGACACAAGGGTTCAGGGAGTTTGGACTTTCACTTGGTCTGGGGATTATTATGACCATGGTAGCGGCCATCACAATTTTACCAACGATGCTGGTGATCAGAGAAAGGATTATCGATAAACTGCGGCAATCCGGTAAGCTTAAACCGCCGAAAGATATTTCCTATCGGAGCCTGGGTGGATTTGCAAGCAAACTGGCCAGCAAACCGTTGGCTGCGATTGGAGCGGTTGTTGTGATCAGTGTGTTTGTTGGATGGCGAGGAAGTCAAATAGAATGGGATTACAATTATCTGAATATGGAGCCGGAGGCATTAGAGTCTGTCATTCTACAGGAACGCATGATTGAAAAAATGGATATGAGTGCAGACTATGCTTACTTCACTGCCAGCAATTTACAGGAGGCCACAGACCTTACCAATAAAGCGAAAGAAATCAAATCGGCGGGGGTGGTGCGTTCCATTGTTGATTTTTTACCCGCTGAATCAGAACAGGTGAACCGTCAAGATATTGTCCGGAATATCAAACATAAAATCAAAGATGCTTACATAAACCCTGACTTATCGGACAGAGACATTGGGCTGCTTAAGGAAGAAATGCTGCGGCTTGAAGCCAATGTGATGGAAATCCAGGATATGGCGAACATCGGAAATCAGGAAAAGGTTTATTTAAAGACAGGTCTATTAGTGGGGGTTGCTCCGGAAGATGAAGATAGAACGATTATGGCCTGGCAAAGGGAATTGGTGCGCATGAATCCAGATATTGACACAGGAATCTTGTCGCAATTAGTAGAGCGCGTCCAGCAGTTCGGAACAACAAAACAACAGCAATTAACACGGTTTCATCTGGATTTTGCGAATACGTTTAAGACCATGACGTTAAAAATGGCCAACCCGGAAGTGGTTACTTTAGAAACCATTCCCGCAAACATCCGCGATCAGTATGTGGGAAAATCCGGAAACTTGTTTTTGGTAACTGTTTTCCCAAAATCAAACGTCTGGGATCAACTGTTTCTTGAACGGTTCGCCAATGAACTTGAGGCAGTAAGCGAACGGGCCACGGGAATCCCAATAGTTTACAGAAGGCTCATCAATCTGTTTTCTGAGGATGGTAAATTTGCCACTGGTCTGGCGCTGGTCGTTATTTTTGTGATACTGTTAATGGATTTCCGCAGTCCCCGCAAGGCACTGTTGGCGGTGGTACCCCTCGGTGTAGGCACCTTGTGGATGCTGGGGGTCATGGAACTGTCCGGATTGTACTTAACCATGATGAATGCCATGGCAGTACCCATGATTATTGGTATCGGCGTGGATGACGGCATACATGTAATTCACAGATACCAGATTGAAGGCAGAAAGAAACATAAAACAGTTTTTTCATCCACCGGCCGGGCAGTGCTCCTGACTTCACTCACAACGATGTTAGGGTTTGGTTCTCTGACTTTTGCCACCTACCGGGGATTGGGCTCCATGGGTACGGCCTTATTCATTGGTGTGGGCACCTGTTTCTTGGCCACCGTGCTGGTGATCCCGGCGATCATGGGCTGGGTGGAAAAAATGAAAGGCAGAAATAATGGGTAAAAGTAAACATGTGGGCAGTTGTTTCTGTGGCAACATTCAATTCGAAATAATCGTGACCGACGGACCCGTCGCCGCCTGCCATTGCTTAGATTGCCGCAAGTCCAGCGGAGCCCCTTTCATGGTTTTTGTGGAATTGGATAAAGAGAATTATATTATTAAATCAGGCACTCCTCATGCGATTCAATATGCTGAAGGCATTAAAAGGCGAACATTTTGTCGGGATTGCGGTTCTGCCCTTTCCTATGAAAATATAAAAGTTCCTCATTTAATTGATGTGAATACAATGTTGTTGGAGAAACCGGAAGATTTCCCCATTCAATATCATGTATGGACAAAACGCAAGCTACCGGGGATTATAATTGACAAAGGCATTTCCCAATTCCGGGAAAATTCCGACCGCTGGGAAAATTTTCAACACGACTGATTACCTTTTAAAATGAAGGGCGTAGAGCACCTTGACACTTTTGCACTGTAACATTATAACACTGCCCTCATGTTTTTAATTTCCATCATGGTTTTACTCATCGACAACTATGATTCATTCACCTACAACTTGGTCCAGGCCATGGGTATGCTTGGTACCAAAGTTGTTGTAAAGGCCAGCGATCAAATCAATTTCAATGATATTGAAAGCTTAAAGCCCGAGCGCATTATCATATCCCCGGGGCCGGGAAAGCCTTCAGATGCCGGTAATTCATGCACTATCATTGAGGCTTTTGCGGAGCGCCTGCCAATATTGGGCGTCTGCTTGGGGCATCAATGCATCGGCGCTGTGTTTGGCGCTAATGTTCAACCGGCCAAGCGCATCCTCCACGGTAAAACATCCTTAATTCACCATAACCAGACCGATCTGTTTGCGGATCTGCCTACACCCTTTCAGGCCGCCCGTTACCATTCCCTGGCCATTGATGCTGTCCCCGACAGCTTTGAGAAATCAGCCTGGACCAACGACGGTGAAATCATGGCCATCCGCCACAAATCAAAGCCCCTTTTTGGGGTCCAATTTCATCCCGAATCCTTTTTTACTCCCATGGGCTCCTCCCTGTTAGAAAATTTTCTCCATGCCCATTAAAGTCCGCACAATAGAGGAATTGCTACAGCAGATTCCGTCTGGGAGTAAGCCGGTGATTTTTAGTGAAGGCCCGAACAAAGGTTGGGGGAAATGGGTCGCCTGGAACCCCGTCGCGGAATTATCCTTATCATTGGAGGATGATTCTTACGATTTGATTCGTTTTGTTAAAAAGCATAAAGATTTGTTTTTGGCTGGATTTCTGTCCTACGAAGCAGGAATGAAACAGCTTGGCGTTATGTCGAAGCATTCAGGGGGAACGATACCAGCCATTCATTTCCGGGCCTACGATCAATTTGGCTCATTTGAGGTCAGCACGACCGCACTCATTTGTGAGCGGGATCATTATGGCATTGGCGCTTTTGAACCTCAAATTACAGCGAAAGAATATGCTCAGAATTTTCAAAAAATAATCGCCCATATCCGTTCTGGGAATTTTTATCAGTTGAATTATACACATGCCTTGAAGGGGGAAACAACCAGACCGCCACGGGAGGTATTCAACGCCCTTTTGAACGATAATATAGTTTCCCTTGCCGCCTATTTCGAAGATCAGCACTGGGCCATCCACAGTCTGTCCCCGGAACGGTTTATCAAAGTTAAGAATGGAGTAATTAAAACTGAACCGATCAAAGGCACCCGACCCCGCGGTGTGGGGAAAGAAGATGAGCGCCTGGTGAAGGAATTGCTGGAGAGTGAAAAGGAACAGGCGGAATTATACATGATTATTGACCTGTTGCGGAATGACTTGGGGAAAGTGTGTGAAACGGGGTCCGTAAAAGTTTTGGAAGCTAAATCGGTGCGGAGACTGTCGAAAGTGATGCACACCTACGGTGTGATTGAGGGACGAATTAAAGCTGACATTCATCCGATTGAAGCGCTGTTGTCCATGTGTCCGGGAGGATCTATCTCCGGCTGTCCTAAAAAGCGTGCCGTTGAGATTATCAATGAATTAGAAAATTATCAACGTGGTGTTTACACAGGCACCGTAGGATTTATACATCCCGATGGAACAATGGATTTTAATATTGCCATCCGAACCGTAGTTCAGGAAGGAAACGTTCTGACTTTGGGGGTAGGGGGCGGCATTACGATTGACTCCAATGAAACAGAAGAATATGAAGAAACGCTGGCCAAAGCGGCCTCTTTCCAACCGTAAGATGGAATGCGATAGCTTTACTAAACTTTGGTAGTTTAGTAAAGCTCAGGGTCGTACTTAAGGATTAGATTTAGGCAATGATAGAAGCACTCATCAATGGAAAGTGGGAAAAAGTACCGGAAGAACAACTCACATTCGGCGCTGAGACCTTCGCCTATGCATCGGGACTCTATGAAACACTGCGCACATTAAATTATCACCCGGTCTTTTTGGAACCGCATTTGGATAGACTGCTGAATACGGCACGGCGGATCGGTCTAAAAATCACATACTCCCGCGATGAAATCCGATACATGTTGCAGGAAGTCATTAACAGCTTTCCAGACCCGGATCAGCGCTTGCGTGTTCTGGCCGTGCCTCATTATCTAATCATTTACACCTCTGCCTTGGGTTTGGTTCCGGCCATTTATGAGGGCGTGTCGGTTAAATCGGTCCAGTCCAAACGGCCCCACCCGGAAATCAAAACAACCGATTACAGCAGTTGCTTGAAGGCTTGGGAAAAAGCCCAGGATGTAGGTTGCTTCGAGGCGATTTTAGTCGATGAAAAGGGTGATATTTATGAAGGCAGCCGTAGCAATGTATTTTGGGTGGCGGGGAATAATCTCATGACTCGCAAAACCGATGTTTTGCCCGGCGTTACGCGCCAGACCATCCTCTCCCACGCGCTCTTCCCGGTGACTTTTGGGCGGTTGAATCAGGACCATTTGACAAAAGTGGATGAACTGTTTATTACCAACAGCGGTTCAGGCATAGTGCCTGTGAGCCGAGTCAATGGTAAAGTGCTCGGGAATGGGCAACCCGGAAAACTAACTCAGGAATTGATGCAACACTATGAAAGGTGGGTGCAGGAAAATGTCCAAGCGGAAATTAAGTTGACCGATAATCGATCAATTGAAAAGTCGTCTTCCCTTCCTGGATGCGATACCAATTCCCGGGGCTAATTTCCTCAAAAGTTTGGATGATGCCAGATCCCGGCCAAAATACATTCACAGCTTTTATATTACTTTCTTTTCCTAAACCGATCATCTGATCCAAGGGATTTCCACCAAAACTGCCGCCGCTGGAAACGGTGCGGTAAATGATACGGCCGCTTTCCAACACAACTTCGATCCGTGCTCCTATAGCCAGTTTGTTGGTCTGAGTTCCTCTAAGGGATAATCCAATCCAACGGTTATCCCACCCGCCGGGGTTTTCAAATAAGACATTTTGATAAACGCTCCCTTCATAGGCGCCCCCCATTACAGCATGGACATCCTGGTCCCCATCACTATCCAAGTCAGCGAAGGAGACGCCGTGGCCTTTCTGCAAGTGACCAAAGCGTCCCTGAAAGGTGATGTCATCAAATGACTGACCGTTTTTACTTAAAAACATGCGGTTGGGCTGAATAGAGCGGTAGTCCGGATCCCCCGTGCCGGCATAAAGATCAAGAAAGCCATCTTGATTTAAATCGCCGAAATTGCAGCCCATCGTTAACAGGGGATGGTCCATATTTGCCGCTTCAGTTACATCCGTGAAAGTCCCGTCTTTATTATTCCGATACAGTCTCGGTGATTCACCGCTATGTTTCATCCCCATATAATCCATGGCTACATCCCCGGAGGTGTTTTCATATCCCGAGACCCAGATATCTTCCCAGCCGTCATTGTTATAATCCCAAAACCAAGCGGGAAAACTATTCAATGGCTTCGTGACACCAGCTGATTTCGATATTTCCTTAAACTGCCAATCAAGCTCTTCCCCACCATTTTGAAATAAAAGGTTGGGCTCCCCAAGGCGAGAAACATATAGATCCATCAGGCCGTCATTATTTATATCACCCCAGACAGCAGCCTTTACAAACCCGATTACATTCAATCCGACCGACTGGGCAATTTCCGTAAATGTCCCATCGCCATTATTCTGATAAAGTTCAGAAATGTGGTAAGCATCTTCGGTTGTTTCATTGCCGATGAAAATATCGAGCCAGCCGTCATTGTTGAAATCTCCCCATGAGGCCGTTTGCGTCGGATGTTCAGAATAAATGTCCGCTGAAATGGTTACATCGGTAAAAGTGCCGTCACCCTTGTTTTTGAGCAGGGAGTTCGGGTGTTTCCCATCTTCCCCAAACCATCCGCCCCGCAGAACGAACACATCCGCATACCCGTCATTGTTGTAATCACCGTGGACCATATTCAGTCCACCCGTAATTCCTGTCAAGTTTGCGGATGAGGTATTGTTGGTAAACCGGCCTGAACCATCATTGGTGAAATATTGAATTTGATTATCCACGCCCCAAGAAGAAACTAAAATATCAAAATCGCCATCCTGGTCAAAATCTTCGGTGATGGAACCTCCCGCCAGGCTGATATGGTCTAAGCCAACTTCGGCGGCAATTTCTTTGAATTCAGGAAAGTGGATTGAATCGGAAGGCGCCAGATGTGGAATCAGCCATTTTTTCGGGACACCAGTGGGATACTCCCCTTGCACCATGTAGGCCAAGTTCAGCAGCCAGCGATAAACAAATTCATCGGGGTTATTTACCAATAGCTTCCTATAAATGCGGATGGCATTTTCAGCGCCGGTTTTATCACGGTGAATCCCGGCCCCGCGAATGGGGATGATGCAGGATTCGGGATTGTGCCCATCCAGGCAATTGGTTTCCTCCCCCAGCCGCAGGTGGGTAATGGCCAAAAGGTCATGAAGGGCTGTCATAAATTCCCGGGGTGGTTTTATTCCCAGTGAATCAATGGTATGGATCACCTCATTGTAGGCCTCCACCGCTTGGCGCGTGAATCCCGCATTCAGCATTTCATTGGCAATGAAAGCTTGGTGCTGCAGCGTCGCCGCCATGTGTTCATCATGGGTTTGGTTCTGGAGCCAAGCAAGCCGTTTTTTATTGGCATACAGATTTGATTCCGGGTTGACCGATTCTGTTTTTTCAGAAAGGATTCGGATCATATCTTTATGGCTTTTCATTTCAGAGCCATTCATCTGGCAGCTAAGGAAAAAGCAAAAGGAAGTGAAAAGGGCGTATTTTTTAGGGGGCATATTTTATTGAGAATTTTAGCGGACAAATTTAATGGATGCATGTGTATATTCAGCGGCATTTTAAACAGAAGACACCAAGTTTGAGGAGGGCGTCATCTGTGATTTTTGTATCACATGCGATCCATGACGCACGACTCAATTTGAATTTTCTATGATTATTGAGGAGAAATAATGAAAACCCTTCGCTTTTTATCGTTCATTTTTCTTTTTGCAGCTGCGGCCTTTGCCCAGGAAGAAGCTGAAGAAAAAGAGAAATTCCATTTTGAATTTGAGTTCGATTCCCTGGATATGCATGTGGGGGAATCAAATCAGCTCACTATCAAACTGTTAAAAGAAAACGGCGACCTGGCGGAAAGCCCCTTTTATATATATGGCAGCCCCCGGAAAACACTCACTGTAACACCAAGAATCAGCGATTCCACCGGTGTGGCCACGGTTACAGTCAAGGCATTCAAGCCAGGGAAACTGAGCCTGAAAGTCCAGAGTATTACCGTAAAGAGAGACGATCGAATTCGGGATAAAATAAACATCAATGTCCCCTTCCCGCCCATTTCAAAAGTCACTTTTGATAAGACCAAAAAACAATTATATGTAGGTACATCCACCCATTTTGGGGTAAAGGTTTCAGATGAAGCCGGGCTGGACAGAAGCGATACAGAAGTCGCTCTAAAATCCAGCAATCCACGCGTAGCTGATTTTGATCTTTTTGGAAACCTGGAAACCAAAAGGACAGGTAAAGTTACTATCAGTGCAACGGCAGGAGATATTGCCGAATCTATGGATATTCGTGTGGTTAAAAATCCTGTACGCGGTCTCACCCTTGGGACGGACAAAACTGAAATTCGTACGGGTGATGTACTTCACTTTGAAGCCAAAGCATTAAATCGTTCCGGCCGTGAAGTTGAAGATGCCCCCATCGATTTTTCATATTCAGGCCAAGCAGATTATGGTGATTTTGGATTACCTGCCTCGGGCATGATTACGGAAGATGGCCGCTTTGTGGCTGAAACAGCGGGTGTTTATACTGTTACCGCATCTTCCGGCGGTTTTTCAGATCAAAAGACGATTAAGGTCGTCCCCCGGAATGTGAAGAAGAAAATCAAAAAGGTGGGCCATGGATTAATTTCTGAAGTCCTTACCAGCGACCTATGGGTTTGGCCCGGGATTGGCAAATATGAAGGCAAGGACTTTGCCGTAACTGGCACATGGGGTTCCAACGGTGAAGCCTATTATTGGGACGTGACCAATCCGGACAGTATGTTTATTATTGATACTGTGACGGTGGATGCGCGCACCGTAAATGATGTGAAAGTGTCCGAGGATGGTAAAGTCTGCGTGATAACAAGGGAAGGGGCCTCCAACCGGAAAAACGGGTTTGTCATCCTGGATGTATCAGACCCCTACAATGTGACAATCACTGCTGAATTCAACGACGATATGACCGGCGGCGTCCATAATGTATTTATTAACGATAACCACGTGTATGCCGTGAACAACGGCCGCAAGTATGATATCATCAATATTGAAGACCCGAAAAACCCTTTCCGCGTCGGTGTGTTTGAGTTGGATACCCCGGGGCACAGCATCCATGATGTGTGGATTGAAAACGGGATTGCCTACTCATCCAACTGGAGTGACGGTGTTGTGGCGGTGGATATCGGCGGGCTGAAATTTAACGAAAAGAACCGCTCCACAATTCAGTACAACCCTTTACTTATGAAAGCGGGCCAAGGGAGTCCGTCTAATCCGGTAAAGCTGGCTGAAATGGGAGACCCTACCGGCCGCAATCATGCAGCCTTCCCCTTTGTGAGTCAATCTACCGGAGATTTTTATATCGTCGCCGGGGATGAAACATTTCCCTGGGGGGTGCGGGCGACCAAAGGGGAGCCGTCGAATCCACGCGGTGGTTTCCATTTTCTCAATTTCAATGATCCGGCCAATCCGAAAGAAGATGCCTTGTACCAAGTCCCAGAAGCAGGCAGCCACAATATGTGGGTTTTGGGAGACATGCTCCTAGCCGGGTATTACCAGGGGGGTCTGCGCATCCTGGACATTTCGGGAGAATTGCTGGGGGACCTGTATAAACAGGGCCGTGAAATCGGTGTTTTCCTTTCCACCCACAAAGAAGGAAAAATTGCTAACTCGCCCATGGTCTGGGGCGCTCAACCCTATAAGGATTATATTTTCCTGGCTGATATGAACAGCGGACTCTACTGCATTCAGATTGAAGATGACGAAAAATCCAGCACACCGTAAAGAAATGAGACTAATCATGAAAAAATTATTATCCTCCGTACTTTTCAGCTTTTGCGTGATTTCGGCACAGGAGGCTGAAGAAGCAGAAAAAGATTCCCTCTATTTTCAATTTGAGCCGGACTCACTCTACCTCCACGTGGGGGAAACAGGGGAGGTCACCATTAAGCTTCTGAACCAGGATGGTGATCTGGCGAATAACCCCTTTTATGCCTACGGCCGGCCCCGGCGGGCTCTGGAGTCCAAGCCGCGGATCAGTGATTCAACCGGCGTAGCCCATATCACCGTAAAAGCCTATAAACCGGGAAAACTCTATTTGAGTGTACGCAGTATTGCGCAAAAACGTGAAGACCGTGTTTATGATAAAATGGTAGTTCAGGTCCCTTACCCGCCCCTGGACAGAATTGTATTTAATGATCCCCAGGCCAAGGTTTATGTGGGTACTGCCGTTAATTTTGGTACCACCGTATATGACCAGGCCAATTTAGTCAGGGATAGCGCCAAGGTGGTTCTGGCTTCCAGCAATCCAAAGGTGGCTGATTTTGACAGCTACGGAAACCTGAATGCGAAAAAATCCGGCAAGGTCACTATCACTGCCACGGCCGATGATATTACGGAATCCTTCGATGTAAAAGTGGTAAAAAATCCTGTGAGGGAGGTAACCCTTTCTGCTGAAACGGATCAGGTTCGCACTGGTGATGTGGTTACTTTTGAGGCCAGAACACTCTCGCGCTCCGGGAAGGAAGTAAAAGGTGTGCCCGTTCGTTTTTCTTACACCGGAAAAGCGGAGTACGGCATTGGTCTTCCGGCGGCAGGCACTTTGACAGATAGGGGGAAATTTGTGGCTGAGAATCCCGGCATCTATACCGTAACGGCTCATTCCAGCGGATATTCAGCCAAAAAAATAATTAAGGTTATCCCCCGGAATGTGCAAAAACGGGTTAAGGTTGTGGGCCACGGTACCATATCTGATGTCCGTACTTCAGATCTGTGGGTATGGCCCGGAATCGGTGAACATGAAGGTAAAGATTTTGCCGTAACCGGTACCTGGAGCGCCAATGGGGAAGCCTATTTCTGGGATGTAACCGATCCGGAGAATATGGTCATTATTGACACCATCACGGTAGATGCCCGGACAGTAAACGATGTAAAAGTGTCTGAGGATGGCACAGTTTGCGTGATAACGAGAGAAGGCGCATCCAACCGCAAAAATGGGTTTGTTGTGCTGGATGTTCGCGATCCTTTCAATGTTGAAATCACGGCCGAGTTTAATGATGATATGACCGGTGGTGTCCATAATGTTTTTATATATGATAACCATGTGTATGCGGTGAATAACGGACGGAAATATGACATCATTAATATTGAAGACCCAAGCAACCCCTTTCGTGTAGGGCGCTACGAGCTAACCACTCCGGGGCACGGAGTCCATGATGTTTGGGTGATTGACGGATTGGCCTATTCATCCAACTGGGCCGACGGTGTCCATGTGGTGGATGTGGGCGGAGTTAAGTTCAATGAAAAGAACCGCTCTAAAATCCAGTTTAATCCCTTTTTGGCGAAAGCGGGTCAAGGCAGCCCGGGGAACCCTGTTAAACTTGTGGGCATGGCAGATCCGAATGGACATAACCATGCGGCCTTTCCCTTTATCAGCCAATCCACCGATAAGTTTTATATCATTGCCGGGGATGAATGGGGAAACCAGTTTGGTATGGCCGGCGGCTTCCATTTCCTGGATTTTTCCGATACGGAGAACCCTAAAGAAACAGCTGTTTACCAAGTGCCTGAAGCGGGCTCACACAACCATTGGGTTCACGGAGATACGCTATTGGCCTCCTATTACCAAGGCGGTTTGCGGATTGTGGATATCTCCGGTGAATTATTGGGAGATATTTATGCCCAGGGGCGTGAAATGGCTTTTTTCCTTTCAGGTGATCCAGATGGGTTTACGGCGAACCGGCCCAATGTATGGGGCACCATGCCCTACAAAGGACTGATCTATTTTTCGGACATGAACAATGGTCTTTGGGCCGTCAAACTGGAAGATGATCAAAGAAGAGGAACCAGATAGGGGGTATTTATGAAACGATTATTTCTGTTAATTACAATTCTCACTACTGCAGTCACGCTCAGCGCAAAGGATTATTATGTGTACTGTACGGCTGAATCAGAAGATGAAGTGGCCCTGATTCGCTTTGATGGGAAAAAAGCCCTTGTTGAGAAACGTATCCCGGTAGGAGTGTGGCCCCTGGAAATTGAAGGCCCTCACGGGATTACCGTTTCTCCCGATGGAGACTATTGGTATTTATCCATGGCCCACGGATTACCATTCGGACACTTGTATAAATACAAGACCGGGACCGACGAAATGGTAGACCGCGTAGAGTTGGGATTATTCCCGGCCACCATGGGAATATCTAATGCCACCGGTTTGCTCTACATCGTGAATTTCAACCTCCACGGCGGCCACAGCGAAGCCAGTACTGTTTCTATTGTTGATCCGGATGAAATGATCGAGATTGAACGAGTGGAGACAGGCATCATGCCACACGGATCACGCCTTTTGAACAATGGACTGAGACATTATTCCGTGGCCATGATGTCAGGCGAACTTTATGAAATTGATGCCATGACCATGCAGTTGCGCCGGACACTGTCCACATCACCCAAGAAAATGAAGATGGGAAAACACAGCGGCCATAAGATGAAAAAAATGGACCACAGCAAAATGAGCGGTATGAAAAAGGGTGACATGAAAAAAATGAAGCATAAAATGCCGCCTGAAAAACCGACCTGGGTTTATCCTCACCCCAACGATCAATTTGTTTATGTGGTGAATAACGGTACAGATGAAGTGGTGGAAATTGATGTGAATAAATGGGAAGTGGTCCGCACATTTAAAACCGATAAGGCGCCCTATAACTGCGAAGTCAGCCGTGATGGGAAATATTTAGTTGTGACTTACAAAGGCGCCGCCAAGACGGGTGTCTGGAATCTGGAAACAGGAAAAGAAATTGCAAAATTTAAAAACACACGGAAGGTCACCCACGGGGTGGTGATTTCTCCGGACAGCCGTTATGCTTTCGTTTCTGTTGAAGGTATCGGCAAGGAGCCGGGCGCGGTGGAAGTGTTTGATCTTAAGGACTTGGAAAAAGTGGATATTGCCGAAATAGGCAAACAGGCCGGCGGTATCGCCTTCTGGAAAATGGTGGATTAAAACCCCGTTTTAAATAGGGTTTTACCCTATTGGATATTTCTCTTGTTCATTGTAAGATTCCGATTATGGATTTTATAGACACTGGGAGAATAGAAAAATTGAACCGAAGTAGGTTTTACCTGACCCTCTCGGTATCACTTTCTTTCATTATTATCTTCTCCGGCTGTGACGAACCGGGGCCGGACACAATCCCCAAAACCATGCTCCAGGAATATACACCCTGGCCAAGCCTGGCTGATAGTCCCTGGCCCATGTACCGGGGAAATCCTCATAATACGGGCCGATCTGAATATGTTGGACCAAAGCTAGGTACGATAAAATGGGAATTTGTATTTGATACATCTTTTGTCCATTCGGGCGGGGGCTCTGTTTCATTGGATTCGGATGGAAATATATATTTTATTACGCACCGTGGATTTCTTTATAGCGTGGATCCCCAAGGAAAAGAAAGGTGGCGTAGGGTTATTGGACCGGAAACGGGAAAAAATAATAGAAAGAAATATTTTTTGGACTGAGGGCATTTTCCCTGATAAAAAAGGGTATATATATTTTGGTATAGGAGATGAAATGGTAAAAAAATTCAATAAAAATGGAGATGAAATTTGGTCCTTCTCAGTCAATGGGTATCCAAGCCCCAGTATTTTACCATTTTTCCCAAGAGGAGATAGATTGGTAATCCCGGGGGAATCTAATTATGTGATCAACCTGGATGGAAATGTTGAATGGTATAATCAGTACCCAAACTGGGGCTTTCCTTCGATTGATTCTCAAAATAATATTTATTATACACACCGTGATACGCTTTATAGTCTGGATGAAAATGGTCAACTTCGATGGTTATTTGACCTACAAGCACATGGATATAAATCTGCGATGTATTTCCGTGTAATTAACCCATGGGGTGAAATTCACTTATCTGTGGAAGAAGCAACTTCTCGAAAAAAAAATCATCTTACAGATTTCCTATAACGGTGAATTAAACTGGGCTGTGCCGTCAGGTGGATTAGAATCTATGGTTGGTGACGGCGAAGGCAATATTTATTACCATTATTTCAACGGCTTTGAACAATGGGAAAGTGTGGTTGTCGGGCTAGACAGAAAGGGGGAAATAATATTTAAAACAAATCCTATTGTTGGTTTAGTAACCAATATGCCCGCGATTGGTGCAAATGGCACACTTTACTACACAATGTATCTAAGGCCCCATAAACTTATTGCGATTCAATAAATGAAAAGGAAGGAGTTGATTATGAAAAAATGTTCAGATTAGTAAAAGGGATGGCACTTATTGCCTTTATAAATCATATGGGAGTATCACAACTAAATCCTCCAATGTTTGGAAAACTAGAGATTTATTTACAAACTAACTATCAAGATAGCAGTTCAAAAAAAGATTTTATAGTTACCGTAGATGGGAACCATTGGGATGACAATTATTCCCTGTCATCCTCCTATTCTAATGCATCAATAATGAATGTTCCAAAACTATTAGTTGATCAAAATACAATAGGATGGAATTTTGATAAATCATCCGATCCTCTCGATCCACCAGCAGAAAATGTAATTTGGGAAACTTATGGCTATGGTAAATATAAATTTTATGAATCAAAGCACCCAAATGAACATTTTTATATTGATTTTACCGATTGTACCTATGCGAACTTATCTCCTACAGACATCATTCTCAAATATGTTGAACAAACTGATGGATCGGGGGAATGGTATTATGCGAAATATGATCAGCCGACTCCCTATCCGTGGGTCCCTGTGAACCCGAGGGAGAACTCCATAAAAATACATGAAATATTAACGCACTTCCCGGCGGGATCGCCAGACACCGATTGTTTTGAAAGCGGTTCTTTACCCGATACCACACCGCCACAAAAACCAACGAATTTTATAATCGCAAACAGGTATCAAATCGGAGAATTTGTAAACTTAACCTGGGATGCAAATCCAGAATCAGATGTGAATCACTATAATGTTTGGCGAAAATGTGTATACTGGGTTTATCCCGGAGGCTGCGATCTAAGCGTTATTGGAACAACATCAACGAATAGTTTTACTGATTACGAAGTTCAAATCAGTATTAATGATGGGACGACGGACAATTTTATTTATTATGT
>CAYFJU010000034.1:0-30294 GCA_964343505.1 uncultured bacterium
GCCACATCTCTTTTTCAGGCAAACTGTCAATACCACTCATGAATAGTTCACTTAAACGAAACAAAAAACATAGAACTCGATAAACTCTTTTCTGGAATCATTACAATTAGTATTAAAATTAATTTTGATGAAAAACGATATTATATCTCTAAATCAAAATAAAAATTAAACAAATATAATGGCCAAAGAAAAAAGAGAAGGCGGAGTGGGAGATACTTGGAACGGTTTATTGGGTTATGACTATAAAGATCAACTTATGGAATTGATTTCCCGGAATATTGAGGTCGGTGAAATCATGAAAGGCTATGGAAATACATTCATCAAGAAAAATGATGAAAATGTCATTGATATTCATTCACTGCATACCATTAATGAAGAAGAAAAATCCATTCAATTTAAAAGCATTTTCCCCTATTTTGAAGATGAGGCTGATTGTGTTGAATTTGAAGTATTCGTTATAGACGAATGGAAAAATGAAATTGAAGCTGTTTTTGAAGGAAATTTATTTGGACAAAGATTGCACGGGTTTTATTGCCAAAATTATTTGCAATACAAGGACGCGGATTTGGTTGGTAAAACAATCACAATCCGTCCGTCCTTGATTAGTTATGCGGCAGAAATAGTGCAGGAGGAGAAAAGATCGTTTATCGTTGATGAAGGCCCAACTGCTGGTGAAACACATTTCATTGATAAAATAAAATTTGTTAACCCTTCTAATGATGATGACCTTGAAATCAGTACTTTTATGTTTCCCATTGAGGGCATTGAAAAAATATCTTTTCTGGATACGGATGTTTTAAAAATTCAGGGTTCAATTCCTGATAAAGATGATAATGATACCAAATTTTTTGTCTATGTCAATCCATCGAATATAAACAATCCTGAATTGGTTAGAATTGGGGAACCGTTTCAAGGTATGGCTTGGGTTCAGGCGGAAATAGTGGATGTAAAATGAGAAAGGGATGATACATTTAATACCTGACGGCGTTATATTTCTTTTATTACATTTTACTATAGACATGAAATCCCTACGGGATTAACAAACCCAGGAATTAATTAGATACAAAAACTCATGTTTTCAGATTATACCCCAACGGGGTTATATATCTATAGAATATAGAAAAAAATAACCCTAACCCCAGCGGGGTTACATATTAATGATGGATCCATCATTAATGATTGTTAAAAAAAGAATGAGCCATCGCCTCAGCCGGCTCCCATTGCCAGCAGGGGTGACTCATTCAAAAAATCATCCCGAAAATTTCTGCTCCGGGACATCCGAAAAAAACAATGGCAGAGACATTATGGTTTTCCTCGGTCGAACCTCTCCGCAAATCCTTGTTACGGAGTTCTTCCATTAGGGAAATGACAAGGACACCAACAAATGGAATCGAGGGAATTTAGACATTTTAACTCAATCGGAGAAATAGTTAAATTTTATTGGTTGCACTGTGATTTAATGATCGCTTTTGGTAACCGTCGGGGCGGATACTTTAAAAATATGTTGTCTGCCCATTTATCAACAGCGGACTGCCAGCAGTTTCGGACGTAATATCGGGGACACTTATGTGGGCATCGGTACAGGCAGATGGCTGTTGAATGTTCATACACAAAACTATCCGAATAAGCACCAGATTTCAATAACCATGTATTAGTCTTGATGGTGCCTGCGGAAGGCTTTTTTCAGGGCATCTCCGGTTAGCGGAGTAGAAATACTTGTCCATGCACCGGTCTTTAAGGATGCTCTGACCACCGAGCCACGCAATTTGCGACTCGGTATATAAGGATAGCCTTATTTATCCCCGTCCCAATAATGGCGGATCGACTAATAAGGTTGCCCTTTTTCTTTCATTGAAATCCCCGATGTTGCGTGTGCTTTTGTATTCGTTTTACGCTTTTGGCTGGGGATTTCTATCATATTTATTTCGCGAGTAATGATGATGAATGTAAATTTGAACCAGTCTTCGCAGTGTATTCGGACGTACAGCACGGGAAGGTAAACTACCTTCATGTATCCTGCCGGGTATCTTTTTTTATTGAATTGCCGCCTGAAAGCTTGTCATTTTTCTGGATTCCTAAATGATGACAAGAGGAGTACCAGGCGGCATTTGCCCGCTCCCATCTGTCATGAGATATCAGGATTGGCAGTTGCGTAGGTGTTGTTAGGGTTGACCCCTTCTTCATCACCGGGCATTTTAATTGTGGTCAAATTTATCGATAAAATAATGAATTTATAGTCAGGGGTGAATGACTTCATTTTGGGCGACTTACTCCAGGAACCTTGAGTCAGCAGGGTCAATCCTGGTGCAACTGTATAGTAATTTGCCTACCCTGGTCTTTTGTCCGCTCCCACTTTTAGGCGTTGATCGTGCAGCCCTTGAGTGCGTAGAAATATTCTGGTCGTTACTCCTGATATTTCACCAAGCATTTTATTTCTTGATAAATCAATATATGACGCATATTATAATTGTATGAAATTTAAAAAATCAGATACAAAAATATCCCAATTACGGCCGCTTATCTCAGGCTTGCCGGTAAAGGATTTTATCGAGATGTTAGAATAATTACCACCACTCTCTAAAAATGAAGCTGAATTATTTTCAAAGGATATTTCCAAAATTAGGTATCAGTTAAACAAAGCTCAAGACCGCGATCTGCAACTATCGTAATTGATCCATATAGAACAACCCTTACAATGGCTTGAATCCTTCGCAAGGATTCTTACAAACTTCCAAACGCCGGGAAAAATGATACGTATATTATCAAGTTAAAATGACGGATTTACCCCAACATTTAATTGATTGGCGAAACAGCGGCGAAATGCGATCCGTTCTGTCCGGTTCATCGGATATTTTCTGTAAACAAATCGGGGATGAAAATGCCGATGTAGATAAAACAGTCCTCATCCTTCATGGTTTCCCTGAGTCATCCTATTCATTTCATCAAGTTATCAACGGGTTACAATCCCATTTCGATCGAATCATCCTGTTCGATTTTTTAGGATTTGGATTCAGCGACAAACCAGTAAAACACAATTACAATTTAATGGAGCAAGCTCAAATCGCGCTTCAGGTATGGCAATCCTATGGGGTGAAAGGCGGACACTTGATTGCCCATGATATGGGGGACAGTGTTGCGACTGAACTCATTGCGTTGTCTAATGAAGGGAAAATTGGGGAATGGTTTTCTGACGGATTTCAATCTGTTACCTTTACCAATGGCGGCATGGTGATAGAACTTGCCCGACTTCGAATACTTCAAAAATTGATGCTGAATCCTATACTCGGGCCCCTGCTTACAAGACTTTCCAGGTATAAGGTTTTTAAACAACAGGTCTACAGTGCCAACGGCAGTATGCGATTGGAGGAATCTAAAATTGAAACAATGTGGACGGCTTTTCGCAGCGGGAATGGAAAAAGAATCGGCCATCTGCTCATTCAGTACATCAATGATCGATACAAATACCAAAACAGCAGTTGGCTGCCAGCTCTCAAAGAAACAACAATCCTGATTCATTTATGCTGGGGTGAATTGGACGCCGTGGCACCCATCGCTATACCTGAGAAATTAGTAACTGATATATGCCCTAAGGCAAGTTTTACACGAATGGCTGATACAGGCCATTTTTGTCAGATGGATAATCCCGACAATTGGCTGGCAGGTATATTAGACTATTACAGAAAGTTAGCTTTTTCGCCGCAATAATTTTTCCGCCCATAAAATGCCGATGACTGTTTTCACATCGGTGATTTTTCCAGACCATACCCATTCCAGCGCATCATCCAAAGGTGTCGGACATAATTCTATAAATTCATCGTGATCTAAATTGTGCGCTGTTTTTTCTAAATCTTCCGCCAAATACATCCACATTTTTTCATTTGAAAATCCGATGGCAGGGTAAATATTGGTTAAAAAAGTCAGTTTATTCGTTTTAAACCCGGTTTCTTCTTCCAGCTCGCGGTGAGCACAATCCAGGGGGTCTTCGCCCGGATCCAGTTTACCAGCGGGGATTTCGATAAATACATCTCTCGGACCATAACGAAATTGACGGATCAAACAGATATCTCCATCGGGGAGGATTGGAATCAGGCAGACTGCCCCGGGATGGTCAATCCATTCACGGGTACTGGTTTCACCATTGGGTAATTCAACTTGATCTAAAAAAAGATCAAGCAAACGGCCGGAGAATTTCTTCTCCGATGAAATTCGGGTTTCTTTTAAATCGGACATTATAAAATTTTGTTTATCGGTATTCTTTAAGAAGCGCCCGGGCTTTTTTGATCTGTTCCCAATCATCCACTAGATGATCTGATGACGGTGTCATACTGGCCACTTCTTTCAGCAGTGCAATCGCTTTTTTCCTTTCTTTTTCTTTATAAAGGGCCTGGGCTAAATACACTTTTTGTACTGGTCTGGCTTCACCGGTTTCATTCGCTTTCTTTAGCCACTTTACCGCTTCTTCATTATCAGGCCATGAAAGAATGAAGGGAATGTAGGGTGATTTATAATGCACCGCACCTAACATGAGGTAGCCGCCGCCGTCCTCATATTCGGGATCCAGCTCAATGATCTTTAGGGCGTGGTCTTTCATTTGGTCCGCAACGCCCTCCCGTGCTGCGGCTAGGATGCCGTACACTTCCGCCCAACTACCCAAGTTTGTTAAATACCAATAACGGAGATCAACCCGGTTTGGATATTTTTGGATATAGATGCGGGCCAGTTTTTTGGCTTTATCAAATACCTTTTTTTGATGATCTTCGGTCCGGGCAACAAATTTACCCTTAAAATAATAGGATTTTAACAGTCCGACAATGGCAGCAATTTCTGAATCGGGATCCCCCATGGCAGCTTCAAAGTATTCAAGCGCTTCATTGATGGCTTCCGCTTGGGCCTTATCTTCAACACTGCCAACCGCCCTGCGGTTATAGGCGGCTGTTCCTTTTTCAAGATTGGGTTGCGCCAGCAGAACACCAATCAATGCAAAAATAATCAGCCCATATTTAGTCATTAAAAATATTCGATATAAGTGATCTTCAATTCACGCTGGAAATAATCCACTTTGTCCTCGTCAAAGAGAAGGTTATTAAAATCCAGTTCAATATGAAGATGCTCCACGAAGGTCCAGCGGATGGCCGCATTCAAGTATCCGCCTCGGCTGATGGACATGGTTTTAGCCGTCATATCATTTTCATTCAGGGCTGCATTATATTCCAACAGCAGGGATAATTCAGGATTGAATTCCATGTCGAAGCCAAAGAAATAATTCACATCCTTATCCCCGTCGTTGACCTCGGCAAAATTATAATTCGTCCCCGCATGAACCCCGAGATTCCCAAGCGGTGTTTTCCAGTTTTTGCTGGCGGCTAGGAATAATCCCATGGCTTTTACATCATAGCGCATCAGTGAGTCGGCCGAATTAAAATTGCCAAGTCCCTGCGTATCCAACCCCAATGAAAGCCCCGGCATTGATTCTGTTTCATCAATGATACGGTATTTCAAATTGGCTTCCGGGCGGGGATACCAAACCAGGCTGTCGTCCCCGATTAGGTTGGCCGACCCAAAGGACAGTCCAAATTGGAAGCGGTCGGTGAGACCAACACTTAGCGCGGTGGTCAGTCCCCCTCCCTTTTGAACGCGCATCTGCATGGCATAGCTGCCACGGACGAGGGTACCGGCAGAGGGGACGGTGATTAAAGTCGTGGGAGGCGGATAAGATTGTGCCCACCCAAATGTGGAAATAAAAAGGGCTGTAATTGAAGCGGCTTTTAAAAACTTCATTCGATCCTCTGGTATGTGGTTAGAGCGTATGCAATTTACCGCCTGTGATAACCCCAATGCAAGTTCAGGGGTAAAGGCGTTCCCCGTACTTAGAGGTGATGGATTTCACCCTGAATTTGGGCATGGTCAATTCACCCTTTTCACCCACAAGGATAAACTTTACGCGCTGATCTCCCAGCTCAACCAGATGGATCACTAAACTATCTCCATTGGTGAGAACCATGAGGTCATAATCTGTTTTAGGAATAAAAACATCGAAAGGGATGGAGAGGTCTTTTTCGCGGATATCTTCCAAAATAATTGATATTTCGTCGAGGCGATTCCCCAATCTCGGCGGCGGTGTTTTATACAATTGGCTTGCGGGAGGCTGAGTTAAGGCCACATGGCTCACTTCCTGGCCATGGCGGTCATATTCCCAAATTTCCTTTCGCCCAGTGAGCATATCCACGGAATAGGCGAATCGGCGGATGACCCTATTCTCCGGGAAGGAACTCCAAACTTCACCACTGAGAAAGCCCAAATGATCATAAATAAAATCGATCTTTCCATAGACTTCGCCCCGGACAGTCGTGAATACCACAGATTCAATTTGATCCGATTCGTTCAGGGTAAATTTCGACTCCTGCCCGTCAAAATATCCGCTGCCTCTGTGTGCCAGTGCTTTGTGAAATTCTTCGGACCAAGGTTCATCCTTACCGAATTGAATTAAACTGTCCGGCTTTTGATCCATATTTAAAAAGAAGCGCCGGACCAGCCGCTTTTCCTTGTTGTATTCCAATACTTCCTGTTTTATGGATTTGCCATTTTCATCTATCCACTCTTTCAGGACAGGCATTTTCTGATCATTATAAAACACCTGAATATGTGATTTCTCAAAACGATTCGTCGCTAATAAACGATTGTCCGCCAAATAATCGTGATCGTTGGCATAAAAGCGCATGAAACTAACCGCGAGGTTTTGCCCCTCCATGAAACAAAAGAAAATCAATGAGAATGAAACCAGCCTCATTCTACATGCCCTTATGGTCTTCCATTTCACTTAAAAATGCCTTGGACCAAGTAACAAATTCACCCGATTCAATTTTTTGCCTTATGGTTTTCATTAAGTGCATATAATAGGTCAAATTATGGATGGTTGCCAAGCGTAAACCCAATACTTCTTTAATATTGAATAAATGGCGCAGATAGGCGCGGGTAAAGTTTTGGCAAGTATAACAATGACATTCTGGATCTAAAGTCTCAAATGCTTCCTTATGATGGTTATTGCCAATGTTGACGATTCCCTGACTGGTAAACAGTTGGCCGTTGCGGGCATTTCTGGTGGGCAGGACACAGTCAAACATATCCACCCCACGCTGGACTGATTTCACTAAATCGGTGGGCCTGCCAACTCCCATAAGGTATCTTGGTTGATCTTTCGGTAACAGACTATCCATCTGCTCGACCGTTTCAAACATAGCATTCTTTTCTTCACCTACGGCCAGTCCACCGATGGCCATACCGCAATCGGCGTATGGGATTAATTCTTCAGCGCTTCGATTTCGCAAATGTTCATACACACTGCCCTGGACAATGGGAAACATGGTTTGCTTCCAATCATACAACGGCGCCTGATTATCCAGAAAACCCCGGCATTGTCTAATCCACAAGGTTGTACGCTCAACAGCTTTTTCAACTGTCTTCTCATCTGATTGCCCCGGGGGACATTCATCGAATGCCATAATAATATCCGAACCGAGATGGCGCTGGATATCTATGGATATTTCCGGTGTAAAAAAGTGCCGGCTTCCATCCAAGTGGGATTGAAACTCCACCCCATCATCTGAAATCTTATTTAATCGTGCTAATGAAAAAACCTGAAATCCGCCGCTGTCAGTTAAAATAGATTTATCCCAATTCATGAAGGAATGGAGACTCCCGGCTTTATGAATGAGCTCGTGGCCGGGGCGAATGTATAAATGGTAGGTATTCCCCAAAATAATTTGTGCATCCAAATGGGAAAGCACTTCCGGGTCAATGGTTTTCACTGCTCCCTGGGTGCCGATAGGCATGAAGACCGGCGTTTGAATTTCGCTATGGTGTGTTTTAAGTAGACCGCACCGGGCTGAAGTGCCCCCGTCCCGGTGGAATATTGAAAACTGCATTAAAATAAAAGATGAAACGCTTCACCCACGTTGGAGACACCAGTTACCTTTATCCCTTTCGGGGTCTCCTTCATGCGCTTCACATTGGTTGCCGGGGCGATCACTGTTTTAAATCCCAAGGATTTTGCTTCATTGATTCGTGCTTCCAGGCGGCTTACAGAACGGACCTCTCCCCCCAGGCCCACTTCACCAATCAATATGACTGATTCGGACACGAGTTTGTCCCGCGCACCGGAAGCCACTGCCGTGATCACTGCCAAGTCCGCCGCCGGATCATCTACTTTGAGTCCGCCTACCAAATTCACAAAAACATCCTTTGTCCCCATGTGAGTCCCCAACCGCTTTTCAAGAACAGCCAAAAGCATGGCCAGGCGTTTGAAATCGAAGCCGTTTACATTTCTTTGGGGTGTGCCGAAATTGGCATTGGATACCAAGGCCTGAACTTCAACTAAAATCGGACGGCTTCCTTCAAGCGATGGGAAAATTGTTGAGCCGGTTATATCATCACGGCGCTCCGCCAAAAATAATTCAGAGGGGTTTTCCACTTCAACCAATCCGCCTGACTCCATTTGGAAAATGCCCACTTCATTAGTTGTGCCAAAACGATTTTTAACTGAACGGAGAATGCGGTGGTCATGGCGGTCATCGCCCTCTAAATAGAGGACCGTATCCACCATGTGCTCCAGCATTTTTGGCCCGGCGATGATCCCTTCTTTGGTCACATGACCTACGATAATCACCGCAATATTTTTCTGCTTCGCCAATTGAAGAAGCTGCTGTCCGCATTCCCGAATCTGGCTCACGGAGCCGGGGAGAGAATCCAATACATCGCTGAATATGGTCTGGATCGAATCCACCACCACCAATTCAGGCTGGACCAATGAAATTTGATCCAAAATCCCTTCAATCCTGTTATCAGAAGAAAGGTGGAGAGACTCAGAATGGACACCTAAACGTCGAGCACGAAGTCCAACTTGGTCTTCACTCTCCTCCGCTGACACATAAAGCACCGGTTTTTGAAAGGCCGGCAAAATTTGCAGTGCCAGGGTGGATTTTCCAATCCCCGGGTTTCCACCCAATAAAATGAGTGATCCGGGTAAAAGTCCGCCGCCCAAGACACGATCCATTTCTTTAATTTCCGTGGGGATACGTCGGACCTCACCGTCATGGAGAACATCGCCAAGTTTGCGGGACTCCCTCGGTTGGCCAATGTCGCCTTTAGTCCGGTTTTTGGGCACTTTATATTCACTGAGAGTGCCCCACTCATTGCAGGAAGGGCATTGGCCGTACCACTTGGGATGGTCATCGCCGCAGGCGGAACATAGGTACACAGTTTTAGATTTTAATTTGGACATATTGAGGGGAGAAATTGGAAAGAGCGCTGTCCAGAATCAAGACAAAACACAGTCCCAGTATCTGAATGGGAATAATGAAATCGATCGGCGATCAAATATTAAAAATGAAAAATAAATTTTACATAATTACGATATAAATAATTATCGGTTATCTTCTACCAATCATAGCCCATGGACAAATACCATTGCGGTTTGGAGAAACCGCTGTCGGTCCAGTCATAGGCTGCTTCAATCCGCAAAAGAACGAAAAAAGGCACTTTAATTCCATACCCAATGGTTCGAACCCAGGGAGAAAATTTTTCCGGCAGATTATTTCCATACTTTGTCTGGAGATAGGCGAAGTCAGAAAATTCCCGCTTATCATCCCAGGCGGCACCTATATCCATAAAAATATGGCCACGGATATTCCCTAAAATCATCCTGGCCGGGAATCCTAACTGAAAATACTGAATAAATGGAAACCGAAATTCCAAATTAGCGAGCAATACATTGGCCCCAAATCGTTCTGAGTAACGGGCGCCGCGCAAAGGATAAGCAAATTCTGAGAAATAAATATCCTGCAGCAGTGTTTTGTTTTTGCTGTCCAGGATCACATTGCGCCAGCGGGCCTGGCCCGTATCAGCATCATTTACACCATTGGTTGTTCCGGTACCAAAAATCCAGTTTTGCATACCACCTAAAAAATATTTCTGGGGATTTTTACCGAAACTGGTCCCGAAAAATAATCTGCCGGCGAAGGAATAATCCCGTGTAATCATTTGATACTTACGTAAATCAACTTTTAATTTTTTATAGGATATTCCCTTATCGCCCATCGCCGGACTGATTTCCAGAGTCGTATTTTGGCGAAACCCATCTATTGGCCCCGTATAACCAAAAACAGCATTGTCATACACATAGCTCAAGGTCGGATTGGCCGAAGTAAAACCATCCTCGTTAATCACTTCAGTTTTATTCAAATAGGGATCAATCTGAAATAGCTTATAATCCAGGTTGTGAATGACCAAGCCCGCATCAATCCGGTGGAAGCGGTTAAAGGGCCGTGACGCCATAGCGGCCAAACCAAAATGGCGCATGCGGGCCGTTAAATCTGTGATCATACCGATAGTATTTAAAGCATACCCTGCAAAAAAGAAATCCGCCTGATGGAAAAAGGTAAAATAATAATCCATGCGGTTTTTCAAATAAGCGTAATTCAGGAAATAATCACTATTCTGTAGAGAAATCTGGGATTCCATGGCGACTGATATTTGGTGATCACCCATGATGTCACTGAAATAAAACATGAGTAATCCCTGGTGGCCGAACACATTATTGTAACCGTAGGCCCCCTGGGCCACGTCTAAACTGAATCGGGTTTTGTAAACCTGGGGGATGTAATCACCATCATCTTTTTTATAGACTGAATCCGGTTTGGATTCCAATTGTTGATCATTCCCTAACTGGTCATTATAATGGTCATACTCCCAGGCAAAAATATAGGTGGAATAATCGGTGGTGCTTGCCTCTGTACCTTTCCGCTTATGTTTTCGCAGATCAACCAGATCCTCCCGATCATTCTTTTCCCGGTTGGCTATAAAGTTGGTCGGAGCGACGGAAGTTGAATCCAGGCTAAGGGGGTTGTTAATGCGGTAAACATCCCAGCCCAAGCCGGAATAACCGGCGAACACCATGGTACCATCATCCTCTGTCAGGCTCAACTGGAAGAGTCCGGTGAGCAGGTTGGTGACCACTTGACCCTTATTTTCATTTAAATCATGACGAAATAGATTCCATGTGCCCTGATAATCTGCTGTATAAAAAAGGGTATGATTCGTGTGGGAAAAAATGGGATAATTCTCATTATAATCCGTATCGGTGATCCGCGTGACTTTTCCCGAGGGGATATCAATGGTATAAATATCCTGTTGATTGTATTTGTGATTGAGCATGTCTTTGGCTGTCGTCACACCCCCATTGCTTTGACTGCCCCGGTCTGACACAAATGCAATTGTTTTTCCGTCGGAGCTCCAAGATGGTTCCGTATCGGAATAAACATCATCGGTAATATTGTTTATTGCCTGCTTGTCCAAATCATAGAGATAAATATCACTGGCGCCCCCTTCATTGCCAACAAAAGCCAATTGTTTCCCATCGGGGCTCCAGGATGCGGTAAATACACCATCTAACTCAAAGGGGATTTTTTCCTGTTTACCGGTATAAACATCGATGAGATACAGAGCATCATGGGCGCCGGCCTTGGCGGCAATTACAATTCGTTTACTGTCAGGAGACCAGCTGATCCCCGGTTGGAGAAATTTCAATTCTTCAAAATTGATGGATCGGCTTCCCTTCACCAAGCGCTTGATCTTTTTTCCAGTGACCGCATCCAGGATATAAATATCCATATATCCGGACCGGTCGGATAACACAGCGATCTTACTGCCGTCGGGTGAAACGGTGGGAGAAACGTTATAAAAGTTTCTTCCTTTTTTATGGTCCGTGAGGCGTTTGGCGATGTCCTTCACTTCATCCCGTCCAGCCACATCCGGGAAATATTCTTTTTTGATATATTTATGCCACTGTTCCGTGAGTTCCTCAAAGTCCATACCCAGGGCTTCTTTGAATCCCCCCTCCGCATTCCCGCGGCGTTTCATGGCCTGGAAAATTTCACCAATTTTTTCCCGCCCGTATTTTGCCGCAATAAAGCGCCATACGGATTGACCGCCTTTATAGGCTAAAAAATATTCTAACTCCCGGATGGTGGGGATACGCTCATTAATGGCCAGGTCGCGGATGGTCATATCCGCCTGAGTATCCCAATTCATGGATAGGTATTCCGCCAGCCCCTCATTGGCCCACAAAGGAATACGAAGGTTCATCCGGCCGGAAATTACATTTTGCATCCTGCCACCGTACACCAGGTCGTTGATCATGGCATGCACCAATTCATGGTGAATCACATGACGAAAGGCTTCATAGTCTCCCTCAAATGGCAGCACAACGCGGTTTTTGAATAATTCGGTGACACCGCCAATTCCCTCCTGCATGTACTGAGCAATGACATTGGTTTGCTGAAATTCATTATGCGAATGATAGACAATGATGGGGACTCGTTTTTTTAAATTCCAGCGCAGGTGTTTGGCAATCTGTTCGTAGGCTTCAGCAGCAACTTCCATGGTAAAATGGGCCAGTTCAATTTCATCGCCGTAATAGTAAACATCAAATTGGGGAGAGGAGATAAAACTCCAATCAAAATCCCGGTATTGAACTTTATTCTGACCAAAGGACTGGGCGCTGAGCATCGCTGACGCCGTGAGAAGGATGAGGAAAATTAGTCGTTTCATGCTTTTATATATTTGAATTTAACCCGATAGTTCCTGAAATTCGACGATAATCCATGGAAAATGTTAAAAAATATTTAATTATTTTTTCAGTTTCAAGATTGACTGTCCCCTCACGGAAACAGTATTTTAACTACTATGGATTTGCCTGTCTATTTTATTTCAGACATCCATCTGATGCTGAAAAGATCAGAATCCGAGGTAAGGCGCCAAAATATCCTGTTCCAATTTCTTCAATATGTGAAGGAATCCGGCGGGACGCTGGTAATTAATGGTGACCTCTTCGATTTCTATTTCGAGTACAAAGATGTCATTCCAAAAGTATTCGTCCCTTTTTATCATGAAATATTGAAATTGCGTGAAGCGGGGGTTAAAGTGCACTTTGTCCTCGGGAATCATGATTTTTGGGTGCGGGATTTCATTACCGAAACATTATTCGATCATACCTATTTTTCCGATACAACTTTCGACGTGAATGGCAAAAAGTTTTATGTCACTCACGGAGACGGTTATTTATCCTGGGATACAGGCTATCGCTTGCTGAAAGGCTTTATCCGCTCTCGCCTATTCATGTGGACTTACCGCTGGCTGCATCCCCGGTTGGGATATGCTTTTGCCCACTGGATTTCCAAAAAAGGTGAACACTATCATCATTCGGATGAATACAATAAAAAGATTTCTGATGAAATGGGGATCCATGCCCAAAAACGGTTGAATGATGGATTTGATTATTTTATTACGGGCCACTATCACCAGGCGAAGGAATTACCCCTCAATGGTGGTAAATTATTGATTCTCGGAGACTGGCTCAGCTTTTTTTCTTATGCAAAATTTGACGGCCATGATCTGAAATTAAATTTCTGGAAACAACATGAAACGCCATAGTCTTATCATTCTGATTTTAGCTTCATTCATCTTTATTGATGGATGTGCCATGATAAAAAAATTCTGGCCGGGAAAACGAGGCGCCAAAGATGATATTTCTTATGAATTGATCGAAAATCTCAGTACAGCCTTCAGTGAAGGAAAACTCCAAGCCCTTGAGGAAATGATTGCCATATATAATGATACCAATCAGCCTTTCGATGTGCGGATCGCCGCCGGTAAAGCGTTGGCGGAAACCCAACATCCCACAGCCTTGAATGCCATTTCCGAAACGGTAGGCGAAGCGGCTGCTTTGGATGTGACATTTATGGTGGCCTCCATCGAATTGCTGGCTGAATTCAGGGATGACCCCCGGGCGGCTGACGCTATGGTGAACGCCATGAATAAAGTGGAAGAAAAAACCAATTCACTGCAAATGGCCCTGGTGCAAAATTTGAATAGAGTTCGTACTAAAGACCAGGTATTGGCTCTGCTGGACCTTTATGAAGTCAGCCGCAACAATTTCAATCGGACTGAAAAATTACTGACTGAAACATTAGGCGCCTTAGGGACGGAAGAAGTGGTACCGATCCTCACCCAAATTTCCAGGGACCCCGATGTGAATTTAGGTATCCGCAATCGTGCAATAGAAATCCTCGGCAAGAAGGATCCTTCTCAAGTGGCGGGCGCTTTTGCAGAATTACTGGGCGATCCCCAAACCAATCTGGAAGTCCAGGATTTTGCCTTGAATACAATGAAAGGCGTTAAGGAGGAAAACCTCATCCTGGCCCTCCTGCAGACTTACCGGTCCGGCAAGGACCAATATTATAATTTGCTCACCACACTCCTGGAAGCATTGGGTGAGTTCAACGACCCTGAAATTCGAAATGCAGTGAAAGAGATTGCCATGAATGACGCCTACCCTTTGGAAATTCGGATGAAAGCGATTGAAAAGCTGTCCGACCTGGGGGATGGCTCTGTTATTCCAACAATCATGCCAATTTTATCAGACCCCGAACAGTACAAACTGCATACGGCTGTGATCCAAACGGTCAAGAATCTTGGACAATACGATGCCTATACACAGGAAATCCGTCGCCGGACCCTTGAAGCCCATCAAAAGGCAATCACCCTGAATGAATAAGATTATTGTTAGAGTATCAATACTGTTGTTTGGTTTTCTATTTGGCCAGGATGATAAGGACACGACTGCTGCCGCACCTGTGGATACGATGACTGTTGTAGTTCCTGATACATCGCAGGAGATCATTCAGGAAGAAATAGCACGGGCACCGGACACAACGGCTGTCGATAAACTGGTGCCGCTTCCTGAGGTACGTGAGATGGGTGAAAAGGCCGATAAACTGGAGCCCGGGGAACCCTTCTTTGAACTGAAATCAAGTATTGATCTGCTTCATCAGCAGGTGGATTCTCTGAAACGGGTCATATCGGTTTATGAAAAAGGGAAAGGGGCGATGCCCACCATTGATGAAGAATTACTTAACTTAATTAAAGTCCCCCAACTTCGCCATCGGATTGAATTGCAGAACGGTACCATCGTAAATGGTGAAATCATCCAAGAGGACGATTTGGGCATTATAGTTCAAACATCCATCGGCCAATTAGCCATAGAACGGGATCGTGTTGTGAACATCACGGAAGATTTGCCGCCCAACGCCAGAGTTGAATTGGTGGGAGAACCATTTGTGAACGCCTTCCCGGATAGGGAAGAAATCACCGGAACGATAAAAAATGTGGGCACCAAACGGGCTGACTTCGTTCGCGTGGTTGCCAATCTCTGGTCCGCGACGACAGAACTCGTGCAGAAAGATTCCGTTTTTGTTACAGGGCAAAATCAGAAATATTTAACCGGTATCCGCTCGGATACGGCCCTGGATCCCGGCGCCACCAGTCAATTTAAATTGGTAATTCCCCTTTCAGAAGGGGACGATGTTTCCTATCGGACTTATGATGTCCGCTGGGAATCATTTAAATAATATTTAAAATAGCCGCGTTTGGTATACGTCGTGGAGACGTAGTAATCCAGCGCAGGATTTCCCGTTACCATTCACCACCGGCAATACAGATATCTGGGATTCCCGATCCTCCATCATCGTAACCGCATCCTTTAGGGGCGCATCTTTAGTCACAGACACGGGATTGGATGTCATCACCTCACCAACGGTTAATTGATCAATATCCCCGTTGGTGGCTAAACAGCGTCGCAGGTCGCCTTCAGTGACAATGCCTAACAGCTGGTTTTCTCCATCCATCACCAAGGCGGCGCCTTGTGGTTTTTCAGTCATTTCAATCACCACTTTTCGTAAACGATCGCCCACACTCACGGCCGCGACATTTTCAATCGGCTGCATAATGTTGGCCACGGTTAAGCGCAGGCGGCGTCCCAAATCCCCTGCGGGGTGGAATTTGGCAAAATCCTCATGATTAAAGCCACGGTGACTCATGAGTACCGCAGCCAGGGCATCCCCGATTGCCATGGTCAGAGTCGTGCTGGAGGTGGGAACAATTCCCAGGGGGTCCGCTTCTTTTTCGATCGAAGCATCCAACACAACATCCATTTGATCCACCAAGGGTGATTTCATATTGCCAATGATGCCGATCATGGGAGATTCAAATTCCTTGAGGGTCGGGAGCAGTCTTACCAATTCCTCCGTGGCACCGCTTTTGGAAATGAGAATGGTAGGGTCTCCCGGGGCATAAATACCCAAGTCACCATGGACCGCTTCCGCTGCATGGAGGAAGACGGCCTTGGTGCCGGTACTGCATAAGGTCGCCACAATTTTCTGGGCGATGAGTCCCGATTTCCCCATCCCGCAAATCACCACTTTCCCGGAATGGTTTACAATGATTTCACTGGCTCGAACGACACTGTCCTGAATGCGTTCAGCGGCATTGATGAGTTCCTGTCCTTCTTCCCGAAGGATTTGACCGGCGATATTTTTAAGTTCAGAGTTCGTCATTGCAATCGCGGTAAATTACGCCTTCCCGGCGATCTTTACCATAATGGCATTTTGGGCATGCATGCGGTTCTCAGCTTCATCAAATACGATCGAATTGGGTGCTTCCATAACCGCATCGGTTACCTCCCGGCCCCGTTCTGCCGGCAAGCAGTGCATAAATAATGTATCCTTCCCGGTGGAATCCATCAGGTTTGAATTCACCTGGAAATCTGCAAATATCTTTTCACGGGCTTCTGCTTCTTCCTTCTGCCCCATGGAAGCCCACACATCGGTGTAAATCACATCCGCACCGGAAACGCCCACTTTCGGATCATGACTAATTTCCACTTTCGAAAGGCCCGCATCCTCTACGAGCTTAACGGCCCCAGCATCCGGTTCAAATCCTTCGGGGCAGACACAGGTAAAATGAAAGGGGATGCGCGCCGCCAAATGGAGCCAGGAATGAACAATATTATTTCCATCTCCCACATAAGCAATTTTCAAATCATCCAAGTGGCCACGGTGTTCATAAACAGTGAGAATATCGGCCATAATCTGGCAAGGGTGGTTATAATCCGTCAGGCCATTCACTACCGGTATTGAGGCAAATTCGGCTAATTCAAGAATGTGTTTGTGATCAAAGAGGCGCGCCATGATCATATCATTATAGCCGCTGAATACACGGGCAATATCTTTCACCGCTTCCCTTTTACCAATCCCAATATCATTAGGACCAAGATAAAGGGCATGGCCGCCCAGGCGGCAGAACCCCGTTTCAAACGAAACGCGTGTCCGAGCCGATGGCTTAGCAAAAATCATGGCCAAGGAATGGTCCTTAAATGGTTGATAATCTTCCCTGTTTTTCAGTTTCATCTTTATCTCTTTGGCTAACTCAAGAGTCTCCCAAATTTCGTCAGCGGTGAAATCCGTAATGTGCAAAAAATCTCTTTTCATCCTTTTTTTCTTCCTTATTCCTTCTTCCTTGGTTCTTTTTCCTTATAAGATGTATTTACTCAAATCCTGGTCTTCCACGATATCTTTCAATTTTTCATCCACCATTTTTTGCGTAATGGTAATCGTTTTTTTCCGGCCGCTGGATTCATCAAACATGAAATCATCCAACAATGTTGTCATAACGGTATGGAGCCTGCGGGCGCCGATATTTTCCATTTTGGTATTGACCTCAGCAGCAATCTTAGCGATGGCGCGAATGGCCTTCGGTTCAAATTTTAAGGTCACATTTTCTGCACCCAGCAAAGCCATGTACTGCTTGATCAATGACGATTCGGGGTGTTTCAGGATCTTCACAAAATCATTGATGGACAATTTATCCATTTCAACCCGGATGGGGAATCGTCCCTGGAGTTCAGGAATCATATCCGAAGGTGATGAAACATGAAAGGCGCCGGCGGAAATGAAGAGGACATGTTCGGTTCGGATCATGCCGTATTTGGTCGGTACGCGGCTTCCTTCCACAATGGGCAGCAAATCACGCTGTACCCCTTCCCGGCTTACATCCGGGCCGGAACCACTCCCACCGCTATCCACAATTTTATCAATTTCGTCCAGGAAAACGATACCGTTATTCTCCACCTTATCTTTTGTCATCCGCACCAGTTCTTCCTGGTCCATGAGATTGTCCGCCTCTATCTCGATCAGTATGTTCCTCGCTTCAGAAACAGGCATTTTGCGGCGCTTTTTATGACCCGGCATCACATTGGATAACATTTCCTTTAGGTTCAACCCCATGTCGTCCCCGCCCAGAGGACCGAACACCTGCATCATGGGGGCCGCTTCTTCAGTCACTTCAATTTCGATTTCCCGCTCCTCAAAATCACCGTGCTGTAATTTTTGACGCAGACGGTCCCGGGTTTTCTGGCGCCGTTCTTCTTCTGTCTTTGTCGGCTTGTGGGCCCCATCACTAGGGAAAAGAGAATCTAAAATTCTTTCCTCAGCCAGTGTTTCTGCCAGGGTCTGGACTTCTGTATGTTTTTCCCGCTTAACGATGCTCATGGCTACATCGGTTAAATCCCTGATAATGGATTCCACATCGCGGCCGACATAACCCACTTCGGTAAATTTGCTCGCTTCCACTTTCACGAAAGGTGCTTTAGCCAAATTGGCTAAGCGGCGGGAAATTTCCGTTTTCCCCACGCCGGTGGGACCGATGAGAATAATATTGTTGGGAACAATTTCATTCCGCATGGTGCCTTCAATCTGCTGTCGGCGCCAGCGGTTTCGCAGAGCAATCGCCACCGCCCGTTTAGCACTGGATTGTCCCACAATGTAGCGGTCCAATTCCTTTACAATTTGTTTGGGAGTAAAGTTGCTCATTTCGCCTCTAAAACTGTAATGGAATCATTGGTATAAATACATAAATCGGCAGCGATTTGGAGTGACTTTTCCACAATCTTTTTGGCTGGGTAAGTGGTGCTTTTCATGAATGCCGTGGCTGCCGCCTGGGCGAAACCACCGCCGGAACCGATGGCAATAATAGGCCCGTCAGGTTCAATCACATTACCGTCTCCGGAAACAATGAAAGCGTGCCGTTTATCCATCAGCGCCAGGAGGGCTTCCAAGTTGCGGAGGTATTTATCCGTGCGCCATTCTTTAGCCAGTTCCACCACAGCTCTTTTCAGGTCTCCTTCATATTCATCCAGCTTGGATTCAAACTTTTCAAACAAAGTGAGCGCATCGGCAGCGGCACCGGCGAAACCACCGAGGATAATGCCTCTTTCAGATTCAAATTGGCGCACCTTAACCGCTTTTTGCTTAAAAGCCATGTCGCCAAAAGTCACTTGGCCATCACCCCCAAGGGCAATGACACCTTTTTTGCGGACACCAAGAATGGTTGTTGAACGAATTTTTACGTCCATTTATTTCTCTAATAACAATTTGAATAAACGGGAATTCGCCGGCAATACGAGTGTCGTTTTATCATCAACCACTTTTTTGTAGGCATCTAAGGTGCGGACAAATTCATAAAATTTCGGATCGGCAGAATAGGCCTTGGCATACACTTCCACCGCTTTGGCGTCTCCTTCACCGCGAACCCGTTCCGCTTCTTTATAGGCATCGGCTAAAATAATGGTTTTATCTTTATCGGTCGATGCGCGAATCTTTTGTGCTTCTTCTTCACCCTCAGAACGGAATTTATTGGCCTGCCGTTTCCGTTCCGCTTCCATGCGGGCATAGATAGACTCCTCATTTTGAGAAGGAAGATCAACCCGCCGGATGCGTACATCCACCACTTCGATCCCGTAATCCTGGGTCGCATTATTACTGGCGCGGGTGACTTTTTCCATGATTTCTTCCCTGTTTTCCGTAATGATCTCTACCATGTCATGGGTCCCCAATTCACGGCGCAGTTCAGAATATACAATATCATCCATGCGACTTAGAGCCGTAGGAATCGCCTGCACCGTTTTCAAGAATTGGAGTGGATCGACAATTTTCCAGCGGACATAATTATCGACAATGAGTGATTTTTTATCCCTACTCAGAATCTCTTCCGGCGGTGAATCGTACTCTAATAAACGGTCATCAAATACGACTTTTTCCTGGATGGGAAAAGGCACCTTCATGTGCAGGCCCGGTGTCGTGATGGTCCGAACCGGTTTCCCGAATTGGAGTATCACTGCCTGCTCCGTTTCATCCACAATAAAAACTGTTGTCAGTCCCAGCAGGACGATGATTGCACCTAATGCAATGAATATCTTTTTCATGATTATTTATCCCCCTTTGCTTTCAAATTCAGCAAATTAATCAAATTTCCATTTTCAGAATCCGGGACAATGATCTTTTCCCTATTGGACAGAATTTCCTCCACCGTTTCCAGGTACATGCGCGTTTCAGTAACACCTTTGGCCTTACGGTATTCTTTGAGGACGGCGCTGAATTTGGCCACATCACCTTCGGCCCGGGCAATCCGTGCTTCTTTGTAACCTTCCGCTTCCCTGATCCTAGCCTGGGCTTCCCCACGGGCTTTGGGAATCACATCATTGCGATACCCTTCTGCCTGGTTCACCATCCGGTTTTTATCTTCTTTGGCTGATGCCACATCTTTGAATGCTGCAATAACCTGTTCAGGTGGACTCACATCCTGGAGTTGAACAGCCACGACCAAGATCCCCGTTTCATACTTATCCAAAATGGTTTGGACTAATTCCTTGGTTTCTTCCTGGATCATGAATTTTCCGGCAGTGAGCGCTTCATCAATATTGTGGCGCCCGACCACCGTCCTCAAGGAGGCTTCGGACGCTTCCCTGACGGTCAATTCCGGTTGGATGAAATTAAATGAATAATCTTTCGGATCCTTAATGCGGTACTGGACAATCATTTCTGCATCAACAATATTTTCATCCCCGGTGAGCATAAGGCTTTCCCGCTCAACCGTCTGGTACTGGTTTTTACCGACGGAACGAAAACCAATTTCGATACGTTTGACCTCCGTCACCTTAGGTGTCTGTACTGTTTCGATCGGATATGGAAAGTGGTAATTCAACCCCGATTGAGCCGCTCTGGTATATTCGCCGAATGTCTGCACGACACCGACTTCATCCGGGCCCACCACGTAAATTCCTGTGAGCAGCCACAGGACCAGTGCAATTCCCATAATGGGCAGTGCACCCATGGATATTGAGGGCACCTTGATTTCCTGGTCCCCTACGATAATTCGTTTGTATTGCATGTTTTCCCCTTAATTAGTGAGTTAATTGCCGCCGCAATCGCGCGACAGGAAGATGTAATTGTTCTCTGTATTTCGCCACGGTTCGGCGGGCCACAGGAAAGCCCTCTACCCTTAGTTGATCGGCTAAGTCCGTGTCCGTCAACGGTGAGTCTTTATCTTCATTATTGATGAGTCTCTTCAGCAAATCTTTAATCGCATTGGTGCTGACTTCCTCTCCACTTGCCAGTGTATATCCTTCGGTGAAAAAGGATTTCAATTCAAAAATACCGTAGGGTGTATCCACATATTTTCCCCGCGTAGAACGGCTGATCGTGGATATATCCATGTCTATGTCTTCCGCTATATCCTGGAGTTTCATGGGAATGAGTGAATCAACCTCACCCTTAAAAAAAACAGGCTGCCGTTCAATAATGGCATTCATCACAGCCGTCAGGGTATGACGTCTTTGTTGAATGGCCTGGATGAACCAGGAAGCCGAATCAAATTTCTCTTTGAGATATTTTAGTGTTTCCCGCGATAATTCTGGCTGATTCAAAAGGGTTAAATATTCATTGCTCAAATTCAGTTCCGGAATCCAAGAGTCATTCACAATAACGATCCATTTCCCCTCCCGCTGAACCGCCAATAAATCCGGGATTACCGTTTCGGTTCCCGTTCCGATTTTACCTTCCCCCGGTCGGGGGTTCAAGTGGGTGATTTCTTCTATGATGTCAGCTAATAAATCTTTAGGAATATCCAAATGCTTCTGGAGAGCGTCATAACGGTGATTGGCGAAATCATCAAAATATTCAGCCAGAATTTGGTACCCTAAAGTTTGTTCTTTCCCCTTCATCTGGATCAACAGGCAATCTTGCAACCCCCTGGCGGCGATGCCGGGCGGATCTAACTGGTGCACTTTTTCCAACACACTATTTACGTCTTCATCGGATCGATTGTAGCGGTCCGCAATGATCACCGGATCAACAGCCAAATAACCGTTTTCATCCAGGTTCCACAATATCTCTTCTGCAATCGCCCGTTCCCAATCCAGTAGGTTAAAGCTGTCCAACTGGCGAACCAATCCTTCCACGAAGTCCACCTGTTCTGCCATGGGGATGTCACGGTCTTCTGTGCGGGCATTGTCATAGATATTGGCGGGCTCATATTCATCCGGATCTTCTTCATAGTCAACTTCAGTAGATTCGGCAGCAACGATTTCTTCCTCTTCCTGTGGTTCGGTTTGATCTAAAACAGGGTTACTTTCTAACTCATCTAAAATTTTTTGTTCAAGATTGGATATATTGAGTTGCAGAATGCTGGCCTGGAGGACCTGCTGAGGCGACAGGGTTTGGCGCAGAGATTGACTTTGTTTTAAGCGCGGCATCAGAGTGTGAACCGCTCTCCCAAATACAGCCGGCGGGCTTCTTCATCGTTGGCTAAAAATTCGGATGTGCCCGATTTTAATATTTTTCCGTCAAATAATAAATAGGATCGATCGGTGATGGAAAGTGTCTCACGAACATTGTGGTCGGTGATCAATACGCCAATATTGCGTTCTTTGAGTGAATGAACAATAGATTGAATATCTTCAACCGCAATGGGATCCACCCCGGCGAAGGGTTCGTCCAATAGAATAAAATCAGGATCGATGGCCAGTGATCGGCAAATCTCTACACGGCGCCGTTCTCCGCCTGATAAACTATTCCCTTTATTTTTCCGGATATGCTGAATGGACAGATCATCCAAAAGTTTTTCTACCTTTTCCGCCTGTTCTTTTTTGGATAGGCTGGTCATTTCCAGGACCAGGCGCAGATTGTCTTCCACAGACAATTTCCCGAAAATAGAGGGCTCCTGGGACAGGTAACCGATCCCGGAGCGGCTGCGTTGATACATGGCCCGAGTTGTTATATTATTTTTATCCAGAAAGATTTTTCCGCGAGTCGGTTTAATCATACCAGTGATCATATAAAAGGTGGTGGTTTTCCCGGCGCCGTTGGGTCCCAAGAGTCCGACGATTTCACCCTTATTCACATTTAGGTCCACGTCCCGGACGACCCAGCGTTTACCGTAGCGCTTATGCAATCCGTTGGTGCTGAGCTGCTGATGGCTATTCTTCATCTTCATCCTCATGAAAAACGCCGGTGGGTTTTAAGATCTTCCAATTATTCAATTCTACATCCGATTCAAATCCAACGCCGTATAGAGTATCATTCTTTTCAGTGATAAATATAACACGATTTTCGGTATATACCCTTTCCCGAAGATTATCCCAAGAAAGGGTATCGGTGAACAAGGTGACGCCACTGTCGGATACGACAATTACATTACCGATTGCCACCATAAAATCCCGTTCTTCCTCAACCTGGGCCAACAGGGACTTCATGTGCGTGGTGTGCTCTTCCTGCTCATTAAAGAAATCCGCATCAACATTATCATCTAACAAAATAAACTGCCGGTCGTTATACTTCTCTAAATGTCCTGAACGGATGACAGCGCGCTTGGCCCCTTCATTGGTGAGGGTGATGGTGGCATCCCAGCTTTCCGCATCTGGGCGTCCTTCCCGGGATTCACCTGTTTTCTGCACCTCCGTCGCTTCGCAACCCAGGGTAAGAACCATGAGAAAAAGAATAGGTCTCACTTCTGATTCTGTACCTTTTCTCTTAAGATGGCAATCACTTCATCCAGCCGAACTTGTTCGGCCAGGATCCATTCTACCGCCTCCCGGAAGGCCCCATGTCCGCCTGGTTTTTTTGTCACATACACTGCTTTTGCCTTGCAGGCTTTGGAAGCATTATCGGTGGCGATGGGGACACCCGCTAATTCCATCACCGGAATATCAATCATATCATCGCCGAGATAGGCAATTTCATCGTCGGACAAGTTGTATTTTTCCTTAAGTGCTTCATAGGGCGGAATTTTATTCAGGGTGCCGTTAAACACATCTTCAATTTTTAATTCTTTAGCTCGCTCGGCCGTGGCATCCGATTTCCGGCCCGAGATGAGAGCTAATTTAAGTCCTGCCGCACGGACCAACGCCACACCAGCGCCATCAGTTACACAAAAGCGTTTGAGTTCAATTCCATCCTTACCCTTATAAATTGCGCCGTCAGTCCAAACGCCATCCACATCGGAAATAATCATTTTAACTTTTGATACGTTTGCGCTCATCTATTGAACAGCCTCACGAATGTTTAACAAGGTGACCAACAGGTCTTCCAAGCGATCCAAGGGCCATTGGGTGGCCGCATCAGATTTGGCCGCGTCAGGATTATGATGAACTTCCATAAAAAGCCCGTCACAGCCCGCCGCCACAGCCGCTTTTGCCAGGGTGGGGATCATCTCCCGCTGTCCGCCGGTGGTGGCTTCGCCACCGGGCACCTGGGCAGAATGGGTGGCGTCAAAGATCACCGGGTAGCCTGAGTCCTGCATGGCGGGGATAGATGTCATATCGGACACCAATCCATAGCCAAAGGATGAACCCCGTTCTGTGAGTAAAATATTATCATTCCCCGTGGATGCCACTTTCTCCGCAGCGTGGGCCATTTTCCCCGGGGCCAGAAACTGGCCTTTTTTAATATTGATTATCCTGCCAGTTTCACCAGCGGCCATGAGCAGATCCGTCTGGCGGCAAAGGAAGGCGGGAATTTGTAATACGTCTGCCACTTTAGCTACAGTACCACATTGATCTGGAAGATGAACGTCAGTCAGAACCGGTACGCCCGTTTCACTTTTTACATCGGCAAGAATTTGCAATCCTTGATCCATATCAGGGCCACGAAAGGAGTCCACAGAAGAACGGTTGGCCTTATCAAATGAACTTTTAAAAATAAAGGGTACGCCTAATTTATCCGTGACTGAACGAATGGCTTCTGCCATCTTCAGGCTGTGATCTCTGGATTCAATCACACAGGGACCTGCAATGAGGGGAAGTCCGCCCTCCCCAAAGGTGACTTTGCCAACTTTTACCCTTTTACCCACTATGGTTTACCATTCAGATGTTTTACGGATGCCTTAATGAATTCCCTGAAGAGCGGATGGGCCTTGCTCACACGGCTTTTTAATTCCGGGTGGAATTGTCCCGCCACATACCACGGATGATCAGGCAATTCAACGATTTCTACCAAATTCAGTTCCGAGTTCATACCGGAAATTTTCATACCGTTTTTCACCAATCGATCCCGGTAACGGTTGTTTACTTCCCAACGGTGGCGGTGCCGTTCTGAAATCTTCTTTTTTCGATAGGCAGCATACGCTTTTGTCCCTGCTTCCAAATCGCAGTCGTAGGCCCCCAAGCGCATGGTGCCGCCCTTACGCTTGATGGCCCGTTGGGATTCCATCAGGTCAATCACAGGGTATTTTGTACTTTTATTAAACTCAGTGCTGTTGGCATCTTTCAATCCGCAAACATTCCGGGCAAACTCAATTACGGCACATTGGAGACCGAGGCAGATTCCTAAAAAGGGAATTTTATTTTCCCGGGCATATTTACAGGAAAGAACTTTTCCCTCAGAACCGCGGGACCCGAATCCAGGGAGGAGAAGAATGCCATCCATATTGCCGAAAATTCTTGCCGCATCCGCATCAGATTTCACATCTTCCGTCGCCACCCAATTCACATTCACACGGGCGTCGTTCTCCACACCGGCATGGATGAAAGATTCCAGCACACTTTTGTAGGCGTCGGGCAATTCGGTATATTTCCCGCACATGGCGATATTGACCTGGTGTTGGGGTTTCTTGAATTTTTGAATAAAGGTTTCAAGATATGACACATCCACTTCCCCCGGTAATTCCAGGCGTTCCATGATAATATCACCCACATTCTGCTTATGAAGGGAAAGAGGCACCTCGTAAATGCTTTTCACTTCTGTTCCTTCAATCACGTGATCCGGGTTCACATTCCCAAACAGGCCGATCTTTTGTTTAACATCTTTCGTCAGTGGATATTCCGTCCGGGCCAGGATCATATCCGGGGTGAGACCGATCTCCCGCAGCTTCATCACCGAATGCTGGGTTGGTTTGGTCTTTAATTCTTCGCTGGCCTGGATATAAGGGACCAATGTCACGTGCATAATGGTGTGGTTGTGGTAGCCCACTTCCAGGGATAATTGCCGGATGGCTTCCATAAAAGGCAGACTTTCAATATCACCAACGGTTCCGCCCACTTCACAGATAACCACATCATATTTCTTGGGCATGTTGACTGCTCGAATTCGTTCAATAATTTCATTGGTAATGTGGGGAATCACCTGGATGGTGGCCCCTAAATAATCCCCCCGCCTCTCACGGTCCAGAACGGTGCTATAAACCTGACCAGAGGTAGCGTTGTTATCCTTGCTCATGTCCACGTCAATAAATCGTTCATAGTGACCCAAATCCAAGTCTGTTTCAGAACCGTCATCCAATACGAATACTTCCCCGTGCTGGTAAGGGTTCATGGTGCCGGGGTCCACATTCAGGTAAGGATCAAGCTTCATAATAGTGACACGAAGCCCGGCGGATTTGAGCAAATATCCAATGGACGCAGCGGCAATGCCTTTTCCCAATCCGGAGATAACACCGCCCAAAACAAAAATATATTTTACGGGGGTCTTTACCATTTATTGTGCCTCAAACTGTTTTAAGTCGTCCAACGTATCAATGCCTTTGTTCACTTTTTCTGTCAAGATTACTTTAATCGGAATCCCGTTATCCAATGCCCTGTATTGTTCCAGCTTCAAGTCCCGTTCATTTTCTGAAGGTGGAAGACCGGTAAATTGGGACAATACCGCCTTGGTATAGGCATAAATCCCCATGTGATGGTAGTAGCCCCCGGCCTCAGCCGCCACTGGTTCCCGTCGGAAATTTACGGCATAACCATCCCCATCGAGGAGAACTTTTACCGTATTTATATCGGTTAATTTTTTGGCGTCCATGACCCGCCCTGCCGCCGTGGCCATTTGGACTGATCCATCTTCGAACCGGGCCACCAATTCATCAATCAAAGCAGGATCAATTTGGGGCTCATCCCCTTGGATATTCACAATCACATCCGCATCAATATCCGCCACCGCTTCATGGATTCGATCCGTTCCCGATTCATGGTCACCTGAGGTCATTACCGTCTTTACTTTAAAGGGCTTCAGGGCTTCCGCTGTCTCTTCGGCGTCAATGGCTACAATCACATCATCCAGTGATTTGGCTTTCTTGGCCTGTTCATACACGTGGACCACCATGGGCTTCCCCTGAATGGGATAGAGAATTTTTTTCGGGAAACGGGTGGAATGGAGCCGGGCAGGTATTACACCGATGGCCTTCAAAATTGGCCCCCTTCCATTTCAATTAGAGACAGGGATGGGACGGATGTGAAAAACAGCCTAACCCCGACGTACCGATACCCTGTGCCAAACATAAAATAATTGGATGAAAAATAGAGTGGAAATTTAGTTGAATCCGCCCGCCGCTACAAGGGGGATCAAAGGCAATTTAATCTATATCATCAGGGAACCGAATGGCCCAAATGACAGGGTTTCTGACTGCGTCACTTCTTCCTTCAAAAACAAGCCGGGAACCATTCTCTGACCATGATGGATACCAAACGCTGCTTAGACCGCCGGGCACCATCGAAATCAAATTTCCTGTTTCTAAATCTAAGGTATGATGTTCCTTTTTTGAACGAAATCCCAGTGAAATGAACCGGCCATTGGGGGACCAGCCCATTTTGTCAAAACGGGATGGGACAATGTATTTTTCAACCAATTCACCGGAAGGGAAATTGAGAATTTTTAGTTCAACTGAATCTGTCGTGCTGTAATCAAATTGTGCAATCCTATCCCCGGAGGGTGACCAGGCAACTGCCAATCGCTCGTCTGAATATTTTCTTGAAGTATCGTTAGTGAAGTTGTATATATAGGTCATTCCTTTATGGTAAAACAAGGTATTCCCATCGGGCGACCATGCCAACACAGTATTATCTCCCACACTGTCAACCAAGGTTCGTGCACCAGTGTCCAAATCAATAATATTGACCCCGTTGGAACTGTAACAGGCAATCTTTTTTCCATCGGGGGACCATTCCGGGAATTGATCATAAAAATATTGATTTGTGTCCGGGTAGTGTGAAATCTGGACAGGATCGCCTCCGGGAAATTTAACAGACCAAATAACCTGGCCTTCCCCAAAGTTATCCGTTCGCATATCGAAAGCGATTCGATCCGAACCGTCCCGGGAGTAATCCGGGTTGCCCTGGAAATACTTGGGATGGGGCTGGGTTATTTGAATAAGTTCCTGCACATAAACGGCTTGAACCAAACTGTCCAAATGATCTTCATTGTCGCGGACCAATATTTTGACAGGATATTTCCCATAATTTGTGAAGGCAGGAATTGATGGTAATGTATCTAACCATTCTGTATCAAATACATTGTCATTTTTTATATCTAAACGAAACTGAAAACCGTAATGGGATTGGAGCGAATCTCCATAAAAAATATTGATGGTTGGTTTAAAAACAGTGCGGTTCGTTCCAATATCCGGAAATATTTCCCCTACTATCCGCCAATCTTTTGGCTTTGTTCCATCATCCTTTGTAAATATTTCACAGGCAATAAAGATGAACAATGAGATAATTATGAAACGGGATTTCATTTTTTAACAGGTTGTTTTTATGGGACTATCACAGATACAGAATGATAATCAAAATCAGTATCGCTTTCTCCATCAGTTACCTTGACCTTTAATCTGAAACCTGGTACACTACCACTCACATTAATGGAACTCCCAGTCCCCACCAATTTCACCCATCTGCCGCACTGAGGAGCCCTTTGATTATTCCCTTTGGAACCCCTTCCTTCCTCAACACATTCTTGGAATTTCCACCATTCGTAATTATAGACTGGCAAACCCCCGGTTACACTGGTATTAAATGAACCCCATTGTATGGTTGTAATTTGGTTTGGGCCGGAAATATCAACATTTATAGGGGATTTAAAAACGACTGAATTCGTAGGGTTCGAATATGCATTATATATATTCGACTTAACTCTATAATAATAATTAACAGATATAGTACTCAAATCAATTGAACTGTGTATATATGAACTATCTTGCTGACACATATTTTCGCTTTGGTAACAGTTATTAAATTCAATTAATGAATTCCAAGAACCATCACCTATTTTTAATTCTACTTTATATTTATGAGAATAAACAAAGCCCCAGTTTATCTTTGGACTGCCATTAACGTTGGATCCCAAAATCCAAGATGGCCCTACAGGAATATCAGGAACTTCACCACCACAAGCTTGGAATAAAAGATCATTTCCTATATCATGATTGTAATTCGACCATAATTTTGCGCAATCATTACAATTAATATATCCATCACTATCACCGTTACACCATTTAAAGGTTGAACAATTTCCAGCATTAGGGTCACTGTCATCATAAGGAGGAAAGTCATTATTACAGCAAATACTTCGGGAACCTCCACCAGTTCTATTTAATGCTAAATTTTCCAATTTATCATTTCCTGTATTTTCTATTCTTTGATTATCAGAATATATTCTTTCTGAACAGGTTGATATAATCAAAGAGCCAAATGTGATCAATAAGGTCAATCTTTTATTCATTTCATACCTCGTATAAATTTAGTTTAATGACTATCTTATTACTTTAATAACACCATCTTCATACTTTTTGAAAATGTTTCACCACTTTCATTGGATTGAGCCGTGAGTTTGTAAAAATACATTCCGGCCGGGACGTGATTGCCATTGTGATTGGTGCCGTCCCATTGCACTTTCTGAAAACCTGTTCCCACATTGCCATTGACCAGTGTTTTCACTTCTTCTCCCAAGAGGTCATAGATGGTCAATGTAACGTGACCATTTTCAGGCAAAAAGTATTGAATCACTGTACTGGGATTAAACGGATTGGGATAAGCATGGTACAGGGTGAAGGATTCAGGGATTGTATTGGATTGTTCTATGGTTGGGTCATCCCATGATTCGTTCAGATAAAGTTTGGCTAATTTTGCTGCATCGGTGTTTTTGAAGTTCAAGGTGATCTCCCGGTAAACCTCCTGTGCTCTTCTCCGCCGTTCTTTTCCTGCTGTATGATTACTGCCTGGGGTTACACCGGACTCCAGGATCAGGGCCTGTTCCAGCAAACCAAAGGCTGAGTCCACCCTGGCCGAATCAAACTGGCCTAAATACTGGAGAT
>CAYFJU010000035.1:0-29302 GCA_964343505.1 uncultured bacterium
ACGATTGGCAAGCCCAATCAAGCGTGAGCTACTTGTCTATCGTAGTGCAACGTAGATAGACGATTGGCAAGCCCAATCAAGCGTGAGCTACTTGTCTATCGTAGTGCAACGCAGATAGACGATGAGCAAGCGTGAAAAGCCATCCGCAAAGGTGGCTTTTTTCAGTCTAAAAGGCCTTCCCAAATTTTAGTAATTCAAACGCATAAAAGGTCTTATTCTTCCCGGACTGGAAAATGTCTTTCCCCACAAAGTTGTGTTGACTTTTCGTCAGGTATCGGCCAAGGTATAAACTGGCGCCCCAATAGAAACCCTTGCGGCCATAGATACGGTAACCCACCCCAAAACTGACACCAAACCTGTTTTCGGATTCTATACCTTTTGTATTGTATAACAGCCCTAACACAGAACCATCATGTGTCATCCCGTTGAGATAGGAGTAGCGGGCGCCGGTGCTGATATAATAACCATGACGCCGCTGGCCCAGGAAAAAGCGGTAGATTCCATCGATTGAAAACTCAGTGAAATCATAGGACGATTCACCCGTCTCCGACTCATAATTCACTTCTGTTTTATTATATACAACTGGAAAAGCAATCTCCGCATTGGGGTTCACATTAAAAAGGGAGAAACCGCCTGTATAATCAGTTTTTTCTGGGTTTAAGAGACGAAATGGGTTTATTTCTACGCCAAATGATTTCCCGGCCAGGTTATCCACAAATTTTGTATTTGCTATAATCTCTTCTTGGTTTTCCAGCATTTGGTCTTGGTTTTGGATTAAAGTGTCCAGTTTGGCTTCTGACACTTCTTGGGCGAATAGAATACAGGATATAAGAATCAAAGCAGGTGGAATTATTTTTCTTAACATGATTATTTCCTCTTTGGTTGAATGAAATGTAACCTCAAATCATTTTTTTTACTAACTTTTTCCATGAATCTCCCCCTCCATCCGGCTATCGTACACTTTCCCATAGCATTTTTGTATGGGGCTCTGATACTTCATGCAATTCAATTGTGGCGGCCATACTGGATGTGCCGTGTCATTGGGATGTGGCTTCTGGGAATGTCAGCCATATTTTCTATTTTCTCCTCATTGACGGGAGAACGGGAAGCAGCCCGCGCCGGGCAAGTGGGTTATTCTGCCGAAATACTCGAGATGATGAACCGCCATGAACTGATGGGTAATATCGTCACTTGGGGTTCCATAGTTCTTTTCCTCTCATGGATATATTTATTCTTTAAAAATATGGAAGACAGGCGAATTGATGTCCTCGCTTTAGCTTTTCTGATTCTTTTAGTCATTATTGTTTCTTTTACGGCATTTTTGGGTGGACAGTTGGTGTGGGTCCATGGTGTGCGTACACCCTAATTTGGGATAAAGATTAATCAAAAAAATAGGATTAATTTTCTAATCTACTGATTTGGTAATGGGGAAAATCACAAGCGGGAACAAATTGAAAATGATGACTGTTTAGGAAGTCTCTGAGATTTATAATATTTCTCACCAAAAAAACATGAATCAGCACCTTTCTCCAGGCGTTTTTTATTCATTAACCACCACCCCAATGTCCCCTCCTCTAAGAGATGGGGATCTCATTTCATTAATAGTCCATTTTGGCAAAAGTTAGGGGTGGTTGTATATAAATAATTACTTTCATCCTGAATCCTGAAAAATATTGGGTGACCGCCTGCCCTCTTTGTAGTAAAGACCAAGCAATGATTTTATTAGTTATTTTTCAAATAGTATTAAAATAAAAAAGCCCCATCCCGCATGCTGTGGGATAGGGCTTTTCTCACTAAAGAAAAATTCTTTAGCTCATTTTTTCCGTCTGGTAATTTTCCAGTCCAATGCGATCGATCAGGTCTAATTGAGTTTCCAGCCAGTCAATATGCTCTTCTTCTTCTTCCAGGATATCCTGGAACAGATCTCTGGATACATAATCTTTGATGGATTCACTGTATTCAACTGCGTCTCTCAACGTGGGCGCCGATTCCATTTCCAATCTCAGGTCGCATTCCAGCATTTCTTTGGTATCTTCACCGATATACAGTTTGCCTAAATCCTGGAGATTGGGTAGGCCTTCGAGAAATAAAATGCGCTCAATCAGATCATCGGCGTGCTTCATTTCATCAATGGATTCTTTTTTCTCTTTTTCGGCTAACTCTTCCAATCCCCAGTTGTCATACATCTTGGCATGACAAAAATACTGGTTAATGGCCGTCAATTCATTCTTCAGAACCGTATTGAGGTGTTGGATTACCTTTTTATCGCCTTGCATAATCCCTCCTTTTGGGATGATTTCGGTTAGGGGAATATATCCGAAATGGAAGAACTAATTCAAGGCTAAGTTACGATATATTAGGATTTATGATATTGAGAATCGTTTACATTAAAATGAACAATTAAAAAGGTCAAATTGAAATTTTATCTGAACCAGTCAGGGGTTGGTTTAAAAATTCGGAGATGGGTGTTTCTTCAAAAACAACCTCTCGGGCATGATTAACACATTGACCGCACTGGGTTCCGACACCCAGGTTTTGCTTTAATTGAGAGATTCTGCCCCGGCCTTCGCGGACTTCCCGGCGGATTTGTTTATCGTTTACGCTGTTACAAATGCATACATACATGCCAGAATTTATCAATATTGAGACTGCGTATCAATTAAAATAATGTAAAAAGTCCCGTTTAGAGAGTAGTGCCACCGAAGGTGTTGGCCTGCCCGTATTCTAAGGATTAACCAAGTAAAAAGTCAGGCTGCACAATAACCCAAAACTACGTAAGGTGTTTTTCTTTTGGCTACTGCAAACATCCTGGCCAAGATTTTATTCCGGATAATATTTAAGGTACTCATTATACTATACCAGGATGAGACTCTTTTAGCATTGTTCTTGCAATAAAAAAAACGGACACATAGAGAAGTCATGCTGATTGTTTGAAAGTTGATTCATATTGCGGTGGGTGAATTAAAAAAACCAGACCCCTTTTAATCCAAAATTGGGGCATATTTCTATTGCATCGTAAACGCAGAATCTCTCGTTTACCCGTCCGGAGCTTTCACTTAGGCGGGAGAGGGGCTTTGACGCAGCCCAAGGGTGTGTTATAAAAAACGATTATTCTCCCCTGCTACCAACCATGGAGCCAATCACCTCTCCCACTTCCCGGGTACTTTCATAATCATAGCCCAGTAAATGGGTAATTGTTGCTGCAATCTGATTCGTAGCAATTGTATCAACATCCGTCACCTCGCCCAATGGGGCCGTATCCGGACCAATCACAGCCGCCCAGGTAAATTCAGCGCCGGGCACTTCATTGCCATGATGGCGCCAGGTTCCCCCTTCATGAGCGCCACGACCATGATCTGTGGTGATGACTAAAGTGGTTTTATCCCGATACATTTCCTTCGACTGAAACCAATCCCAAATCTGGGCGATGTAGCCGTCCAGCCGCCGGGCGGCAGACAAGTATTTATCATAATTTCCCTGGTGGGCAAATTCGTCCGTCTCATCAAAGGCGATATACAGTACACGGGGCTTATTCAGCTTTAAATATTCAAAGGCGTATTCAAAAGTAAAGGCATCCCATCGAACCGCCGTGCCATACCATGGAGACGGCACATCGGCAATGAAGGCATTCAGCCAGCGCTGTTTTGGCGTCAGGAGGCTGTCTTCAAAAGGGAATCCGCCGGAATTAATCGTAAAGTGGTTACGCTGGTTATTGATGATCCAGTCAAACACGTCCCAGGAAGCAAAGGCCGCGACCCCGTTTTTAAACTTATCCTGTTCGTTTAAAAATTCAAGCACATTAATATTGGGATTCCACTCTTTCGCATTGCTGGATAAACTATCATCATTGAAACCGACGAGGATTTCGCTGTAACCGGGATAGGAAATCCAATAAGGATTGACTAGGCGCATGACACTGCCCTTCTCCTGGTTCCCATAGATTTGTCCTTGTTCCCCAATGGTATTCCAAATAAATGGAAAAACCGTTTCCCGCCTTTGGCTATAATCATCAAACCAAAATTCAGCGGATGTTTTTTCCACATCCTTCACGAACAAGGTGTCCTGGACAATCTCCTTATCGGCCCCAGAGAATACATCCTCCCAGCGGACCCCATCCAAGGTGATCAGAATAACATTTTCTGTCTGGAATCCTTTCGGGTTTTTGGTTCCACTGTTTTTACATCCAATGATTATAAATAACACAAAGATCAGTTTTTTCATTATTTTTCCGTTTTTACATAGACAAAAAAGTATTTTGAATGGGTGGATGAAAACAAGCCATATCCGCCTTCAATATTACTTTCCGGGAGGATGTATTGATTTTGGGGCGGGCCAAGGGGAAATCCTTTGTAATATTTCCTGAAGGATTCATCGGCCACCTGGATTTCGATCAAATGGACGCCGGAATAATTAAACGACAGCCAGCCAAAATCTAAGTATTGTTGGCTCAAGTGCCAAACAATCGGGTTTGGCCAGTAATGCTGTCCCTCGCTATTCACCATCATATGTCCTTTAAAAATATGGGCTGACAAGGATGTATCCACAATCGCATTCACCGGATCATCTTCCAGGGCATGACTGACTAGCCGCATCATCCCGGGATCACTCTCCGCCTCCCACTTTATGACAAACATGGGGATAGAAGCAAAACTGGTCGTATAACAACTGCCCTCCTTATAAACGACCGTATCCATTTTTATCTTTGAGAAATCTTTTGTGATCAAAGCTTGCCAAATTTCTGCCCTTGTATTTTCTTCTAAATACAGATTAATCGAGTCAATCGTAACTTGCTCGCCATCGCACTGGTAATCGGTGGATTTTATGGAATGAATATGCAAATTGCCGGGAATTACCGTTTTAGAACTCAAGTCGTGCCCGTTCCATTTGACGGATAATTCATATGTTTCATTTGGAGTTACCTCACCTCTTTGCCTAAAAAGCGTGTATCTTCCTGGATAGTTTGTAAAGGTCTTAAAAGGATACAATTTTGACCCATTCCGAATATACACTTCTGCATCAGTAATCCAGTTGGCTTCAGCTTCATGGGGTTGATCAATTTGATAAGACCGTGACACATAGATGGTATCTAACAAGCCTTCAAAGGCTTTCAAATTCCCAAAGACAACCACCTTTTCTTCATACTTGACCGCGTCATCTACAGGCTCACAGGATGAAAACAAAAAGATGGATATAATTCCTAATAAAATGTGTCCTTTAAAATTCAAAAGTCACTCCTATACTGGGGATGATCGGCAGCCCATTGATGACGCCGCGCTGAGGGCGGCCTTCATCCTCTTCGTCAATTTTTTTATCCCCATCGTCATCCACGCCATTGAGTGTACTGCCAAAGCGGTAAGCATATCGAAAAACATTCTTCCGCCAATAGGTATTGACGATCTGGATGAAAACATCCATTTTCCTGCCCTTCACTTGTGTATGCCATACAGCACCCAAATCCAACCGATGGTAGAGGGGATATCGCCCGCCGTTTCGCGTACCCGGAATGGTGCGGTAAATCTGCTGGGAAGCATCAGGCACTTTTTCAATGTAATAACCGAGGATTGGTGTATAAGGCTGCCCGGTCTGAAAGGTCCACTTGGCATTGATATCCCATTTGGGGTTGAGCCTGTAATTGCCGATAATATTGAATACATGGCGCCTGTCCCAATTGGTATAATACTCATCCCCCTTGAATTTTTTGCGCGCCAGGGACCAGGCGTAAGAGGCCCATCCGTTTAAACGACCCAATCGTTTTTCAAAAAATAATTCAAATCCGTAGGCATACCCGTCACCCACGTCAACCAGATCATCCAATGTTTCATCAGATATGATCTCATCAACCGTGGAGCGTTCGTCCACAAAGGTGAGTAAATTTTTCATTTCCTTATAATAGGTCTCGACCTGAACATGGTAGGAGGGCCCAAAATATTCCTCATACCCCAAAACCACTTGGTTGGCCGATGCGGGCGTCACGGAGGAATCGATGGCGAACCATGCATCCAGGATCTTGGGATTAAAATCATCCTGGATCGTTTCCATGAATTGGTGATAAACACCGGCGGAAAAATTGATGTAGCGGTCTTCCGTCAGTAAATATTTCAACCCGAAGCGGGGATCAATAAAAATGTTTTTCTGTGCTTTATCATAATAATTCACGCGCAGTCCCGGCTCCAGCATAAGTCTGGGCGTCATCCAGTATTTCATTTTGGCATAGGCGCCACCTTCCTTCGGATGGGTTCGCGTATCAAAAATGGTGCTGTCTAAAAAACTACTGCTGTACACAAAATCCAGATCTTTCATTTCGCCACCGAAACGCACTTGCACATCCTGTGAGGCAAACCATGTCCAATCGGAACGGAATGTTAAATCATCAATATAATCCTCTTCATTGATCCCCGATTCACCCCCCAGACCAAAAAAGATGTTGAAACGGCTTTTGGCCAACAGCCAGTTGGACACCAGTTTGGTGTTGAAGAATTTGCGGTAATTGGTGCTGATGGTGTGATTCCCCCATTGGCCTTTGAGCAATAATTCATCCCAGAATAGATCATCCTTCCCGGAATAAAAGGATAGGGAAATACGGTCATTCTTCCCAATGTCCTGGAAGACATGTCCCTGGAGGTCATAGAAATAATAGGGGAAATGAAAACTGGTCCCCTTGAAAACCTTGTCAAAATAAGTGCGCCGGGCAGACATAAGCCAGGCGCCCTTGCCGATAGGCCCTTCTAAAGTGGTCTGGGCTGAAAGAAGTGAAATGGACCCTTTCCCGTTGAATTTATTCCGGTTCCCTTCCCGGCTGCGGACGTTGAGGACGGCGGAAAGTCTGCCGCCGTATTCTGCATTGAAGCCGCCTTTCAACAAATCTGCCTCTTTAATCGCATCCACAATAAAATTTGAAAAAAGTCCCCCCACATGGGATGGATTGTAAACGGTAATTCCATCCAACAAAATCAAGTTTTGATCTGAGTTACCGCCGCGGATTACCAACCCTGTACTGAATTCAGATTCAGTGAGAACCCCGGGCAGGCTTTGGAGTGTCCTGAATAAATCCGCTTCTCCAAGCTGGGGTACATTTTTGAGCTGGCGCATATTCAGGGTATTACGGCTGATCTGGATATTCACCCGTCGCTCAAGTTCTTCACCGGTGACTTCAATGGCACGCATTTCAATGGGGATTATTTCCAAGGCCACGGACAGTTCCCTGTCCTCTCCACCGGTGAGAGATATTTCCTTTTTCTCCGTATCGTATCCCAGGTAAGAAATGACCACTTCATAATCCCCGGAAGGAATTTCACTGACCACAAAATAACCGTCGAAATTGGTGGCCGTTCCCTGATCTGTTCCGGACAGGTATACATTGGCCCCGATGAGGGCCTCACCAGAACTTTTATCGGTAATGAAGCCGTGAATTTGATTTGTTTCCTGGGCGTTCAACCATCCCAGGAGAATTATAAATAAACTACTTTTTACCCAAGATGTCGTCAAGAATTTCCCCCGCGTGCGTATTGACATTCATTTTCTTATATATTTTTTCAATCCTGCCATTTTTATCAATAACAAAAGTGTGGCGCTTGGCCCAAAACTTGCTTTTGGATCCATAGGCTGTAGCCGCTTCCTTGTTCCGGTCGGACAACAAGATGAAGGGCAAGTTGTACTTTCTTTTGAAGGCCAATAAGGATTTGGGCGAATCATAACTGATTCCCAAAACGGAAATACCCGCTTTTTCATATTCTCCGAATGCATCGCGGAACCCGCACGCTTCCTTGATTCATCCGGGCGTATCCGCTTTGGGGAAGAAATAAACTACGACCCTTTTCCCGCGGTAATCTTTCAGCGTGACCTTTTTTTTATTCTGGGATAGGAGGGTAAAGTCGGGGGCCATATCACCGACCTTTAATGTATCGGCTGACATGCTAAATAAAGAGGTGAACATTGTGAAGAGTAATATACCTGTTTTTGTCATTTGTAAATACACTGATTTTATGAATTCAAATATTCAAGATTTTCTGCTGAAAAGGGGATCGGATCAATATTAAAATTTTGAAATGCCTTCGATCCACTGCAGGTATTTCCTTCTAAGAGCATGGTGAGTTGGTCCCGTGAAATGGGGAACCAGTCGAAACGGTCTAAGATTGCGGCCGCCATTTTGACCCCAATTGCCGGCGCAGGTATTTTCCATTTCTTTTTCCCGTACGCTGCGGCAATCATATCAATCAATGCTTTCCATGTGAAGGTGGCTTCGCCTCCCAGTTCAAAAGTTTTTCCAATGGATGCTTCCTGGTCAATTGACTTTGCAAAACACTTGGCTACATCGGCAGCATGGATTGGGGACATGGAAAATTCACCTGCATTTTTGGGGATCAATCCTTCAAAAAATAAGGGTGCCGGTATGGGCATGCTCAGCATATCCTTTTTCAACTGGGAACAGAATTCCGGTCTGCCTCCGCCGCGGGGATCACCAAAAATGAGGGAAGGCCGGAAGATGGTCCAATCCAAAGCAGTGTTTTTCAAAACCTGTTCCGCCAGGAATTTGGTTTTTTGATAATCCGTCCCATCCATTTTCACGCCGTTAGCGCTCATGAGAATGAACCGTTTCACACCTTTTTCAACCGCCAAACCCATACAATTCCTGGCCCCTATAAAATGGAGGTCCTCAAAGGTGATTCCCTTTCTTGGAAATTCACGTATGATACCGACTAAGTAAATGACTGCATCAGTACCGACAATTGTTTCAGTGACGGCCTTTTCATCGGATAAATCCCCGATCACTATTTCACATTTTTCAGCTTGAGATAGTTTGTTTTCACTACCTTCTCGTACAAGGACTCTGGGTGTATACCCCGATGCGATCAATTCGTCAGTTACATAAGAGCCGACAAATCCCGTCCCGCCGAAAAGGGCCACTTTCATTCGACAATCACCTCATTGAAAAATAGCCAGGCCTTTTTCCCCTTCCCGGGATGCCAGTCCGGGCATTGCCCCAGGTTGGCGATCTTCAATTTTAGAAAGCGTGCTTTTTTATTTTCGATTTCAAGGCTGATGGTCTGCTTCATATTTTTATCTTCTGGTTGGGGCGCCGGTTGCTCATGGCCCCCAATGACTGTATAGCTTTTTCCATCCAAGGAAGAAAATACCGCTATTTTGGGTGGTGGAAAAATCCAATAATTACTGTCATTCAGTATATTCAATGATACTTTTTTGACCTCTGTTTCCTGTACCAGGTCCAGGGTGACTTCCGCATCCTTTCCTTCATAACCGAGCCAGGAACCGTCATCATAACTCCTTGAACCCAGGTTTTGGTCATTCACGGATAAGGCCCCTTTCCCCGGATATTTTCCACTCGGTTCCGGGGACAATATCACATCGGTAAATGGTTGCGTTCGATAAAAGACAGCATGTTCTAATACCTCTGAAGGTTGCCACCCCGCTTTTCGGGCAAACACATGGATTTCAGTAGTCCGGTCAATGGTAATGGTTTCCCCATCCAATTTTTTCCAATTCCCAGGGGATTCCTCACCTTTGAATGAATAAAAATAAACCACACCTTTAATCGTTGAATGCAATTTTAAGGGCGTCGGTTTCTCAATAAAACTCAGGTTGGTGTCAAAACTCGGCTGGGGTAAAACCGCTTCTTTCAACAGGGATTCCTTTCTATCCCCAGTATTTACGTATAACCCCGGGCGGTCATTTATTAAGGTTGTGACGTGCTCAGTCGTTATGCCCGTCTCCCCCACAAACAATGATTTCAGTTTCATGAACGAGGCAATCTTTCCCAAAGATTTTTTGGATATATTGGTGTTGAACAGGTTCAGGTGCTCCAGGTTTTCCGCCTTGAGATATTGAAGATCTTTGTCGGATACAGATGTATTTTTTAAATGCAGACGAACTAAATTTTTCAATTCGGAAACAAATCGCCAGTCCAATATGTTGGCACCGGAAATATCCAACCATACCACTTGTTTTTTCACCGTTTTCAGGAGGTTGATTTTTCTTTGGTTCAGGGTATCCTGCCGGTTGAAGTAGGAAACCTGCAGTTGGGGATAATCCGCGGCGATGGGGGTAACCGTAAACCCTGCCTTGACGAGTTCACCAATTTTTTTCGGGGATACTGCCGGTACATCTGCAAATTGGGGTTTAGCCAAGTCCAGTTTCCGGGATTCCATTTTTTGCACAACCGCCAACATACCAAAGTCGGGATCAAGATCGGCAACCAACACATCTTTCGGCAGGCCCGAATTGATCCAGATTTTGAGCAATTCAATCTCATTGGGATCCAGCCTTTTTTTACCTTCCGGCGGCATAGCATCGTCATGGTTCTCCGGCAGTGAAATCCGACGAATGATTTCACTGGCAGATGCATCACCCTTCACTAAAATTTCTCCACTGACCCCGCCGGTGAGAATGGTTTCATAACTATCCAGGCTCAATTCACCCTTAAACTTTGTTGCATTGTGGCAGCTTTGACAGTTGGTTTCAAATATTGGAGAAATCACATGGGAATATAACGCCATCTCCGCAACGTCCATCTCCCCCATTGATCCCACACCGGGCTCTTCCAAACCCTGGGTGATGAACCCTTTTCCATGGGTGAGTTCACCACCCAAGTGTCCGGAGATAAAAATGCTCAAAATTGTTACTGTAAAAAGGGGTAAATAGGTTTTCTTGTGCCGAAAAATAAATGTCACCAATGTGAGCAAGGTAGTGGTAATGCCCGCCCATTGGTGGGATGATACCGCTTCTAATTCATAGCCACCGCCCCGGGATAGGAAAAATCCTGTGATAATAGCTAAGACACCGCTGATAAATCCCAGAATTAAAATAAATGGGACTGATTGTTTCAGATAAGCTTTTCGGCCCGGATCGAAATAACTCACCCATTCCATGATAAAGGCAATGATAAGAAAACCAATGGGTAAATGAATGACTAATGGATGAAACCGGCCAATCAATTGGACGATGGGATGGTTGATGAGTGGTGATAATTCAGGCATCGTTTTCTTAAACCAAGATATCCTTTATCACATGTCCGGAGACATCCGTTAGTCGGTAAGGTCGTCCCTGGAAATGGTAGATCAATTCTTCATGGTCCAGACCGAGAAGGTGGAGGATGGTAGCCTGTAAATCGTGGATATGGGTTCTCCCCGCTACCCCATGATAACCGATCTCATCTGTTTCTCCATGAGTGATGCCGGGTTTGACGCCGCCCCCGGCCATCCAAATCGTAAAGGCATCCAGCAAATGGTCCCGGCCTTTATATACCATTTCTTTGCCGCCGCGGTTTTCACGCATGGGGGTCCGGCCAAATTCTCCGCCCCAAACCACCAGTGTTTCTTCCAGCATTCCCCGCTGTTTCAAATCCAAAATCAGGGCAGTCATAGCTTTGTCCACTTCCCGACAGCGGTCTTTGAATCCCATGTCTAATGCTTCATTCGCATCGGCGCCGTGGCCATCCCAACCCCAATGATAGAGTTGAATAAACCGGCAGCCCCGTTCCGCCAATCGGCGGGCTAAAACACAGTTATTGGCAAAAGAGGATTTCCCCGGCGCCGTTCCATACATTTGATGAACATATTCCGGTTCCTTGGAAATATCCATAGCTTCCGGCACCGACATCTGCATTTTAAAGGCCATTTCATATTGAGAAATTCGCGTCAGTGTTTCCGGGTCCCCCACTTCCTTAAAATGCTTTTCGTTCAGTTTATTGATACCCCTGATCATTTTTTCTTTCAAGCTCCGGTTCAAGTTTTTTGGGTCTGATAAGTACATGACAGGATCACCCTGGCTGCGACACTGCACACCTTGGTAAATGGAGGGCAGGAATCCGCTGCCCCAAATACTTTTCCCTGCGCTGGGTGTTTTACCACCCGAAACGAGGACGATAAAGGCAGGTAAATTTTCATTTTCCGAACCGAGACCATAAGCCACCCAGGATCCTATACTGGGTCTGCCCAAGCGGGAAAATCCTGTGTGAAGAAGGAGTTGGGCCGGGGCATGATTAAATTCATCGGTATGCATGGCTTTTAAAAAACTCACTTCATCAACAATACCTGAAAAATGTGGCATCCGATCCGATACCCAAGCCCCAGAGTCGCCATACTGCTTAAAGGGGTAGAGAGGGCCCAACATTTTTGGTGTCCCTTCAATGAAGGCAAACCGTTTTCCTTCCAACAGAGATTGGGGGCAATCCTGCCCGTCCAATTTTTGCAAAGCTGGTTTATAGTCAAATAATTCTAATTGGGAGGGCGCCCCGGCCATATGCAAATAAATCACCCGTTTTGCCTTGGGTGCAAACATGGCTGGTTTTGCTAAGAGAGGCTTACCAAGGTCTACCAGTTTATCTAAACCATTACCGACTTTTTTCCCGCATCCTGTCAACGAGGCCAAGGCAATGGCGCCCAATCCGGTCGTGCACTTTTTTAAAAAGTGCCGGCGCGTTTCAAATTCGATTTGTTTCTGGTAAGCCTCTAAATACTTATTCATGGATACTACTGCCTCGTCAGGAATTCATCCAAATTTAAAATCGCATTGGCCACCACAGCCATGGGCGTTCCCAGTGATTCACCGGGATTATTCCCGGCCGAATCTTCAAAGGATTCTTTCAAACTTATGGCCGCTTCCGTATAGACATTTTTGAGTATGTCCACCTCTGTCCATGTGGGTTTCCGCTGCAAGGCCCGTTCAAATACTTCTGTGATTTGCTGATCCAAATTTCCTTCCGAACTGAAAGATGCCAGCGCATTGGCCGCTTCAATGTAAACAGGATCATTCAAAGTGACCAGTGCCTGCAAGGGTGTATTGGTATTGATGCGCCGGTTCACACAAAATTCCCGGCTGGGACTGTCAAAACTCATCATGGATGGATAAGGGCTTGTCCTGCGCCAATAGGTGTAGAGGCCCCGGCGATGGGCATTTTCTCCAGCAGATTTTTCCCAATTCACGCCATTATAGACTACCTGCCATACGCCGGCCGGCTGAAATGGTTTAACACTGGGACCATAAATTTTATCACTCAGCAGTCCCGACACCGCCAAGGCTTGATCTCGTATCTGTTCGGCGCTTAGGCGAATCCGCGGCGCCCGGGCCAGTAAATAGTTATTCGGGTCTTTTTCCATTTTTTCAGGCGTCACTCTTGAAGACTGGCGGTAGGTAGATGAGGAGACCATCATTTTTATCAGGGGTTTCATCCGCCAATCCAGTTCACCCCGGAACTGCAAGGCCAGCCAATCGAGTAATTCCGGGTGGATGGGTGGCGACCCCTGAGAGCCAAAATCTTCCAGGGTTTCTACAATTCCCCGTCCAAACAAACGGGCCCAAATCCGGTTCACTGTCACCCGGGCAGTTAGGGGATTTTCACCTGAGACCAGCCATTTTGCCAGAGCAAGCCGATCTAGATCTTCAGTCTGTTTCATAGGCGGCATGGAAGCGGGTACCCCACTTTCCACTTTCCGGCCCTTGTCCAGCCAATTGCCCCGATTGAAAATGGTTGTTTCCCTGCGTTCATCCCCTGCTAATTCTTTCATGATCGGGAGGGTGGTTGCCTTAATGCTATCCAATTCCGTTTCTTTTTTTGACAATTGTGCCCCCCAATGGGGATTCACCTTATTCTCACTGATCCAGGATCTGATCAGGGCAATTTTGGATTCTTCCTCCTTGGTGTACACATCAATGACCGGTTCATCCGTGGGCTTATCCGTATCGGCCGTCTGGTTGAAAAAGGAGTAAAACTTGTAGTATTCCTCATGCCTGAAGGGATCGTAGGGGTGACTGTGGCACTGGACACAACCGAATGACATTCCCTGCCAAACTTCCCAAGTGGTATTGACGCGGTCAATAACAGCGGCTACCCTGAATTCTTCATCGTCAGTGCCACCCTCATCATTATTCATGGTATTCCGATGGAAAGCGGTGGCGATGATCTGATCATTAGTTGGATTCGGAAGAATATCTCCAGCCAGTTGTTGGATAGTAAATTCATCAAAGGGCATATCAGCATTAAAGGCATCAATCAACCAATCTCTGTATTTCCACATTTCGCGGTGGGCGTCCTTTTCATAGCCCTTGGAATCGGCATAGCGAGCCAGATCCAGCCACATGGATGTCCAGTGTTCCCCGAATCGGGGAGAGGCCAAAAGGCGATCCACCAATTTTTCATAGGCTTCAGGAGAATTATCATTTAAAAACAGGTCACAATCTGCTTTTGTTGGCGGCAACCCGGTAATGTCCAGGTTGATCCTTCTTAGGAGAGTTGCTTTATCCGCTTCCGGGGATGGGGTCAGTCCTTCATCCTCGAGCCTCGCGAGGATAAATTGATCAATGGGATTTATTACCCATTTTTCATTATCCACTTCCGGGGGTGATTTTGATTCAGGGGGGATGAAGGCCCAATGGTCCTTCCACTCGGCGCCCTCGTTAATCCACTGTGTTAAAATATTAATTTCTTCAGCGGTCAATGGATCCGCATCCATGGGCATACGATCATCGGGGTCGTGATGGGTCACCCGGGCGATGAGTTCACTGTTGGCCGCATCACCGGGAATGATGACACGGTTGCCATTTTTACTTTCGGCAAGAGCTTCTTCTTCGAATAAAAAACTGACACCGGCCAATTTCTTCACACCGCCATGGCAGGCAATACAGTTATTATTAAGGATGGGTCGAACGTGTTCATTGTAGTCAATGGTCAGGCTGGCCGTTTTAGCCCCTTTCCCTGAATCGCATGAAATCGCAATAATCGGGAACAGACAACAGAATAAAGATTTTCTGAAATACTGCAGCAAAGTTATTTTCTGTAATCCAATGGTGGTTCCCGATCTCCAAGAAGTGAGTAATAATTAAACTTCGGTCCCCGTCGTTCTAACAATTCCTTTTTTGCATTCTTCACTGCTTCCGGGTTGTTGTACAGGTCCACGGCCGTTCCGGCGATTGTTTTAGCGGCGTTCATCATGCCTTTCATGCCGATACCCATGCCGCCCGCCGCAACGGCCTGCCATGTATGGGCCGAAGTTCCGGGAACCCAAGTCGCAGTTCGTAATCCTGCTGTGGGGACCATCCAACTTACATCCCCCACATCAGTAGAGCCCTTTCCTTTATTGAATTTGTAGGGTTGAATCGTGGCGGCTGAAGAAATTTCTTTATCCGGTGACCTGAGTGTTTTGTAAATCTGTTCCGCAAATTCTTTTTCCTGGCTTGTATATTTTACACCACCGATTGACACCAAATTATCATACATGATTTTTTGGGTCACCTCATTCGCCAATACAGGGCGGTTGCCATGAATGATTTCATATTCCATGCGCGTCTCCGTCCCCAAGGCCGCCCCTTCAGCCGCTTTCACCACACGGGCCCAAATATCCTCCAGGATATCGACATTGAAATCACGGACGTAATAAAAGACCTCTGCATAATCGGGTACCACATTGGGCGCATTCCCACCACGTGTGATGACATAATGAATTCGAGATCCATCTGGAATATGTTCACGCATGAGGTTCACCATATGGTTCATAGCTTCCACTGCGTCCAGGGATGATCGTCCTTTCTCAGGCGCGCCGGCAGCGTGGGCAGAATATCCATGAAAGCGGAATTTGGCTGAGCGGTTGGCCATAGAAGTTGAAGGACTGGCAGCATTTCGGTCCCCGGCGTGCCAATGGAGGACCACATCCACATCATCAAAAAGGCCGGCCCGGACCATATACACTTTTCCGGAGCCCCCTTCTTCTGCCGGTGTACCGTAGAGACGAATGGTGCCTTTTTGGCCAGTTTTCTTTAAATAATCTTTCACTGCAATGGCCGCCGCCGTTGAGGCGGTTCCAAATAAATGATGGCCGCAGGCATGGCCGGCACCACCGTCAATAATGGGTTTTCGTTCCGTGGCCACATCTTGTGAAATACCTGGGAGGGCATCAAATTCCGCTAAAATACCGATGATAGGTTTCCCTGATCCAAACTCCGCCACAAAGGCCGTGGGTATCTCAGCCACACCGGATTCGATACTAAAGCCTTCATCGGATAAAGTCTTTTTCAGGAGTCCTGAACTTTTTTCTTCCTGGTACCCCACTTCAGCCCAATTCCAAATGGACTTGGCAATTTTTTCGTATTCCTTGGCCCGTTTCTCAATGGATCTCTGCACATCCTTTTTATTTAACTTGGCAAAAGTCTGAACTGGAAATAATAATAAAAGTGCCAGAGTAGTGGCAGTAAAAAGACGCGACAATTTCAATTTAACCTCCTGTTTTAAATTACCGGAAGTTAGGGGACAGAAATGGAAATCTAAAGATCGAAAAAAACCGGGGCATCATCTTGAAGGGCAGTGTGACGACTCAGCCCCGGCTTTTAGAGAGACTTAATTGAATAAGTATTGGAATTTCAGAAAGTATTGCCGGCTCTTCAACTGACCATTGTTGATCGCATCCACGGATAAGGTATTCACCGATTGGTTTTGGGATGAACCAATATAGAAGATTGTAAATGGACTGGGCTGGTAAGTCAGCAAGGGCTGAAATGTAAATGAATTGCTGAAATCGTTGTACTGGCCCAAGAGCTTAAACCCGAATGATTCATTGAATTGATAATTCACCCGAAGGGCGGCCAAGTATCCAGAAAAATATTCCTCTTTGCCATCGAGTGTGGTCATTTTTTGTGTGTTATATCGGGGACTAACCATAAGTTTATCCGTGATTTTTATTCGGCCCCAAAGCCACATGGCGCTTCTTTTCCCTTTTTCGGGCACATCCAGAAATCGGACAATACTTTCACCCCTGTTCATACCACCGCCAAAAGTGAGGGATTTGCTGAATGAGCTATTTATATTCAACCCAAAGGTGGTCAGGTTTATTAAATCTGTGCCCTTAAACCGGACAAGCGGTTCATATTCGTACCACATATTGACGCGGAACTGGCGCGGCAGTTCAACATTACCAAACAGATTGATGTAGCGGCCTTTTGTTTCGCCATCAAAATTTTGTCTTACGCCCGTATTAAATCCACCCACCGCTTTGCTAATAAATCCATTGGGGAAGGCGATCCAGACACTGGACACGTAAGCCCGCTTATTATTATTGCTGCGGATAAATCCATTTTCCGCGCGGAAAGTGGGGGAAGTATGATCATAACCCGCTTCTAAAACCCAATGTTCGGTTTGACGGGAAAATTCGATCTCCACCGCATTCCCGGTGAAAGATTCTCCATCGAAGGTAAAGGTATTATCATCGCCAAATTGATTCCCGGAGACCACCAGTGAATCATCCGGTTCTTTTGTATGGCTGAATACAGATTGGAATTCCAATTGATACATATCATTAAAGCGATACCGTGTATCCAAACCAAAAACCGAACCGCTGCCGTCATTATCCATCATCCGGCGATTCGTGGCTAAAAATCCTACATAGCTGCCGCGGTCCAAAGACCGTTTATAGCGGAAAATATTGGACAGACTCTTGCCTCCCATGGCCGTATAACTCCGTTCCTCATCAGGGAGGATATAAGGCGAATTCTCATCAAAAGCCGATAGCAGTGCCCACGTATTTTTTTGTCCGCGGTTGATAATCCTTCCGGCGGCAATCGGATTATTAATGGAGCGGGTATAAATGGCATTAATCCAGGTATCCATGAGGTCGGCGCCTTCATTAAAAAATGGCCGTTTTTCACGAAAAGACAGGGCAAAGGTTGTATTCACATCTACTTGATCCTCATCAGCTTCCACCTGGCTGAAATCAGGATTAATAGTCACCTCCGCCGTGCGGTTAGAACTGAAACTGTATTTAATTCCCAGGGATGCTTCACCAAAAGGATCGCTGTCGTTAATTGCGTCCCCATTTCGTTCAGATGATTGTGATCCTACCACTGTAGGTAAAAATTCCAGCCGGCCTTTTTGCTCAATGCCTTCGATACCTTTCAGGGTACCCAACTGGCACAACCAGCAGGGGTTTGAGCGGTCGAAACCGCCCCAAACAACCATATGACGGACATCCCTGGGTTGGTTACGGAAAAAAGTGATTTTCCATTCCTGCACATCTTTTTTAGGAAAGGATAAACTGGAAAAGGGAATGGCCATCTCAACCTGGAATCCAACATCCGTTATTTTACCTTTGGATTCATAAATTATGTCAAATGATTCATCATCGTCATTTCCTTGGTTCAGGGCATCCATTTGAATGCCGTAAGGGTTGGCGCCAATCATTATGGCTGAATTGGCATCGCCATAGGTATCCACAACGATGGCGACAAAATCATCCATCCATGCCTGGTCTCGTTTTTGGATCGAGGCCCGAATTTCTTCCGGATCTGAATAGGCCGTGAAAGCCACATAAAGGTTTTCATTATCGTAAGTGAGTTTTACTTCGGTCTCATCGGGAGGATCTATATTATCTCCCGGTTGGAACTCCAGAAAATAATCGGTAGTTGCTGCGTCTGTCCAACCTGTATCGTCAAAATCACCATCAATAATAATGGGGTTTGACGTTTGTGTAATTTCAAATACGCGGGCTCGAAGTTCATCCGAATTCACTGAAGATTTTGGCGCCCCCGCTCCCAGGATTCCTATGCCGAATAAGACTGGCATAATTCGATTTATTTTCATTTTTTAAAAACCTTTCACCATTAATTGTAAAACACACCTTAGACAGGGTGAATCACAAAAGGTTGTCAGGATTATTTAAAAAAATTACACATCAGAGAAAGTTTACTAAACTTTCGAGGTTTAGTAAACTTTTGTGAAGGAGAGACGCATTGCAATGCGTCTTTACAATATAATTGTTCGGTGTAAAGACACGGCCACGCCTATCGGCGGGTAAACATGCCGTGTATCTACCATGTCAATTATTTAATGGATTATCCAGACGTTGATTCATCCAGCGATTCAATACATAAAATGTCACAATGACGACAGCCCATTGAACCACACAGGTGGCCACACTGTACAATGATGTGGGATTATACCAGTCTTCAGGCGCATAAATGGTGGCAGACTGCCACATCCACCAACTCAGTAAAATAACACCCAACGCCGGCACGATAAAATTGATAATCCCGGGCCACCAGGACGGGAAGGGCCAATCATCCTCACTCTCTGCACTGACCTCAGATATTATGCGTTGCAGCCCATATTTGATTGCCGCCACAGCCACAAACAGTCCGGATATCATAAGCGCCACACCCCAGACAAAATCCTGGTTTCCCAAAATGTCCAGATTCCGCGCCGAAGGAATACCCATTATAAAACAAACACCAATAATCCAGCCCACGGCTGTCGCTCGTTTTACACCAAAGTCGATCAGATTTCTCACAGCCAGCTCCAGCATAGAGATTAAGGATGAAAATCCGGCAAAACTCAATCCCAGAAAAAAGAGGATGGCCAACGGTTTGCCCAGGGGCATTTTGGCGAATAACTGGGGCATCCAGATAAAAGTCAATCCCGTGGCGGCGGGACCGGAAGATTTCATCACTTCCAGAATCTCCCCTTTGGCCATGCCCATTTCATTCCCCAAAATGGAGAAAACTGTACTGAAAACCATGATGGCTGCCATAAGTGAAACCAGATTATTCCCGATGGCAGTGGTAAAGGCATTTTTGATTACGCCATAACGCCGGCGAATATAAATGGCATAGGTCAGAAACAACCCCCAGCCCGCGCCTGTATCCCATGCATTTTGGGTAAGGGCTTCCAGCCAGATTTTCGGTTCTTTCAGTTGGGCCCAATCGGGTGTGAACAAATAGGAAATCCCTGCCATGGATCCCGGTAATGAAATTGCCCTAATTACGGAAAGAACGACAATCCCCAATAATGTTGGGATCAAAACCCGGTTTACTTTTTCGATGGAGGAGACACCTTTATAAATGGCAAATCCGCCTATACTCATGGCAATAGCATGAAACAGAATCGGGAATGATCCATTCTGGAAATTATTCCACAAAGCCCAGGATGCGTCAGTCGTCGTTGGCAGATTGGTGAAGGTCATACTGCCGAAATAGTAGATATTCCAACCCACCACTACAGAATAATAAAAAGCGATGGCCGTTGAAACAAATCCCACAAAGCCGCCAAAGAAAGCAAATGGCTTACCCATGAAATGGGCAAAGGCACCCACCGTTCCTTTTCGGGATTGGCGCCCCATGACATATTCAGCTATGATGAGTGGAATACTCCAAAGGAGGAGAAACATGATCCAGGCGATCAAAAAAGATCCGGCACCAGCCTCACCGCCGTTGGAAGCAGCGATTCGCGGAAACCGCCATATATTGCCTGTACCGACGGCAATACCCAAGGCACTGATCAAAAATGCAAAACGAGATGAAAAACGGGGCGCTGAATCAGCCATGAGAAATCCTTCTTAATTTTGGAATAAATCCCTCCTCAGGGAGGGGCAAGTGTAAACTCAAACCATCGAGTTTGCCAAAATAAAAAAGAGATACAATTATTAGAAAAACCAAATTTGGACTGCATCAACTGGGTTGATGTTTGGATTGACATAGTCAATCCCTGCCCGTCCGGCAGGCGGGCAATCCATATTGAGATTTTTTTCAAAACCAGCTAATTCTTTATTAACTCAAATGATCCTGATGATTGAATCCCCTTCAATGTTGAATACAGCCATATCCCGGAAATTTTTGCAATATTTCCATTCCCTAATAAGTTGACATTATTATCCACATAGTCCGGATTTAAATCTATATAAATCTCACCGTTTTTTATACTTCCCCATAATTCACCTTGACCAATCTGCATTCCAATATCATTTTGGTTATAATTATTTGCCCCTTTGATATCCCAGGAGCCGGTGAAAGAAGAATCAGGACTCATTTCAATATTAATCCTGCCAGAAGCACACACAACCAGACTTTTGGCATAGTAGGCCGTGTATTCATAAGTGCCGTTAAATCCGTCATTGGACTTTTCTTTATCCTCACAGGACACAACAAAAATGAGATTCAAGAATAATGAAGCAAATAGAACATTTTTCACAGGTAAATAAATTCTCTTTTTATGATCTCGAATGATCCACCCGCACTCCGTCCAACCATAGCAGACCATTCCCAATTACCAAAAAACTTACTCGAATCCCCTCGTCCCTCTAAATAGACATTATTGTCTTTCAATTCAGGGTTAAGATTGATCCAAATCTTTCCGTCATATAAACTTCCGATAAAGGTTCCTTTACCGATTTGGGGACCGACGGATTGAGGTGAATTATTTCCCCACCCTGTTATATTCCAAGAACCGGTTATATTATTAAACTGGCATCAGTTAGTCGTAATAATTATGCTCATATTTCGAATAAAAATAATGTGTTTTAAATGAAGAATTATATTAATTATTTAAAACGTAAATATCTAATAAAACGTGATATAGGGGATAATTACGTTTTACATATTTATGGGGCATATAATGGTATGAATATTCATACGCTTAACCAGTGCCGGAGTAATATTATCATTATCAACTTGTAATTCTATTGTGCCAACCGCAACTCTAACCAGTGTTTTATTGTGAAAGGCAATATAACTATATGTACCGCTGAAGCTGGAGTCCGGCTCAATTTTTTCTTCACAAGCAAGTGAAAAGAAAAATAAAATAACAGAGATATTCAATTTTCCACACATGATTTAAAATTACACCAAATGTCTCCAACCTGACAGTATAATTGTGTGAAACGCCTTTAATCTTCCAACGTATAAAAGTCATTGAGGGACTCATTTTGAAAAAAATTTTGCCGTTATTTGCCGCAATCCTGATCGCAGGATGTAATGATAATGATTTTCTGGGTGGGACTACCGGTGGAGCCCAGGTGGATATTGAGGACGGTACCTGGCTTATCAATCCTGAATATATCCGCAAAGGGTGTTTTGGGGGCAAGGATTGCATCCCCAGCTTGGAGCATCCTGAAAAAACATCCCATGACGATCCCATCGTTGATTATTTAAATGAAGATGATTTAATCGTGGGCGTCTGGACTGGCGGTGAATATATTGCCTATCCTCATAATATTTTGGATTGGCATGAAATCGCCAATGAATACGGATATACTATTTCTTACTGTCCCTTGACCGGCAGCGCGCTGCATTTTGAAACGGGAGGCGAGTTTGGTGTCTCCGGCATGCTCTATAACAGCAACCTGATTATGTATGATCGAAAATCTGACAGCTTCTGGCCGCAGATGTTTTTGAAAGCGGCTAATGGACGGCGTTCCGGGGAAGCGTTGAAACTGCAACCACTGCTGGAAACCACCTGGGCGAACTGGAAAAAGCTGTTCCCCAATTCAAAGATCCTCAGCGGGGATTATGGCTTTTCCCGTGATTATGCTGAATATCCCTACGGATTCTACAAAGAATGTAATTCGAAGGATTGTGGTGATTTTATTTATTTCCCCATCCAAACACTGGATGAACGTTTAAAAGCAAAAACGAGAGTCATCGCTGTTAATACAGATAAAAAACAAAAAGCCTTTGTGATTGAAAATTTTGACGCACCGACAATCATAAATGAAGTCATCGGCGGCATACATCATTCCATTATCATTTCCGGCAAGGACAACCTGGCTGTGGCCTACGAGACCAATAATCCGTTGAAAATCAATCAATGGAATATTGAAAACGGAATGATCTTACTCGAGGATGATGAAGGGAACCTGTGGAATATATTAGGCCGTTCAAAGGGCGGAACAACCGAGTCCTTAAATCAAGCCAAAGCTTTTATTTCCTACTGGTTCGCCCAAGCAGCTTTCCACCCAAGCACCGAGATTTTCTAAAGAGAAAAGTGAGTGTATCATGCTAAAGAAACTAATATTAGCGACAACATTTTTATTCATTGCCTGCAGTAACCCCGCATCCTCTTCCCTTAATTTGGATGAATCGGATTGGCTCATCAATACGGACTATGTCCGCCAGGGATGTTTTTCCGGAAAGGACTGCATTCCAAGCCTGGATAATGCAAAGAAATCACCCATAAATGGGGAAAATCTTAATTACTTGGATGACCATGATTTGGTGGTGGGGGTATGGGACGGAAAAGAATATGTGGCTTATCCTCACCCCATTCTTGATTGGCATGAAATTGTCAATGAGGACGGCTATGTCATTTCTTATTGTCCACTCACAGGAAGTGCAATCCATTTTGATGCAAGTGGTGAGTTTGGCGTTTCGGGATTGTTATATAACAGTAACCTCATCATGTATGATCGGGACAGTGACAGTTATTGGCCGCAATTGTTTTTGGCATCTGCATCCGGGGATAAAAAAGGCGATAAACTTTCCTTGCAGCCCATGCTGGAAACCACATGGAAAAACTGGAAATCTCTCTTCCCCAATTCAATGGTTGTGAATTCATCCACAGGATTCTCGCGGAATTATAACGTTTATCCATACGGACGATACAAGACCTGTAATTCAAGAGCCTGTGGAGATTTCATCTATTTCCCAATTGAAACTCTGGATGATCGCCTGCTGGCCAAGGAAAGGGTATTATCCATCATTGCCCAATCCAAACAAAAAGCATATGTGATTTCAAACTTTCAAACGCCTCAGATTGTCAATGAAACAATCGGTGGTAAACCATATGCCATCATCCTATCCGGAAAAGATAACATAGCCATTGGATTTGAATCTGACAATTTGCTTTCCATTCATGCCTGGGATACTGCTAATGGATCTATCATTATAAAAGATAACAACGGAAATCGTTGGAATATCTTAGGAAAGTCACTGAACAATAGCACAAACCTAAAGGCAGCCAATTCATTTATATCCTATTGGTTTTCACAAGCTGCTTTCTACCCTGAAACGGAGATTTACAAATGAAATTTCGCTTCGTCACTGCCACTCTCATCCTCATCGGTTCGACGAACGTGAAAGGTCAGGTGTGCTGTTCCCTGGTGGGCGCCATCGATCAGGGAGGCGGACTTTCCTCCTCTCACTGGGGAACCCACTGGCCTTCAACCTATGATGATTTCAGCAGCGTACGCTGGGTGGCAGGCGTGAACACCTCCGCCCGCAGAGATAATCACCTGAATATTCGCTACGGCCCGGCTCTTTCCACCTATTTTCAGGTATCTCGGTATATCACCAAAAAATCCATTGGGTACGGACAGGTTGATTTTAATTCAGCGTTTCTCCGGGAAGATCTTTCTTTCGATCCACAGAATACACGGGTGGATGTTAGGGGCGTTCGCTTTGGATCGCGATTCACTTTGCCCAAAGGATTGGGGTTTGGCGCTTTAGAGTGGAGCAATACCAGTCAGCCAAAATTGTCCAATAATGATTTCACCTTCCACTTGGCCTCCGTACCCGCTGTTTCATCTTCGTGGATAAGGCGATTTTCAATGCCTTGGCAAAGACACAACCCTTATTTATTATCCTCTGTCACCGTGACTTTACAGATGACCAAAAATATGAAGAAGAATCCCAACGTATTTATTGATCAACAGGGATCTCTCAATTTTTCATCCCTCATCCAATCCTTTGATTCAGTCAACCTCGCACCCTTTATTCGCCTGGAAACCAAAAAACTGTTAGCGCCTCTTTCTCCTTGGGAAACAAACCGCCAGGTTCGGTGGTTAAATGAGGTGAACGCCGGCTTGGATGTGACGCCAAATCATCACCAATGGCGTTGGCTTCACGGAAGGCTAACCCTGCCAATCCTTTGGTGGGCGTCACGGGCCGGTTTCCCCGACGGGACAGAACCAGTGCTTCAATTTTCAATTGTTGGGACTTGGTCCAAAAACAAATAAATTCACCCCAAAAAGAGGTGAATCATGAATCAGTCAAATTACACATTAATAACAGGGATCGTTTTCACCGCGGTAGCCCTGCTACATTTAATGCGAATTATTTCAGGTGAAAGTGTCCTTATCGGCGGATGGGATTTGCCGGTTGCCTTTAACTGGATCGGTTTTCTGGTTGCAGGGTTTCTTGCTTATCAGGGATTTCGGTTGAGTCGAAACTGATTCCGGGCATTAAGCCCAAACCTCCTTCAGCATTTCTTGAAATAAAGTATCCAATGCTTCAATTGGTGGTTTTTCAAATTCAGCCATGGATGCGACAAATGACTCATATTTAGTCGTTAAGGAATTTATAAATTCATCCAAAACTGGATTCTTCGGCTCCAGGTCCAGTTCTTCATCTTTTAATTTTCTATCCAACAAAGCCTGGATTTCTTCCCTGAATTCTGGGCTGCCGTCGTAGGCCTCCAACAAAGTTGAGAATTCCATGGGCGGCGGTGTTCGATTCTTCTCAATCCAAAAGCAACATAACAACGTTCTCAGGGAATAAAAGTATTTTTTGATGAATACTTCATCATTTTTTAAGTACCGATTTGTATTCCGCTTGGCAGAATTAAGGTAATTGTATATCCCTCCCTTCGGTGAAAAATAATCCAATTCAATTTCCCGCAATTCATCAATAAAACAGGAAAATTGCTTATAAACAATGGGAGACCGCATCCATTCTAAAAGCGTGGGGTTCGAATTACGGAATAATTTTAATGCTTTTCTGATTTCCCAGCCGCTGATATCCAGTTCATCAACAATGGGAATTTCAATCACATCTCTTTTCTTCTCGATAGACAAATACCATTTCGGTGGGTGGATATAAATGAAACGCACATCATAATCGCTGTCAGTGGATTCAAATCCCCAGGCGCGGCTGCCTGATTCAACGGCATAAAGGATTTTTACATTAAAATCCGCTTCGATTTCGGATAGGCGGTTTTGAATGATGGTATTCATATTAAATCAAACTGATAAGTTTTTTTACATTTTCGAAGGCCCTTTCGGGATCATACTGAATTTCAGGTCTAATGTAATTCACTATATCTTGCCGAAACCCATAATCCTGTATTTTTTCAATTAGATTATTTAAGAATTGTTTTTGGGCCACAGTATTGCCTTTGAATTTCATATATGTGCGAAAAGCGTGAATAATTTTCAATTCATCAACATCGCAATGATCAATGCACCAATCCAAATCAAATAGATCTCTTCCTTTTCGTCTTTGGTATAAAGCCCGCATTTTGGTGCCCAGCAACTCATTCAGCTGATAAGTAGGAATGTTACAATTACCTTTATACCATTGACTTTGGACATTAAATGGTAATTCGTTGAGGGGAAAAATACTGAAATGTTCTCTTGTGTTAATTTCAATCTTTATTCTTTTTTGTCCACTAGGATTATCTTCCGGATTAAAGCGATTATAAATACGGAATCCATTCTTTCTGGACTCCGTACTGCTTTTCCCCAACCATGGATCAATGGTTTTTTGAATCGTTTTAATTATATCTTTGATGGGTCCAGATGATTGCTGGACGAAATCTAAATCTTCAGAATACCTGGCCGGGGCTGGAAAAAACAATTTATTAAGAGCAGTTCCTCCTCGGAAAACCAATTGCGCTCTTAGAAAATTATTTTGGTACATCTCAACTAATATCCGGCATAAAATTAAATCCTGTTCGATCTGTTCATCTGATGACCAAGGGGCAGAATGCTGCCATTCTGTAATAAAGGCTTGGGGAATCATATTTCTATATCCAGCTGATCATTGATAAATATCTTCCACCGGGGTTCTTGATTCTCCCGAATCCGGTTCCCCGAAGGATCTAGATAACTATAAATCATATTTTGGGTATCTAAATACTTTTCAATTACCCGTGCATACTTTTCTAATTCCAATAATTCTAATAAATAGCCACTCCTTTGGATGATTGGATTGGAATAGTGGGGTAATGCATCCCACAGGCCCCTTTCGGAAAATTGTTCAGCTAATTCATAGACTATTTCTCCTGCCCGGGATAATCCGCCGATCTGACGATTAAACAATACCAAGTCAAGAAATGTTACTTCCGGCGTGGATAGGTTAAAATAGCCCGTATAGGACTTCTGCTTCACAACAGGAGCCGTTTCCATATCCTGCCTTCTGTAGAAATTGATCTGGTTGTTTTGAATCCTGATATTTCTTCTATTATAATTGGTAATGACCTGAAACACCATCGGGCTTTGATGAGCGGAACCCCAATAGGATGCCGCTGTTAATAAAGCCACATAATAGGGACGGTCATAAAACGCCATAAGAGAATCAATATATCGATTTACAGGTAATCTATTCGTATTTACATATTCCTCAGGCACAATGACATGAAATCCCCTGGCGGGAATAATGATTCTGCCATTCTTTTGATAAACAGCAATCTTGTTCTTTGGAGAATAACCAATTTCCTTTTCCATTTGTTCAAAAGAAAAGGACCACAGGCCTTGCTTTATCTTTGATTGGAGATAATCTATCTTATTCATAACTGTGTAATATTGTGCGCATAATTTCTTTCTTTATGAGAATTTATGCAACTTATATTACATTTCAACTAAATGAGAAAAATTGATAATATCACTCCCTTACAAATCTCTCCCCCTCCAGAAAATATAGAGTAAACCCACACAAAATGCGATGAAAAATGGAATACCAATTATTTTGGGTAAATCCATTGCGACATAAAAACTCCTGCAAGGAGCCAAGGCGAAAGAAAAAACAATCCGACCATGAGAAGGAAAAGAAAAAGACGATTTACAAAATTCATGGTTTAATATACCGGTCATCACCTATACCTCCCAAGGTGACTGATACAAGGGGAAAACCACTCACGGATGGGGTATAATAGCTGTTATGGTTATCTCATGCCTATTGGGGCCATAGAGCCAAAAAACTCTATATGCGCTTGGTGTATGCTGTTGTGCGTAGGACTCCCATATTTTTTCTCCATCAGGTCCTGCCAGCGATTTATAGGGTTTTGATTGTAATCCCGGATGTTTTGGATTGGCTTGTAAAAAGTTTAATGTTTTAACCACAGCCTTAAATTGCTTTAACCGTGATGAATCATGTTTTAGGGTCTGGAGTTGTGCTTCACTTGTTGCAGTAAAATTTAGAGTATACATTAAAAATGGGTGTTATAATGAATCGATAAATTCGTCCAAATCCGTTACTTTTTTTACCCTGTTTTTTGCAATATCTTCAATACCCTTTTCGAATAATTTCATCTTTTGCGGATCATTGACTAACCATTTTTCCGATGCGGGAATTTTAACGGCGGGGCGCAAAAGCACATCACCCGTTGAACTAACAAAAACAAGGAATTCATCAAATTTTAAAGTGGATTTGAATAGGTTCACTATTTTTGATCCCAAACTTATTCGATGTTTAGAGTCAAAGACTTTTGAACCGATATACTTAAAATCTTCGTTAATATTAATGTTTTTATTCATAGCTCTGTATTTTTATTGCCTAAAATTACACGAAATGGTGGGAATTCCCCACATATATTTTAAAGGTCTAAATTACCCCACCGGAAGGACTATGGACATTCCCGGTCGAAGTGAACCAATGGCTCCTGGTCCAGGGGTAAAACCATGTGGGAGACTCGTAATGCGATACTGATGTCGAAACCTCCATCTAACGTCCGAAACGCCTCATCAGGAATCTACCACATAGTTTAATTGAGCAGGCCGGTTCGCGGTTCCGGCAGGTCCGGCTCGTAAATTCATAATGAAAACAACTTCCGGGTGCTGGTATGCCTTCCGACATACGTTCTGCCCATTTTTTCAAATTGGTTCCGAGACGTTTTCCGACACTCCCGGAGTTAAAAGCACGGATGACACAGCTCGCCTTGCTGCCGATTCAAATATCTTGTTTGAGGAAGGGGCGCCACCCCTTCATTCCAATATTTCAGAAACCCCTCGCGCAATCTCGGGCTAAAACATGGTACATTCTAAATAAGCTTTCTCAATCCACCCAGCCATTGAGAAATCCATCGGGCATTTCTGCCGGGGAGCCAGCCACGACGGGACATACGAAATTACACAACAATAACTGTTCAATTCAAATGTGGTTATTATTTTTTCTTTTTCTTCTTTGCGAGATTTTCCCGCGCTTCTTTACTAAACTGCCGTGCCTCCTTTTTCATCTTACCCACTTCTCCTTCAGTTAAAAACCGTTGCTTCTCTTCGGCTGCTTCTTTTTCCTTAAAGTATTTTCTCGCAACCCTGCTGAATTCCCGGCCATGGGCCCGCAATTCTTCTTTTTCTGTCTCTGTTAGGGGGCCGGTGCCAAGTTTTGTATAAGGGTCTTTTTTATCAAGTTTTTTCTGTTTGGGCATAATCAAATTTAAGAATTACTTATAAATGAATTGTGTTTGATTGCGTGGCTATTTAAGATATCTACGACAGTAGAAATTTCATGTATGGTTTAGACTCGGGATGAGTACGTCCGATCACCAATATCTACGACAGTAGAAATTTCATGTATGGTTTAGACGGTTAAAGCAGCCTCAATT
>CAYFJU010000036.1:0-28976 GCA_964343505.1 uncultured bacterium
AAATCAAATAATTACAGCTAAATCAGCAACCGCTTTTGTCTATTAGACCTAATTTTAGATTAATATCATAAATACCCTTTCATGTATTAACCCCAAATATAAATAAAAAAATGAAAAAATCTCACATTGAGAAAAATTGTCATATGTGTAATCACCAGAAAAAGATTGATTGATTTTGAGAAAAGGCATCCTAATAGTAATAATGCATTGGATGCGTGGTTTCATACTGTGGATAAAACGGATTATTCATACTTTAAATTGATTTCCTTGATTTTCACACCAAGAAAATTAATAGGAGGCCGTGGCCATTTTTTTATCCTTTTTAAAAAGTACAGAAATTTATGGACATAACTGAAAGAAATTGACAGTCAAGGTGTGGTTTCTGAAATATTAAATGGAAAACGGTTATTGAATACAAGACAAATTAAAGCCCTTATTAAGCGGTTTAACGTATAACCTTCCATTTTTATTTAAGAGCATATCTCTGGATTTTTAAGAACCTGAGTCTCGTATTGGGTACCCTAATATCAATTGCATTAATTCTACTTCATCTCAATCGGCGTATAATCCTTGAACAGGGATAACTCCGCATCCTCCACCGCAGACTGGTATTCCGGCCACTCGTCTTTGAAAAATGTATTCACCTGTTCCAAAACTTTTCCCGTTTCAGCTTCAGAATATTCGAGTAAATAATCATGGCTCTTGTTGGGCCCCGAAAGGTTACTGTATAAATATCGGTTTAGGGCACTAATCTTTCCGCTGAGAATTTTTGGACTTCTCACAATTCCCTGGAGTCCTTTTTTGTTCACGATCAACTCTTCCAACACTTTCAGGCTGTCGGACATCGTCTTGCCTTTTTTCTGCAGCGCTTTATGGGATTTATTCTTTTTCACATCCAGCATTTTGTTTACGGAACCCACGATGGATTTGGCCTCGCGGATACGATCCATAGCCTGGGTGACTGAAGCGGTGATCTCCATCTGCCTTTCATAAATTGTCTGTAGACGTTTCAGATTTCGCGTGTGGATACCTACACGCGGATCTAATATGACATTCACTACTTGGGTGGTTGTATCCTTTCCATGGGATAGGCGGATGGTGTATTCGCCGGGTAGAACAGGTGGACCACCGGGTTCCCGGGCATCCGGCTTGGTTGGCTTGGGCAAATTGGGGGAACGAACCCCTTTTCGGCGCAAGCCCCAATAGACGCGGTTGATCCCGGGCTCTACATTGTGTTTCACCGTGCGTATCACTTCACCATCCTCATCCAGTACTTCCATAGTCACTTTCTCTTTTTTATCACCTACCTTGGACTTTTTATCCTTGTCTTCTTTTTTGGGTTTATCCTTCTTCTTCTTTTTATCAGGATTGAACACAAATGTCAGCATGGCGCCGCGACTGCGATTCTTCCCGGAAAAAATGGCATTGGCTTCAAACCGTGTTCCGGCGGCCTGGCGGTTGATGGATTGGACAGCCGTTGGCGGTTCGAAGAAATGAAGGCGTTTTTTCATCAGGTCTTCTTTCGACGAGACCATTTCCCGCAGGGGACGAATATCGTCCAATATGTAGGCCGCCCGGCCGAATGTGCCGATAATAAGGTCATGCTCCCGTGGGTGGATTTTTAGATCCATGGTGGAAACAGTTGGATATCCACTGGTCCATTTGCTCCATGTTTTGGCATTATCTAAAGTAACGTAAAGACCGTTTTCCGTACCCAAAAACTGAAGATTGGGTTCAATTGGATCTTGCACATAACTCAATGCATGGCCCCATACCGCTTCTTCGTCGGCGATGGATTTCCATGATTTTCCATAATTGTCTGTTTTAAATACGTAGGGTTTCCAATCATTCCGGCGGTAATTATTGATCACCACTACAGCCGTACCGGGGTCGTAAGTGGATGCGTTGATTTGGGTGATCCAACTGCCTTCCGGAGCGCCATGGATCTTTTTGGCTACATTTTTCCATGTTTTTCCACGATCTGTGGTGAGTTGGACATTGCCGTCATCGGTACCGACCCAAATCATATTTCGATCCAGGGTACTGGGTTCAATAACCAAAATAGTGGTATAATTTTCTGCGCCGGTTGCGTCAAATGTGAGGCCGCCGCTTTCATGCTGCTTCTGTCTTTCAGGATCATTGGAGGTGAGGTCAGGAGAAATGATGTCCCAATTATTTCCACGGTCCCTGCTGTAATGCACGTATTGACTACCGAAGAAAATCGCATCCTCGTCAAATGGATCCTGGGCGATAGCCGCATTCCAATTGAAGCGCAGATACTCACCGTTAGGATGAACGGGACGGATCAATTGCTGGTGGCCCGTAATTAAATCGTATCGGCTTACATACCCCTGCTGACTCATGGCATATCCAAAACGGGAATTGCCGGGATGAGGAACCACATCGAAACCATCCCCAAAGGCCAACTCTTCCCAGTAGGAATTTCGAATCCCGCCGGACCGCCACACGTAAGCCGGGCCACGCCATGACCCATTATCCTGCATACCGCCATATACGTTGTAGGGCCAATCCATATCATAGTTGATGTGATAGAATTGGGCCACGGGGAGGTTTTCCACGAAGCGCCAGGTTTTGCCGCGGTCCAAAGAAATGTTCAACCCGCCGTCATTTCCTTCAATAATAAAATTGGGATTGGTGGGATGGCCCCAAAAGGCATGGTGGTCCGGGTGGACCCCATGGGCACCGTAGGCTGTCATGAGAGAACCGAATGTTTTGCCCCCATCATTTGAAACGGTCACAAAGGTATGGAGGTTGTAGATGCGGTTTTCGTTCACCGGATCCACATAGATTTCGGCATAATAAAAGGGGCGGCCGCCGATATTTTTATCGGATACTTTTTTCCACTTAAATCCCCCATCTTCCGATTTATAGAGGGCATTTTTTTTGGATTCAATCAGGGCATAAATTAATTTCGGATTGGAAGGGGCAATGGCAATACCCATGCGGCCGAGATCACCTTTCGGCAGCCCATCTTTATCAGTGCGCTTTTTCCATGTTTTACCGCCGTCAAAGGTGATGTGCATCCCGGAACTGGGCCCACCTGATTTAAAAAACCAGGGCCAGCGCCGAAACTGCCACATGTTGGCAATGAGTTTATCCGGGTTACGCGGGTCCATGACCAATTCACCGATGCCTGTATTTTCATCCACATAAAGAATTTTTTTCCAAGTGTCTCCGCCATCGGAGGTTTTATATACACCCCGGTGTTTACTCTCTCCCCAGGCAGGCCCCTGGGCACCGACATAAACTTCATCCGGTTTGTCGGGGTTGACCAAAACACGATGAATATTCCTGGTTTCACCTAATCCTTTGTATTCCCACGTTTTACCGCCGTCAATACTTTTGTATACACCAAATCCGGCCGATTGACTATTCCTGGGATTTCCTTCTCCGGTGCCGACCCATATTACGTCGGGATTGGTGGGATCAACGGTTACATCTCCAATAGAGGCTGTTTTTTGATCATCGAATATCGGTTCCCATTTGATGCCGCCACTTTCGGATTTCCATAAGCCTCCGGACGCCGTACCCACATAGATAACATCCGTATTAGAAAGGACCACATCTATAGCAGTCACTCGGCCACTCATACCGCCAGGACCAATGCTCCGGGCTTTCATGCCCTTGAATTTTTTCATGTCTAAACCATCTGCTGACACGATGGCCGTTAGCAGGAACAGAATTGAAAGGATTCTGGGTTTCATATCATCTTCCTCTTAATTAGAATATTTTAAGACTGGGTTTTCAAATGTGCAGCCGAAATTGGTTCCAATGGGAGATCCCGGTGGAGCTGCCGGCACTTGTACCGGTTCATAATCCTTCGGATCATCTAAAAATGTTTTGATGCGTTTTTGAAGCATACTGAAATGCGCTTTGTCTCGAGATGTTTTTCCACGCATACGCACTGATTGCCGCGCTAAAGCATTCACTTCTGCCATGGCGATTGACTGGGCGGCTGGGGAGGCATCTTTATTTACGGCCAAGCTCATTAGATGATCAAGGACGACAAAATCCACACTCCGCTTCACTTCACCCGCCAGGCCTTTTGGTGCTTTGCTTGCTATTGTTTTTTTCACAACCCTGCTTAGCACTTTTTCCAACCCTGGCTGATTATTGTCACGGGCATAGTATTCCACCAATCGGGTGGCTCGGGCAGGGTGGAAGATCATCCGGCAGGTGAGGCTTGCAGCAGTTTCAGCCAAACTGACCCCATCAAATGTTACGCTGGTTCTGGATTTAAAAGATTCACGGGTGCGACCCCGTCCGGCCGCACGGGGTGGAATCAGTTGAAGTAATTCTTCTCTTAAGGTTAAAGCATCCGGTTGGAGTGTACCGATCAATCTATCTAAAGCATCCATTTGGAATTTTGGATCCAGGAATTCAGTCACCATTTGACCATCACCCCGGAGGGCATAGGAGAAATTAAGTCCACCCACGACTTTCGCCGCACCTTCGATTTGGTAGCGATGTAAGAAATAGATGGGAACGAGTACATCCTCGATATCACTGTAGGGCTGTCCCAAACGGATATTATTTTCACCGAAATTATTCAGGGCCACTTTGCGGACGGCCATTAAATTATCTAATTCGGTTACAGGGTCTTTCCCATTATCCCAAAGGTGGGCTGTAGGATGGGCGGACCCCCGTGGTCTTGCATCCTGGTCGGTAATAAAGGTATAACCACGGCGAATCCCATCCTGGATTATTTCTTCCAGTGCTTCTTTCTCATTGGTACCATCAGGGAAATCCTGATAGCCATATTCAACAGTAATTTTATCCCATTCACCGATACCTGTATCATAAGCATCCCGCCATTCAATGTTGCCATTCCTATCCAGGGTGACCGTGGGGTGGGGATAATCCATGACCGAGGCCCGACCTGCTGTACTGGCGATATAGTTGTGAGCGAGTCCGATGGTATGACCGATCTCGTGGGCGACCAGTTGGCGAACACGAGCCAGCCCCAATTCACGCATGTGGTCCGGAACTTCCGTTCCATTTTTATAGGGTGCTAAAAGTCCCGTGGCAATGAGATAATCTTGCCTAAGCCTAAGTGAACCGAGAGATACATTTCCTTTGATGATTTCACCGGTTCTTGGATCGACCACAGCACCGCCGTAGGACCATCCCCGAGTCGCCCGATGGACCCAATGGATCATGTTGTAGCGCACATCCATGGGATGAGCCCCATCGGGAAGTACTTTCACTTGAAATGCATTGATGTATCTTGCGGCATTGAACGCTTGATTCCACCAGCGGCCGCTTTCTAACATGGCGGTTTTCACCGGTTCTGGTACGCCGGGATCAATGTAATAAATAATGGGTTCCACCGCTTCGCTTCTTCTTTTATTTGGATGTTTTTTCTTTAAGCGATGGCGAGTGATGTAGCGGATATATATGGATTCATCCAGGGGGACCGCGTAATCCTGGAAGGACATGGGGAAATAACCTGCTCTGGGGTCGTGTTTCCTGGGTGAATAGTTGTCATCCGGGAGCTCAACAAAAGAGTGATGTAAACGAACTGTCATTGCTGTGGGTGTAGGGGTGACCTGGCGGACATATCGCCCGGGATTTGTCCCGGTGTAGGTCATGAGGGCTTCAACTTCCGTATTTTTTGGGAAGTTCATGGTGGCAGGGAGGTGAATAGCGGAGCGGCTTTTTTCCACTTTATAATTGCCCATTTCCTGATTTTTTAGCCGTGACACAATTCCGTGGGCGTCGTGTAAAAAGAAATCCGTGGCGTCCACGAGTACACGGCCTTTTTCTTCCGCTTCAACCTTAAATCCCCACAGGGTGGACTTCGCAAACCCATCGGCAACCGAGGCTATTTCTTTCGGATCATCCGTGTTCGCGCGGTAGCGGTAATTGGGCTGGATGAGTAAGACTTTCGGTCCCACTCGATGAAAATAAACAATGCGCTCATTCCCCAGTTGACCCCGGTCCAGGCCCACATCGTTGGAACCCATCCCCGCCATGAGAGAATTCACATACAAGAATTCAAAATCAAAATCGGAAATTTCCAGCCACAGTTTCCCGGTGCTGTTGTCCCAATACATATCAATGTAACCATCCATTTTTTCCATGGACTTGGTTTTTTCTGAAATCGAATCACTGAAAACGAAACCGATCAACAAAATGAATAAGAAAAGTTTTTTCACAATTACCTCCTCATTGTGGAATCAAAAGAATCTCAATTTAAATGTAAGGAGTTACATGAAACAGAAAAAAATGGCGAATCAGCTTCACATGAATAGTATTAGATTGATTCTTAATAATGCGAATGAAAATATTAATTCTGGCCCTGTGCCTGATCGGTTGCGGTTCATCTCCGGAGATCCGACATAAATCCATTTCGATTGGAGAGATGGAAATGAAGATGGTATGGATCCCCGGGGGATCCTTTGAAATGGGCAGCATGGAGCCAATGGCACGCCCTGATGAACAACCCGTTCATTCCGTGAAGATGGATGGATTCTGGATGTCTGAAACACCGGTGACCAATAAACAATTCGCAGCCTTTGTGGATCAAACGCAATATAAAACCACCGCCGAGGTAGCGCCTTCCCTGGAAGAAATCATGGCCCAAGTTCCACCGGGGACACCCCCCCCACCAAAGGAAATGCTGGTGGCCGGATCTTTAACCTTTATCAATCATAGTACACCGGCAAATCCATCATCCCCTGTGCAGTGGTGGCAGTGGTCACAGAATGCTGATTGGCGCCGTCCCAATGGTGAAAATTCCGAAATCGATCAAAAGATGGATCATCCCGTGGTGCAAGTGTCCTGGTATGATGCGGATGCTTTTGCAAATTGGGCAGGTATGAGGTTACCGACTGAAGCCCAATGGGAATATGCTGCCAAAAAGGGAGAAGTGACCAATCGTAGGGAGATTAATATTTGGCAGGGTGTTTTTCCTGTATCCAACACTATATCGGATGGGTTTGAAAGAACCAATCCCGTTTATAATTATAAGGCCAACAAAATCGGACTTTATGATATGGCAGGAAATGTATGGGAGTGGGTGGCCGATTGGTACCGTCCCGATGCATATTTAATGAAAGGGCGTGAAAAGAATCCTTTAGGGCCAACATCTAGTTTTGATCCAATGGAGACGACCGTTCCAAAGCGGGTGACCCGTGGCGGTTCATTTTTGTGTAATGAGCAATATTGTGCCGGTTACCGTCCAACCGCGAGAATGAAAACCAGCCCCGATACCAGTTTGGAACATACAGGGTTTCGTTGTGTTATGTCCTCAAAACAGATGGAAAAGTATTTATCAAGTATAAACTAAAATTTTTCCTGAATAATAAGTTTGTCATTAAACCGGCCATCCAATCAACCAAGTCATTCTTCCAATACTCCATTCATCCAATCTTCTTATTCCTCCCATGCCGGGCATAGAAAATCCTTGTAATCACAATATTGGCAGGTGAAATCACCCTTTTTTGTTTCAAATGATCCTGAACGGATTCCATCTGCCACATCCCTGATTTTATCTTGGTAAATAATCAATTCTTCATCTGTAAACTTGTGAGATGAGAGGGGATCATCCCCAAATCGTAGAAAATGTAAACTGGCTTCCCCCGGTTTCCCACTGATGCCTTGTACCGCGTCATTCAGGAATGCTTCTGTATATAGAGCCATTTGAATATTTTTCTTGGCATTTTCCTTTTTTCGACTGGTTTTATAATCCACAATTCCCAAGGAATCACCTTGGTCGTCAATTCGATCAATTTTACCGGATATTTTCACATTGATGTCATCCATGGTATAAGCGAATTCCTTTTCCCGGCCAACAACTTTCGGTGGATTTTCTTGCACATATTTGTAATAATCCGCCAATAATTCTTCTCCCTGTTTCCGGAATTCTTCACCCCGCTGGCGATATTCAAATGAGTCTTCCCGCCAATGTTTTTCCAGAAGGTCAAATAATGCTTGTTCAGTCTGTGCATTTCTTTCCATTCCATGGAACTCTTCTAAAATACTGTGCATAATGGACCCGAATTCACCGGTAGCCCGTGTTTTTCGTTCCGGAACCTTATCAATATATTTGAGCCTGTATTTCATCGGACAGGAATTATAGGTGTCAATTTTTGTGGATGATAGGTGAAGAGTAGATGTTGGAATCGGAACTGAATCACTCTCGTCTGATTCCTGTCCGGGATCTTGGGTCATTTCATCCAGGATTTTCCGTGCATTTTCCAATTGGTTTGCGGCGATCTCCCGATTCAAATCGGCTAATAATTGTTGCCGTCGCTCGCTTAATGAAATGGTGTGTTCTGCTGATGATTTCATCGTCATTATCTCCATGGGATTGGGTTTAATATTTTCTAATTCTTTTGTAAAAAGGGATTGCCTTGACGTGGGGCCGAATAAATAAAGATGCCTTTCTGCCCGAGTGATGCCAACATAAAATACGCGCCGTTCTTCACGATTGTGTAATTCCCGAAAATCTGTATTACCATCCTGTTCCCAAGCCATCCAGGACGCTGGAAGTCGGTCAATGGTTGCATGTTTTTTCAGGCTGGATGGGAAACTGCCGCTGTATAAAAATGGCATAATGACCACAGGGAATTGGAGCCCTTTGCTCTGGTGAATGGTCATCACTTGGACGGCCAGATTTCCGCTTTCGATCTCGGGTTGGGCCGCGTTTTGGTTTGATGCCATTGACATGACTTCCATGAAGTCAAGCCAATCCTTTAATTCAGCTTTAGGATCCTTGTTCACGAATTGTTCGGCAAGGTTTATTATTTCGCCAGCATTGGCAAGGTTTAATCGTTGGGCATACCGGTATTCAGTCCGAATGGATTTGACCAAATGCGAATTTTTGATCACTGACAGTATCAGCCACACCATCTCATCCGCCTTTAGTTTTTTATCCAGGGATTCTTGAAGAATGGAAACAGAATCAACAATGGCAGCTAATTCAGGCGATTCATCTTTTCTTTGGTTAATTTCATTCAGTTTTTCATCAATAGTCGTTCGATCAGTTTTTTTAAAAAATGAACTTGCCCAAGATTGATCCAACCGCTCCCTCATAATTCGAAAAAGAGCGATGTCAGCATGATCGTCCATGCAAATCAAATGCCCCCAGGCGAGTACATTTTTCACGATGGGGACATCAAAGAATTTTTCAATATGGATATCCACAGGGATGGCGGCACTTTGCATGGCGTGGGCCGCATCGGTCACATTGCCCCAACCGCGGCAGATCACGGCAATATCACCATAAAGGACTTTCCCTTCATTGACCAAAGAATGGATCAATTCTGGAAATGCATCCAGGGTTTCTGTTTTATTCGCTTGAATCCACTTTGGTTTTGGCCCTGATTCGGCATTTTCCGGAAGGCATTTCAAAACCTTAGTCGTTCGATCCGGATTGATTTTGATGGATGCATTGGCCAGGTCAAGGATTTCTTGGGTGGAACGGCGGTTTTCCACCAAAGGTATTTCAGCATAATTCGGGTTGGATTCGTACCGAATCCTGAAATCGGCAATATTATAATAATTGGCACCGCGGAATGAATAGATGCACTGATCTTCATCTCCAACTACGGTAATGCTGGGATCTTTTTCAGCGATCAAATTCACAATTTTATTCAGGGCATAATTGTTGTCTTGGTATTCATCAATAAATATGTGCCGGTTTTCATCCCTGACCTGTTTGAGCACGGATTCATCATTTTTTAATATGTCGTAGCATCCCAGGATCATATCCCCAAAATCTAGTGCATTGTTTTCTGCTTTCGCTTTTTGGAAAAAACCATAAGCATTTACCAAGTCCTGGAGTTGATATTTAACGTCATCAAAATTTGTATTTTTATCATGGATACCGGGAAAGTTTTTTTCAAACCATTCCTGCGAACTGTCCATTTCTTTCAGTTTTTTTTCTAGATCTGAGAAGGATAGGAGTTCATCACTGACCCGATTAAAAAATGGGATGAAGGCCTCACGAATCGCTCTAACAGGATTATCAGCAAAGACTCTGGAATGGATAAAGTCCATATCGTCAAAGTGATTGATCAAAAAGTAAAGAATGTCGCTTTCCTGCCATAATACATCATTCGCACGTTCTTCCGGACCGAATCGCCGAATGATGGAATGGCAAAAGCTGTGAAAAGTGCCCACAAAGATCGGATTTGCTTTATCTTCAAGTATCTCACGAATAGTTTCTTTTGCTTCTGCTGTGGCTTTTTCCGTGAAGGTTAACAGCAACACATGTTCAGACTCTATTTGATCGGATAAAATGAGATGGCGAATTCGATGGAGAAGGGTGGTGGTCTTTCCGGTCCCCGCTCCGGCTAAGATCATCAGCGGGGCCGGGGGGTGCGTGATGGCCGATTCCTGGCTGGGATTGGCTTTGAAATTTCCACTTGTATATGCCATGGTGAAAGTTAGTTAGACCCTGAGATGTTTAAAAATGTTTCATCTGAATTCCGAATATTTTTGATAAAAATTTTAACTTTTGAAATGGTGTGTGCATCTAATAAGCCAAATGAAACAACTCAAAACAATCCAAAAAGGAAATACAATGAAAAAACTAATCTTGCCAATCTCTGCCCTATTGTTGATTGCGGTTGGATGCGATAATCCTGTACGGGACAATGCTGTGGAACTGGACAGCAGTGAACTGCAGGATTTTTCATCTGAACTGTCATCAGACTTGGGCCTCAGTCAATCTTCTGCCAATGAAGTGAACGGTGTTCTGAATCGCCACGGACGCGGGGGGAAACACCGTGAGCCCGGATTCATGTGGAAGGTTGCCGGCGAACTGGTCGTAAAATTAACCGATGAAGAAAAAGCCCGCCTCTTTGAAAAAATGGATGAACATGACATCCCGCTATTTGGCGGTGGAAAAGGGAAGGGCGGTAAGGCCCGCGGCGGTAAAAAAGGACACGATAATTTTAAAGGAGTCTTTCGTGTGCTGACCGATGATCAAAAAGTCGCTTTTAAAGAAATCATGGCAGCCTATAAAGAAAAATTCAAAGCCATCAGAGATCAGGTGAAGGATGAATCCCTCTCCAAGGAAGATGCGCACGCCCAAATGAAGGCCTTGTCAGAAGCCATGAAAGCGGAAATTGATGCTTTGCTTACCGATGAACAAAAAGCACAAATCGAACAAAACCGGGAAGAGCGGAAAGCCAAGCGTCAGGCTTACCGTGATTCATCCAAAGCGGTGATGATTGATGTGCTGGGCATGACGGCGGATCAGGTGTCTGCTTTTGATGCAGTTAACCAGGAAGCCGGGGAGGCGGCCAAGGCGCTGTTTGAACAGGCCCGTAACGGCGATATCGATCGCGAAACATTGCGGGAAGGACTGAAAGCCGTTTTCGCAGCCAAGAATGAAAAAATGGCGGCCCTATTTTCTGATGGTCAGTTGGAAATCATCAAAATTCATAAAGCCCTGGAACTGCGGATGAAAAAACACCGCGGTCAAAAAGGCAAGCGCGACGGCCACCGAAGGGGGAATAAAAAGTAACTTTGCTCACTAAATGATAACACCGGGAAAAAGGCTCACATTTTGTGAGCCTTTTTCTTTTTAAATATATTTTTTAACTTTGCCGTGATGCAGGAGTCAAAGGTAAAAATTCACATCAATTTAATGGGGTAAAGGAAAATCTCATGAAAAAACTATCTTTGTTATTGGTCCTCACGCTTTTTGCCGCCATCAGTTGTGAAAAGTTGATAAAGGATGAAACAATTCTGGTGGATGATCCTGAACTCCAGGCTTTTTCCGATGGATTGAACACCGATGTTGGATTGAGCAAATCCAGCACCAACGCCCTCAACGACGCCTTGAACCGCCACGGGAAGGACGGCCGTCATCGCCGAGATCCCGCTTTCCTATGGAAAGTCGCTGTGGAAATGCAGGCTAAACTTTCTGACGACGAAAAAGCCAGACTGTTCCAATGGATGGATGATAATTCCGTTCCTTACCTCTTTGGGGGTGGAATGGATTCAGCCAAAGGTAAGCGCGGCCCCCATGGGGACAAAGGGGGTCATGATCTGCGTGGTCTCTATATGGTATTGGATGATGCCCAGCGGGATTCGCTGAAAATCATTTTGAAATCCTATGGTGAAAAAATGAAAGCCATCCAGAAACAAGTTAAAGATGGCACCATGGATAAAGAAACCGCCAAGGTTGAACTGGAAGCGCTTGCCACTGCCATGAAGGCCGAGATCGAAGCTTTACTCACGGCGGAACAAAAACAGAAATTGGCGGAAATAAAAAAACGAATGGAAGCCGAACGGATTGAAATGCAAAAAGCAGCCCACGACGCTATGGTGAATGCTTTGGGAATGACGGCTGATCAGGAATCGGGATTGGAATCCATCAACAAAACAGCGGCTGAGGCCACCAAGGCCTTATTCCAAAAAGCTAAAACCGATAAAATGGATAAAGAGGCATTCCATGCGGCGCTGAAAGCCATCATTTCGGATAGAAATAAAGCCATTGAAGCTTTGTTTGATGACACCCAGTTGGAGATCATCAAGATTTATACAGCCTTGGGAATGCAGTATGCCCGTCATTGCGGCCAGAAGGGCAAAGACAGACAAGGTGGCAATAAATAATTCTATATCTATTGATGAAAAAGGCTGTCCTTTGACAGCCTTTTTTTTAGTTAAAAATATTTTAACTTTTGATACCACCGGTTGTCTAAAATGGCAAATGCATGAAAACAGACCACGAACTGATCCGCCAATTCCAAGAGGGAAGCAATGCCGCCTTCGATGAATTGGTTAAGCGTCACCTCCCGGACACGTATGGTTTTTTTATTAAATTCACCGCTGACGAAGTGGAAGCGGAAGATTTAGCTCAGGATGTTTTCATCAAAATGTATAAGGCACTTAAAAAATTTCGGTTTGAATCTGAATTTAAAACATACTTATTTCGGGCCAATATCAATATGTCCAATACCTATCTCCGGCGGAACAAGTGGCGAAACCTGCTCCATTTGGACCAGGCCCCTGAGACGGGATACATGGACACGAGTAATGAAGATGAATGGCGCCGAAAAGAATTATGGGACGCGGTGGCCAAACTCCCTTCCCGCCAGAGAATGGTTGTCACCATGCGCATCGCCCAAGAAATGCCTTACAGAGAAATATCCGAAATTATGGGTATCAGTGAAAATTCAGCCAAAGTGAATTATCACTATGCCGTGAAGACATTGAAAGAATTTTTTGAAGAATAAATCATGAATATTGAAAACAGATTCCAACAGATCGCAAAAGCGGAATTCACCGCTCCCGATACCGATGCATTCTTGCAGAAAATTCATGGTGAACGCCAGCGGCGGCACCAGCGTAAAACCGGTTTCATCAACGGGATCAGTGCAGCGACAATTGTGGCTGTATTGGGTTTAGTCACCACCAGTCAGTTAACGGATGATCCCATGGTGTATGCATCCAAAGACCTGATTCAAGTAGAAGTGATGGATGCGGAAACGGAAGAATATGTTTATGATTTAGCCGGGTATCTGGTGGATAACAGCGAAGATATCTGGGAAACGCTGGCATTTTTAGATGAAGTAAAATTTGAACCGGTCGCAACGATGAATGACGGAGGAATTCAATGAAGAAAACACTTGCAGCAATATGTCTTTTCATGATCGGTGCCCTGTTTGCACAACCGGGCAAACCCAAAGGTCCCGGTGGTCAATACGGGGAACGGATGGAAATGATGATGATCTGGAAATTAACGAATCATCTGGAACTCACAGAAGAACAGGCAGAAAAGTTCTTTCCCAGTATGCGTAAACATCAAAAACAGATACTGGAAATCCGCAAAGAGGAAAAGGAACTTTTTACACCCTTAGTAAAAAAGGTGAAGAAAGGTGAAGAATTATCCAGGGATGAAGCCAATCAACTGTTGAATAAAGTAGCCGCATTTGAACAGAAAAAAAGCAAGGCGCGGATTGATTTCGTAAAGAAATCCGGTGATATTCTCAATCCCACTCAACAGTTAAAACTGCTCATGTTCGAAGGGCATATGAAACAGCAGGTTCGTGGCCGTATTAAGGATCGCTATAAACCACCCCCCCGGCGTGGCGGCATGCAACCGCACAAAAGACGTTTCTAACCAGGTATCTTATAAAGTAAGTCTCCAACAGTAACCCCGTATTTATCCATTGATGCAAAACAGGGATAGATGCGGGGTTTTTTTATTTATATTGAAGAAAATAACACCCTAATTTGCACCCTAATTTTTGAAAGCAATTATGACCAAGATATACAATTTCAGCGCCGGACCGGCCGTATTAGATCAATCTGTTTTAGAAGCATCAGCCCAAGCTGTTAAGGAATTCAATGGGCAAGGGATGAGCCTCATGGAGATGAGTCACCGCTCACAACCAGTGATGGATATGGTAGCGGAAACGGAATCACTCGTTCGTGAATTATTAAACGTCCCCGATGGATACAATGTGTTGTTCCTCCAAGGGGGCGCTTCACTCCAGTTTGCCATGATTCCCATGAACCTGTTGAGGGAAGGCCAAACGGCCGATTATACGGACACGGGCGCCTGGTCCGCCAAGGCGATCAAAGAAGCAAAATTATTTGGGAATGTGAATGTGGCTTCATCGTCGAAAGAATCATTGTATAACCATATCCCTAAAAAATTGAAACAGAGTGAGGCTGCGATCTATCTGCACGTCACCGGCAACAATACGATTTACGGAACACAATGGCATGAATTTCCCAAACCAATAAACCCTGACGGATATTTAGTGGCAGATATGTCCTCCGATATTTTCAGCCGTCCCATTGATGTGTCTCAATTTGGATTGATCTATGCCGGGGCCCAAAAAAATATGGGGCCTGCCGGAGTGACTTTAGTTATCATTCGGGATAATATTTTAGGAAAAGTTGAACGAACAATCCCTACCATGCTGAATTACAAAACCCATATTGATAAAGGATCCATGTTCAATACACCGCCGGTTATGGCCATTTATGCGGTCAACCGCACTTTGGTTTGGCTTAGAGAAAACGGAGGCGTTTCAGCCATGGCAGAAAAGAATAAAAGAAAAGCCCAAAAACTTTATGATGAAATTGAACGGAATCCCTTATTTGTAAGTCCAATTGCAAAGGAAGACCGCTCGCTGATGAACGTCCCCTTTATCTTTGCCGATGGGGGAGATGAGGCGGATTTTTTATCTTTTTGTGAAGCGCGAGGATTGAGGACCTTGAAGGGGCATCGTTCGGTAGGTGGATTCAGAGCATCCATCTACAATGCCATGCCTGTAGCAGGTGTGGATGCCTTGATTAATGCCATGAGGGAATACAAGATTTAAAAAATAAATTTCTTCTTTTTCCCCTTATTCCTGAAAAGAATTATTTCGGAAAATTCTTTTTATCGTATAACGAAACCCGCCAAAATACTCCCGTACTAAGAAGGAATATCCCAAATCCCGCAAAAAAGATTCCAAGGTTAAATAAATGTTCCATGTTAATTACTCCTTGATTTGTTGGCGAATCATTTTGATTAGCTGTGGAGAAGTTAAAAATTTAAATCAACCATTATCAGAAAATAAATTAACCATATCCTTACTGTCATTTAAACGAATTGTCTCTTCAAATAATAAACCCAATTTATTCAATAAGTGAATCGAGGCGGAAAAACCAGCTATAAATATGCTGTCATACCGGAATCTGAAAGATATCCGGTATCCCTAACAATTAATTGATCTATTTCCATTTTTGAATCCCGGCCCATCGGTAGGGATGAAAAATTATAAATAATGAATAGCGAAAAATTTGCTTTCATTATTTTCGCCATCTAATTGAACCATTTTCTCAAATGCCAATCCCAATTTTTCCAATAAAGATATGGACACTTTATTATCAGGGGAAGTGACCGCCACAATCCGTTTTAACCCCAATCGATCTCTTCCGTCTTCTATGGCCGCTTTGGCGGCCTCAAATGTGTAGCCGTTTTTTCGGTATTCCGGCAGCATGGCAAAGCCGATATCTGGGTCTTTCAAATAGTCTCGTTTCAGGAGACCGCAAATTCCAATGGGTGTGTCATCTTTTAATTGGACCGAATACAGTCCATGGCCATGCTCGATATAACTGGCTTGGGGGCCCGTTTCAATGAATTGTTCTGCATCGGTGATAGAACGAATGCCGCGGTCGCCAATATATTTTAAAAAATCCGGATCGTTATATAATGCTAGGATGAGGGGTGCATCCTTGACTGTCAGTTCTGATAAGGTTAGTCGTTCTGTTTCAATCATTTGCAAAAGTATTTTGGGAATTATTAAGGCATTCTGGTGGTTTGGTCAAATAAAACCCAGACCAATATTAAAGCATTTTCCCCTCAAGTTTGTTAGATTTCATCTATGATTTGGTTATGGATGTCACTTTTATTGTTTGGTCAAACAACCCCGGCCAAGGCCATTGAAGGGTCACCAAGGGATAAAGAAATTATGCAGCAGACAGATTCAGATTTACCCCTAAATAAAAAGGCGGAAGAATGGGAGGTAGAAGACTGGCTGAACTCAAAGCCTTTAAAATTGGGAGACCTCAAAGGTAAAGTCATATTAGTTCGTTGGTGGACGGGGCCGCATTGCCCATTCTGCAACAGTTCCGCCCCAGCCTTAAATGAATTTCACGATCAATATGCTAAAAAGGGACTGCAAGTGATCGGCTTCTATCACCATAAGTCCCGGAAACCCTTGGATAAAAAAGCCGTCGCATCCATGGCGGAGAGGATGGGGTTTCGTTTTCCGGTCGCCATTGACTATGAATGGAAAACACTACAGGAATGGTGGTTAAAGGATCATAAGCGATCCTGGACTTCCGTTAGTTTTCTCATTGATCGAAAAGGGATGATTCGGTTCATCCACCCCGGCGGCTCCTATATAAAAGGGGATGCGGATTACAATCGTCTGCGCAGTCAAATAGAATTACTATTGGAAGAAAAATTGGTGGAAACGAAATGAAGCCGACCGATACAAAAGGGGAAGGAACACCATTCTCAGTCAATTGGATCATCGACCGAAAAAACGATCTATTATGGTTCATGGGCGCCTGTGTCACGGGTTACATCATGATCTTCCTCAACCTCGGGTTGGGGATTTCGGCCATGCTACTGTGGTGGTTTTGGATTGTTTCCATGGATGGTCCCCATGTTTTCGGCACCATTTCACGCACTTACTTAGATAAGCAGGAATGGGTCATTCGGACGCCCTTGCTTTTGGGTTCCTTGCTGTGGTTTTTACTCGGTCCCCTAACAGTGGGCGCAGGGATTGTTTTTCAATCAAAACTGCCTTTTTTCGCTTTTTTAACTTTTGCCCAACTTTGGGCCTATTGGCATGTGGTGCGCCAGCATTATGGCTTCATGGTAATCTATCAAAAAAAGAACGGGGAAGCGGCGGGAAAGGATAACCCTTCGGATTACTGGATTTTTTATATCCTCATGGTGGCTCCCTTTATTTCATTTTTGATGCGGCATCCGGATGCCCGTTCCCAGTTGGGTTTAGGCCCGGAACTATCCTCCGTGGAATTGAATGCAACCGTCGTGATTAATCTCGTCGTCACTGGCGCCATTTTGATCTATGCTATTAAAGAAGCTCAAAGGTATCGGCGTGGAAAATCCTTCAATTTACCCAAGTCACTTTTTCTCCTTTCATGTGTGCCGCTGCACCTGGTCATTTTCATGCATCCTGTTATTTCCACCCAGGTGGATATCCGCCTCTTCGCGGTGTTCGTGACTTTCTATCACAATATTCAATACCACGGCATTATCTGGTTTTATAACCGTAACCGCTATGGTCAGGATGCGGATGGACGTCAATTTGGTTTGGCCGGTAAAGTCAGCCAAAACTTTTTCACCTATTATTCGGCAGGGATTCTTTTTACCCTGGCCTATCGCTACTCAGACTGGTTTTTTGCCGGGCTTGAGGTGCCTCTTGTGGCGGGGCCGAATCCGGTCAGTACCTTTGTGCTGGGGGGCTTATTCACTGTTTCTGATTTAGCCATCGGATTCTGGTGGGGGTTTGCCTTCAACCATTATTTCCTGGACCAGTACATCTGGCGCTTGAGTAAGGATAAACAGGTGAACGTGGATTTAAAATTGACTTAAATAATTTCCTGGGTTTGAAAAACCTCGCGAAGGTTTGCCTGGCCGCCAAGCAGGTGGGGAACCCTCGTAAGGTTTAATAATCATTAATCAAATATGGTTCCTTTTTTCTTCAGTTTATCCATTTTGGGTTTGATTACAAATGTACAGTAGGGGGCGTTGGGATTATTGGCAAAATAATCTTGATGATGCACTTCCGCTTTATAAAATTGATCTAAAGGTTGAATTTCAGTCACGATAGGATCATTAAAGTCAACTTGTGCTTCTTTGAGGGACTTTTCTGCAGCGTCTTTTTGTTGATCATCGTGGTAATAAACGACGGAACGGTACTGGGAACCTACATCACCGCCTTGGCGATTTAGCGTAGTGGGATCATGGGCCAGCCAGAATATGCGCAGCATTTCATCATAACTGATTTTGTCTGCATCAAAATGGATTTGGCAGACTTCCGCATGACCGGTTGTGCCGTCGCATACTTGTTTATAGGTCGGATTTTTCACATGGCCGCCGGCATAACCGGAGACCACATCGACCACGCCTTCCACCTTTTCGTAAATGGCTTCGATGCACCAAAAACACCCACCGCCAAGCGTGGCCGTTTTTATATTTTCTGACATGGGTTTCCCTTTATTTTGCCCAATGATGGGAGCTAATCCAACCACCAAGGCCAATGGAATAATAATGAATAATTTTTTCATGGTGTGGCACCAATTTATTTATAGATGTCAACGTGATGCACCCTGTAAATGTTTCTTAGGCTTTGAAATAAAACAAAGTAGAGACGTAGCATGCTAGGTCTCTACAAATTTATAATTCTTTCAGATCCTTATGCAAAGTTGTGAGCATATCTTTGGCATCACCGAAGACCATGACTGTATTGTCAAAACCGAACAATTCGTTTTGAATGCCGGCAAAACCGGGATTCATAGTCCGTTTATTCACAATGACAGTACGGGATTTATCCACATCTAAAATGGGCATGCCGTAAATGGGACTGGCAGTATCGTGACGGGCGGCTGGGTTCACTACATCATTGGCGCCCAGGACAATGGCCACATCACAGGTTTCAAATTCCGGGTTGATATGGTCTAAGTCTTTGAGTTGCTCATAGGGTACATTGGCTTCGGCTAACAGGACGTTCATATGCCCGGGCATCCGTCCGGCCACCGGGTGTATGGCATACAAAACTTTTTTGCCCATGGATTCCAGTTGATCGGCCACTTCCCGAACGGCGTGCTGGGCCTGGGCCACAGCCAATCCATAACCGGGAACAACGATTACCTTATCCGCCACATCCAGAATCATGGCCGCCTCTTCGGTCGTGGTGGATTTCACGCTGATCTGTTTAGCTTCACCGTCAGTTGGTTCCTGTTCCAGGCCGACAGCGCCAAAGACAACATTGGCCAGAGAACGGTTCATCCCTTTGCACATAATGTTTGTCAGAATGAGGCCTGAAGCGCCCACCAGAGCGCCGGAAATGATTAATCCATTATTCATGAGGACGAATCCCGTGGCCGCCGCCGCTACCCCTGAATAGGAGTTGAGGAGGGAAATTACTACGGGCATATCAGCCCCGCCAATTGGGATGGTCAAAGTAATGCCCAAAATGGCTGCCACAAGGATAACACCATAAAACAGGTTCATGTCCGGGCCGGCGCCAATGGTCACATAAGTACCCATTGCCACGAGTGAAATTGCCAGTAAGGCATTCATAATCTGTTGACCAGTGAAGACAACGGGCTTTCCGCTCACGAATCCCTGAAGCTTTCCAAAAGCGATAAAGCTCCCTGTAAAGGTTAATGTGCCCACAAATACGGATAGAACGATCGTCCCGGAGAGGAACATGGTTTGGTCCGCTGTGCCGTACTTGCTAAAAAATTCCGTTGCCGCCACGAGGGCTGAAGCGCCGCCGCCAAAACCGTTGAAAATCGCCACCATTTGGGGCATCTGGGTCATTTCAACCCGAATAGCGAAGGTGGCGCCGATAATGGTACCGATGACCATGCCAATGGCGATCAATTTAAAATCGAGTAATTCAAATGATGCCAGGGTTGCAACAATCGCGATCAACATACCGACAGAGGCAATGGCATTTCCGCTGCGGGCCGTTTTGGGAGAACTAAGCTTTTTTATCCCCAGGATAAAGAGGATAGCGGCGAAAACGTAGGCGAGATTAGTATATTCCATGAGCCTACTTCCGCTTAAACATTTTGAGCATACGGTCGGTGACCATGAACCCGCCCACACAGTTTATGGTGGCGAAAATCACCGCCAACAGTCCCAGCCAAGTACCAATCTCACCGCCCACTTTGGTGGCAATGATTGCGCCTACAATGGCGATCCCTGAAATGGCATTGGAACCGGACATCAAGGGTGTGTGAAGGGTGGGGGGGACTTTGGTAATGATTTCAAACCCAACGAAAATCGCCAGGATAAAAACAGTCAAAATATTGATCATATCCATAATTGGTCCTTAAGAATTATTTACCGCTTCGCGGGTAGGTTCATGGGTGATTTTTCCCTGGTGTGTAAACATGGCGCCGGAAATAATTTCATCTTCCAGATCAATGTTCAGTTGGCCCTCATTGGTCATGTAAGTCACAAAAGTGGACACATTTTTCGCATAAAGTTGAGAGGCGTGAACCTGCATTGTCGCCGGCAAATTCAGGGTGCCGTCAATGATTACACCATTGTGCGTGACAATTTCTCCAGCTTGAGTCAGCTCACAGTTGCCGCCATTTTCGGCTGCTAAATCAACAATAGCGGAGCCCGGTTTCATACCATTCACCATATCTATTGGAATGAGCAGCGGCGCCGGACGTCCCGGGATGAGTGCGGTGGTGATCACCAAATCCGATTTGGCAATATGCTGCTTAATCATTTCCTGCTGGCGTTGTTTATAAGCCTCGGAAGTTTCCTTGGCATAGCCCCCTTCGCCAATACCTTCATCCCGATCGGATTCCACTTCCACAAATTTAGCCCCCAGGGATTCAACCTGTTCTTTCACTTCCGGGCGGACATCAAAGGCTTCCACTTGCGCGCCCAGGCGTTTCGCAGTAGCGATGGCTTGAAGGCCGGCCACTCCGGCGCCGAGGATCAACACTTTGGCCGGTGGGATGGTTCCGGCAGCAGTCATGAGCAGGGGCATGTAAACGGGTAGGTGGGCGGCGCCAATCAGTACCGATTTATATCCGGCAATATTGGCCTGTGAACTCAAGGCGTCCATGCTTTGGGCCAGGGTGGTTCGGGGAATCAGGTGCATGGAAAATCCGGTAATATTTTTATCGGTTAATTTTTGAACCTGTGCCTGGCGCCTGGTGGTTTGAAACAAAGATACGTAAATAGCGCCATCCGGAATTGAATCCATCTCCGCGAGGGTGGCTGGTGCAACTTTTAATACGATGTCGGCACCATTGAATAATTTACTTTCATCAGCAATAACTTCCGCCCCCGCATCCCGGTAATCCCGATCAGAATAAAAGGATGCCTCCCCAGCGCCGGATTGAACGCGGACAGACAGACCGCTTTTGATTAATTCCTGAACGGTTTTGGGCGTGGCCGCCACCCGGTTTTCGCCGGACGTGGTTTCCTTCAAGACAGATGCAATCATTGAGAAATCCTGTAATTATCTTTAAAAATAGTCGCCGAATTTAGGATGCAATCACCCAAAATTTTGCCAATTCATTTTGGGATTTTTAATGATTATTACCCCATCATAATTCGGTTGAGAAAATAGCAATAATAATGGGGTGTCTAACAATGTAGAAGACTTCACTTTGTTAATATATTTGTGTATGTGTAAATAGAAATTTCAACGACCTTGATATAGGTACGATTAACTTATGCCGAAGTAATAGATAAGGACTTGTACGAGTGAATTAATTGGTATATATTGTATATACAATATAGAACAATAATTAAAGGTGAATCATGTCAGAACAATTAATAGTCAGAATAGATAAAAATCTTAAAGACCGTCTTAAAAAGACCTCACAAAATGAAGGAAAAGCTTCCAGCCAGGTTGTGCGGGAACTAATCGAAAATTATGTTATGACCCATGACATGTCGGCTTATGTGGATGACCTTTGGAACCGGATCGGTACAAAACTGAAAAAGAATTTTACAGTTGATGATATTGATAAAATAATTAAAAAGGTCCGGGACGATCAGTGAAAATCGTTTTGGACACAAACATATTTGTGTCCTCATTCTTTGGTGGGAAACCAAAACAGATCATAGATTTGTGGAAAGATGGCAATGTTACACTTTGTCTTTCTCGCCCTATAATAGATGAATATATCAATGTATTAACAAGAATGGATCTAAGAAATGAGCAGGAATTGGTTGAATTAATAAGCCATTTCCGGAAAGGTATAAATTGTTTATTTACGGCGCAACCGCCATCCCTGAATATTGTAGAAAGAGATCCCGATGACAATAAATTTATCGAATGTGCCGTCGCCGCAAAATCAGAATATATTGTTTCAGGGGATAAAGATTTATTAGATATAAAAACATATTTTGACATTGAAATAATTCGCCCCGTCGAGTTTATAGAACAAATGGATCATTGAAGTTTATTTATGGGAAAAAAGAAAATTATGCTTTAAGCGTAATTAGTTAGATTCAGCTTGTGGATCGAAACTTTGTCATCATTATAGCCATTTGTTTTTCCGGTTGCGCACCAACAATACATATTGTTGACCGCTATTCCACCCAGGAAAAAAAGACCGTTGAACTGGTCAAAGGTAAAGGAGAGGTGGGCAAGGTAATTAAACGAATTGAATATTATCCCCGGGGAAAGAAAAAATCTGAAGTTGATATTAAACTTGGTATGAAGGATGGGAAATACATTGGCTACCATGAAAACGGCGCCCTGGAAGTCCGGGGGAAATACAGCGGGAATTCCCAATCCGGAAAATGGACATGGACCGATCCATCCGGAAATATTGATTCAGTCCATACCTATGTCATCGGCAAACTTCACGGCAAAACTATCTATTATAAAGATGGGGAAATCCATATTAAAAAAGAATATGCCGACGGAAAATTAAATGGCAAATTCATTGAATTTCACGCCAACGGAAATAAAAAAGTTGAAGGCCAATATCTGAATAACCTGCCCCATGGAAAATGGATTTGGCAGAATGAAAATAAAGCCAAGACCAGGTTTATTCACTTCAGGCTGGGGATTAAACATGGTGATTTCCGTGTATGGGAGGACGGTCTGTTAAAACTGTCCGGTACTTTTGAGGCCGATCAGAAAACAAGCACCTGGAAATGGTTTCGCACTAAAAAGGATCTGGATTCCTTAGTGACCTACACCAAAGGCACGTTGGATGGCCCCTTTAAAGCGTGGCATAATAATGGTAAACCGGCCGTGGCGGGATTTTTTGTGAATGGTCAACCCAATGGTGAATGGAAGTGGTGGTCGGACAACGAAAACCTGGATTCGCTCAAAACATTTTCACAGGGTCAATTGGATGGCCCATCAGAATTTTATTATAAAAATGGTCGATTGAAATTGGCCCAGAATTTCAAATCTAACTTACTAGAGGGTGAATCCCAGTCCTATTTTGCTTCAGGGCAGATTCAATCGAAAACAACTTTTCAATCCGGGGCAAAAAGTGGACCATTCGAAGTATGGACCCCCAGTGCCAGGCCGGAAGAAAAGGGCAGGTTTTCAAATGACCAGCTCCATGGTCAGGTTCAAAGATGGTATACCACCGGCGTACCCTCCTCAATTGCCAGCTATGATAAAGGCGTTCTGGATGGGGTTATGAAAATTTATTCTCTTTCAAATGTCTTGAAGCGGGAGTTGTTCTATGAAAAAGGGAATGAATTTGTACGATTCGAATATCATGATAATGGCCGCTTTAAAAGGGTGTTAGTTTTGGATAAAGGACACACCTTGTATGAAAGGAAATGGAACCCAACAGGTATAGAAGAGACTGACGAAAAATATATCGTCGGTACAACTTTGGACAGCGAATTCTATTTATCCGGATTCTTAAAGTACGAATGCACCTATAAAAATGGAAAAAAGTATGGGATGGAGTGGTGGTTTGATGAGCAGCATAATCCAACAAAAGTGAATTTGTATTATCATGGTGAAACGATTGTAAGTTATGAATTGGCTAATGAAACCAGTGAATAAAGAATTTCAATTAATGTAATTTCGCTGCCTTATGTTAGATCAATTAAAATCATTTTTAGATACATTGGCATTTGTGGAGCAATGGCTTTTCCCGGCTCTTATTGTTATTATAGGTATTTTGGCCGGATGGATATTTAAGCGGTTCATCCACCATCGCCTAAAAAAGATTACCGAAAAAACCGATTGGCGCGGGGACGATGTGGTCTTTGAAGCTATTGAATCACACATCGTACTTTGGTTCTTTTTGATCTCCCTGAATATTGCTTCCAACAGTTTGTCGTTTATTAATATTAATGAAGTTTATCAAGGGTACTTGAGTAAGATCATTATTTCAGTCCTCATTCTGTCTGTGACTTTGGTTGCATCCAGGATTGGTGTTGGACTCCTCAATTTCTGGGCCGAAAAGCAAGGGACGGACCTTCCATCCACAACAATCTTTATGAATTTGGCTCGAATCGTTATTATATCGGTTGGTGTTTTGATCATCCTCCAATCACTTGGGATTTCAATCACGCCACTGCTCACTGCCATGGGTGTGGGTGGATTAGCCATTTCCCTGGCCCTCAAAGATACCCTATCTGATTTTTTTGCAGGCCTTCATATTTTGCTCTCTCAAAAAGTAAAACCGGGTGATTTTGTAGAAATGGACTCAGGCCATATGGGCTATGTTCAGAACATTACCTGGCGCCATACCACCCTTATGGAGCGGACCAACAATGTGGTTACCGTGCCAAACTCTAAGGTATCTGCGGCTATCGTAAAAAATTATGACAAAGGGGATCCCAGCTTTTCTATTCGCGTTCCCGTGGGTGTGTCCTACGAAAGTGATCTGGATCATGTAGTCAACATTACTGAAGAGGTTGCTGCCGCCGTGATCCGGGATGTGGAAGGGGCGAAGAAGGATGCGCCGGCGGTGGTGCGTTGTTTTCAATTCGGTCCATCCAGTGTGGATTTAAAAGTGTACTTCCGGGGTGAGAAATACGGCGATCAACATCCCATCATTGATGAATTTGTGCGCCGGTTGCATAAACGCTACAACCAGGAAGGTATTGAAATACCATTCCCGATTCGCACATTGATCCACAAGAACGAACAATCATGAAAAGCTGGATCATTCTTGGCGCATCATTGGCGGCCCTGGCCGTCATCCTTGGCGCTTTCGGAGCACATGGATTAAAGAGTAAAATTTCCCCGGAAGATTTAGCCATTTTCGAAACGGGCGTCCGCTATCACATGTACCATGCCCTTGGTCTGATCTTGATTGGCGTTTTAGGATTCCACTATAACGCTGATTTAATTCAATTGCCAGCTGTCTTATTATCTATTGGCATACTGATCTTCTCCGGCAGTTTGTATATATTGGTCATCACAGGACTTCGATGGATGGGCGCCATTACCCCTATTGGTGGTCTTGCCCTAATCGCTGGCTGGATTCTTTTAGTTTTTCGGCTGACGAAAGCATAATAACAATTCCAGAATGACCGGTCCCAAGCGTGTATTAAAAACCTTCGATGCCACATCGATGGTCACGGGGAATATGATCGGTTCGGGTATTTTCCTTTTGGCTGGATACGCAGCCGCGCCCGTCCCCAATGACTTTACGCTGATCATGGCCTGGATCGGTGGCGGTGTGATGGCCTTGCTAGGGGCATTTGCCATTGCGGAACTGTCTACACGCTTTCCTGAAACGGGAGGCGATTTTCTTTACCTTCACAAAGTTTACGGCCCATTCCCGGCCTTTTTGTACGGATGGATGAGCCTGGTCATTTTTGAGACAGGATCGATCGCTGTTCTGGCCCTTTTTTCCGCTAAATATACACACCAGTTTTTTCCTGCTTCTCAAGCGTTGTCCGTGCCCATGCTGGCCTCAGTCCTGGTGCTGTTCTTTTCCGGGATCCATTGTCTGAAAGTGGAAGTGGGGTCGCGCTTTCAATCCATCCTGACAGCGATTAAGATATTGGGCATTTTGCTGATGGTTTTCCTACTGTTTGGCGGAGACCCGGCGACGGCGGTTGAATCAGGACCGACCGACCAAAGTGCGAATTCCTTCATTGGATTTTCCCGGGCCTTAATACCCATCTTCTTTGCTTATACAGGTTGGAATGTGGCGGGCTATATCGGTGGTGAAATTCATAATCCGCGCAAGACTTTACCGAAAGCATTGATTGGTGGTACCCTAATCACAACAATAATCTATGTAATGGTAAACCTGTCATTTTTGAAATCGGTCGGGTTGGCCGGCATCCAGGGGCAGGACATGGCGCCCCTGATCGCCCTAAAAGCAGTTGGTGCGGAAAGTTGGACCACATTTTTATCCATTCTCATTTTTGTCAGTGTGGCCAGTTCCCTGTCAATCACCATCCAGACTGCCGGCGCGCGTGTGATTCAGGCAATGGGAGAGCAGGGCGTGTTTTTTCAATTTACTGCACGACTACATGAACAATTCAAAACACCGGTGAATGCGATTCTGGTTCAGGCCATTTGGACAATGGTCCTAATGTTTGCCCTGGACATTGAAAGCCTAGTAGATTCTGCAACAGTGGTCATGATCATGTTTTCTGCCCTTTCAATTTCAACCCTACTCAAAGTGAATTATTCCCCAAATGGCTTGAAAGGCAATAAAGATATGTATCGGACACCCCTGTTTCCGTTAGTGCCGGTGGCCTACATCCTCAGTGCCATATTTATCAGTTGGGGCGTGATTCAATTCCATTTAACTCAGGGAAGTATTTTACCCGTTTGGGGATTGACCTTTTTAATCTTTGGCAGCGTGGTTTATTTGATTTGGAAAAAATGGATGTGGCATGAGTAAGGTGAAGAATCCAGCCTTGGCAACCGAAGGGCATAAACTGTTGGACTGGGCCGAAAGTAATATGCCCGTTCTGGCAAGCGTTTGCCAGCGATTCGAAACTGAAAAACCGCTGGCTGGTTTGAAAATTGGTGTGGCGCTCCATTTGGAGAAAAAAACCGGTATTTTATTGCGGACTTTGGCAACTGGCGGGGCAGAAGTTACAGCGGCATCCTGCAATCCTCTAACGACGGATGATTCTATTGCTGCTGGGCTTTCCGATGAAATGAATGTTTTTGCCTGGACCGGTCAGACTGATGAAGAATATTATAAATGCCTGGAATCTGTGATTGCCGTCAAACCGCAGATCACCATTGATGACGGCTGCGATTTGATCCATCTACTGCATACAAAATATTCAGATGTTTTAGATAATGTGATTGGTGGATGTGAAGAAACAACCACCGGTATTACGCGCTTGGAAGCCATGCATCAGGATGGCGCTTTGAGATTGCCGGTGATGGCGGTGAATAACGCCCATTCAAAATATTTATTCGACAACCGCTATGGGACGGGACAAAGTGTCATTGAAGGGATTCTGTCAGCCACCAATACATTAATTGCCGGGAAGACCGTCGTGGTGGCGGGGTATGGCTGGTGTGGCCGGGGCATCGCCAATCGCTTAAAAGGGTTGGGCGCCAAGGTAGTTGTCGTTGAAACTGGTGCATCCAATCCGAATGGTTCATCCGGGTATCATCGTGCTTTGGAAGCATCCTATGATGGCTGCTGGGTGATGCCCATGGATGAAGCGGCGCCCATCGGTGACATTTTTATCACCGCCACCGGGAATAAGCATGTAATTTCGGAAGATCACCTGGATGCCATGAAAAATGGCGCAATCCTGGCCAACTCCGGGCATTTTAATCATGAAATCGATTTAGTCAGCCTGGGGTCTTTATCCGCTTCGAGAGAAACCATTCTGCCCAACGTGGAAAAATATCACCTGAAAAATGGCACAGATTTAATTTTACTGGCGGAGGGCCGACTGGTCAATTTGGCCCAGCCCACCGGTCATGGACATCCAATTGAAATCATGGATGGCAGTTTTGGCATTCAGGCCTTGTGTGTGGAACATTTAGCTAAACATGGGCGTGAACTGAAGCCCGGTGTTTATGATGTACCGAATGATATTGACAATGAAGTCGCCCGGATCGCTTTGGAAGCCCAGGGCATCAAATTAGATAAACCAACTGAAGAACAGAAAAAATACAGTCAGAATTGGAAAGAAGGAACTTGATGAATTTAAAGATTAGACCATTTAATGCTGAAGTAAAGATTATGTACGAGAATCACGGCCATTTTCATGACGGCGATGCAGGGCTGGATTTATTTGTGATTAATGAACAAACTATCGATCCGGGAGAAACAACACTCATCCATTTAGAAATTGCCTGTGAAACTTTGGAAGGCAGACCGTATTTACTCATGCCAAGATCGAGTATCGCAAAGACACCGCTGCGTCTTTGTAATTCCATCGGATTGATTGACGGCGGATACCGGGGGGAAATCATGGCGGTAGTGGACAATATCAAGGATGAGGCTTATACTGTTGAACCGGGTCAGCGCCTGTTTCAATTGGTGGCTATGGATGGTTCGCCCATCCATTTTGAACTGGTAGAGGCATTGTCAGAGACTACACGTGGGGCAGGGGGCTTCGGCAGTACGGGGAAATAAAAGTCATCAAAGCCAGGAGTCACTCATCACAGGACGTAGCGTAGTGTGAGAGTTTTTTGAAACTACTATATACTTTTTCAGACGGACATATTTATGGGATGAGAATTGAAATACATTTGAAATGATTCTCAGCCACTCATCACTTTGATCATTTTAGGATTATTAGCACTCTATTAAGGAGAGTGCTAAAA
>CAYFJU010000037.1:0-28963 GCA_964343505.1 uncultured bacterium
TGGCCACATCTCTTTTTCAGGCAAACTGTCAATACCACTCATGAATAGTTCACATTATTAAAGAAATTAATATGCCGATATGTTATACCTTTGAGGAGTTGAATTGGTAACAACGACGTGATCTTTCTGTGAATTAATATCTAGTGCCGATTAATGTATCCATTCTTCCCAAAAGATATAATTGTAAAAGTCCTGCGAATGTGGACCCTTTATGAATAAAAAATATGTTTTCCATTTTTAATCCATTAATCCCTTGGAGAAAATAATGAACCGATCCAAATACCAAAACCGCATCCGAATACTGCTTTTTATCTCAATTCTCCTATCTTCTCTACCGGCGCAATCGTTACGTACGGTACGACCGGAATCAGTTGGCATGTCTTCAAAACGATTAGAACGATTAACGAAAATATTCAATCAATATGTGGATGATGGAGAACTGTCAGGCGGTGTGGCGCTAGTGGCTCGCCAAGGCAAGATTGCTTATTTCCAATCCTTTGGAGATCGGGATATCGAATCAAGCGACCCTATGGAAATGGACGATATATTTCGCATCGCTTCCCAAACCAAAGCCATCGTGAGCGTGGGGATCATGATCCTCCAGGAAAGAGGCCAGTTGCTCATTTCCGATCCCGTCGGCACATATATCCCTGAATTCAATCAGACAACCGTTGCTGTCCCCAATGAAAATGGATCATACGATATTGTGGATGCGAAACGAAAAATCACAATCCGCGACCTCCTCACCCATACAGCCGGCATTGGATATGGATACGGCCCGGCAAAGGACCTGTGGGAGAAAGCCGATATCCAAGGCTGGTATTTTGCCCACCGGGATGAACCAATCCTTGAAACAGTAAAAAGAATTGCACAATTACCCTTGGATGCCCAACCGGGTGAAAAATTCGTTTATGGCTATAATACGGATATTTTGGGGGCGCTGATTGAAGTGATTTCCGGCCAATCCCTGGATACGTTCATTCGAGATAATATTCTTGATCCGCTGCAAATGCATGATACCCATTTTTATTTACCAACGGAAAAAAGCGACCGTATCGCTACCGTCTATTCCTCAACTGATTCCGGCATAGAAAAATCCCCCACGCCAGGATTTGGCGTCGGGCAAGGTCAATATATTGAAGGACCAAGAAAGAGTTTTTCCGGCGGCGCCGGCCTGCTTTCCACGGCCGCGGATTATGCTACATTTTTACAGATGCTCCTAAATGGTGGGTATTTTGGTAAAACCAGGATTCTGGGTCGTAAATCGGTTGAACTCATGATTACTGATCATCTAGGTAAAATTGGTTTTCCATGGTCGAAGGGTACAGGTTTCGGTTTAGGATTTTATATCTTGAAGGAATTGGGCAACCGGGGTACACCGGGAACCATCGGTGAATATGGCTGGGGCGGCGCTTACCATTCCACTTATTGGGTGGATCCGAAAGAAGAATTGGTGGTGGTGTATTTTACCCAACTCATCCCGGCGAATGGAATTGACGACCATGATAAACTGAGATCGCTCATTTACCAGGCAATCATTGACTGATGCACAATGAAGTATATGGTGATCGAAACATTCAAATCTGGTAAAAAAGATCAAGTGTATGAACGGTTCAATGAAAAAGGGCGTCTTCTACCTGAAGGATTAATCTATATCGACAGTTGGCTGGAAAAGGATGGCAATCGTTGTTTTCAACTGATGGAAACAAATCAACCGACTCTATTTGAAAAATGGGTTGAAAAATGGGTAGATTTAATCGAGTTTGAGATCATACCTATTGAGTAATCATTGAAACAATTACATCCTATCCTGGTTTTTACTGTCCTGTTTTTATTTAGCTGTACGAACGAACCTGACGAAGACCTAATCACCTGGCAAAAGAATTATAATAAGTGGCAAGCGATGAATATGACCCAATACGGATTCGACTTCCGAGCCAGCTGCGAGTGCATCGATGAATGGGTTAGGGAAGTTCATGTATCGGTCAGCAATGATTCAATCAAATCGGTAATCTTTACGGATGACAGCCTGCCGCCAAAGGAATTGCAAGCCTATCATTGGCATACGATTAATACTTTATTCGATATATCAAAAAGCGTGATTGAAGAGGCCGATCAGTTTGAGATTCAATACGAGGACACTTATGGAAACCCAAAAGAAATCTCCTTTGATTGGGATTTGAAGGCTGCCGATGATGAGGTGACTTTTTACGTTAAAAATGTAAAAAAATCGAATTGATGCAATCTTGTTAGATGTTGTTTTAAAAAGCTTTGAGAAACCGGACGAATCCACCCATTTTGAAAAAGGAAAATTTGAGCTGATCAATATTGGCGGGTTGACGATCGGCCGCGCCACTTATGAACCGGGGTGGAAATGGTCTAAACATGTCAACCCATTGGCCGGGACGGAATTCTGTGATGTGGAACATGTGGGAATGGTCCTTTCTTGTAACGCCACAGTAGCCTTTCAAGATGGTCGAATTGTTGAATTGACTCCTGGCTACCTGTTCTACATACTACCCGAGCCCCATGACAGTTGGGTTATTGGCGATGAACCCTATGTGTCGTTACATTTTCTTGGTGCAGATAAGTATATGAAATAAGATTGAAAAATGGCATTTGTGCAGGATAGTAAGCAGTTAATCCTTAGGCAATAATTGATGAAAAGGATTTTAAACAGAATCCTTCTTGGTGCTGTGATTGTCTTTGTCATTTTGTTAATTATATCTTTTTCCCTGGTCACTTGGCCACTTCCAGTTCCCCTAACCCCAAATCATACTTCCGGTCCTTTAGCTATAACGAATGGGAGCGTCGTTGATCCCCATACGGGCGCGCTACTTTCCGGCCAGACGATAGTTATCCTAAAGGGGCGGATCGCAAAGCTGGCCTCAAACGATTCATTAATAATTCCTGAAAATGCAACGCAAATTGACGGAAGCGGTAAATTTCTAATTCCAGGACTGTGGGACATGCATGTTCACCAAGGTTCGAAGCTGGCACCCCAGCTCACCATGCCGCTATTTATCGCCAGCGGGGTAACCAATATTCGTGAGCTGGGCGGATTTGTTGGCCTAGAGCTGAAGAAAGACTGGCAAAAACAAATCCTGACCGGCAACCTCCTTGGCCCCCGAGTAATGGGACAAGCCAGTTTTATGGTGTCCGGTTTGTCTTCAGAAGACGAAGCTCGCGACCGAGCCAATCATATCCATGGAGAGAGAGATTTCATTAAAGTGCTCAATCCGGTTTTGCCGGATCATTATTTTCCTCTCATCGAGGAAGCTAACAAAAAAGGCATCCCCGTTCTGGGACACAGACCGCGTGCCGTAAGGGCGGTTGATGCAGCCAATGCAGGCCACAAAAGTTTCGAACATGCGCGCCTTTTTCTCTTTGAATGCTATCCCGGTGCCCCAAAGCTGCGCGAGCGTTACCGCGCCAGATATGCCGGTGTGGATACGATGAATGGTAGGATTGAAACGACTGCAATGAGACGTGAGATGATCGACAATCATGATCCCGGGCTCTTTAAAGAATTGGTCGACGTGATGGTTCAGAATAATACCTGGTTCTGCCCGACTCATATTACGCGGAAAATGGACGCGCTTGCAGATAATGAAGCATACCGCAACGACGCACGGCTAAAGTATATCAACTTTGGGCAAAGAATGTGGTGGAAATATGACGCCGACGGGATGATCGACCGCGACCCCTCGCCTGAAGGGCGAAAAGCATTTATGGATTTTTATCTGAAAGGGCTCCAGTTAACCGGGAAGGCCCATCGCGCCGGTGTGAAAATTCTTGCCGGTTCCGATGCCAATGATACCTACTGCTTCCCCGGTTTCGGCATTCACGACGAATTGCAGGAGCTGGTAAAAGCCGGTTTGCCCCCCATGGAAGCACTCAGGACGGCGACTCTCAATCCCGCTGAGTATTTTGGCCTGTTATCAAATTATGGTTCCATTGCGGCAGGCAAGGTCGCAGACCTCGTGATTCTTGACGCTAACCCCCTGAAAGATATTTCGAATACAACGAAAATAAACACGGTCATTTTTAATGGCGATGTTTATACGCGGGAGGATTTAGATCATATGCTGGCCTATGTTGAGAGAAACGCTTCGAGTTTTAGCATATTGTTCAAAGCAGGCTGGGAAAAATTATTCTAAACCGAGAGAGGGACGGCATCCTTAGCAGGGTCCTTTAGTACCGCCCTAGAACGTGAGTGCATGAATCCTGAAGCAATCAGGATAATGATGAATCTTAGCAAGAGTAGTGAAAGCTATCAATCAAGTGGGAGTAAATTTCACTACTGCATGTGATTTGTGCAATTAGCAGTGGTAAAACTTTATTCTATCCCGGTAAAATATGAGGCATGACATGATTAGAAAATTTTCAGAAATTGCTATTATTTCTCTCTTCATCGCTGCAACAATTTCTTGCAACAACATTATTGATACGACCAAAATTATTTTCCATTCAGAAGTTGATAATACCTTCCATTTGTTCATGATGACCCCGGATGGTACTTCAAAAGAAAGGCTGCCTCAATTTATCCAGGATTCAAGGAGCCCTGCATGGTCACCCGATGGTCATCGTATCACCTTTGAAGCGAAGATTGATGATCATTCGGAAATTTTCATGATCAACACCGATGGAAGTCATAAAAAGAGACTTACACATAATACTGCCAGCGACCAAAAGCCGCAGTGGTCTCCAAATGGTTCAAAAATCGTTTTCCAATCTAATCGTGATGGAAATTTCGAAATTTATTCAATAGATGCGGATGGTGCTATCCAGACGCGCCTTACTAATAATGACGCCTTTGATGAATCGCCCTGCTGGTCAGCGGATGGCAGGAAGATAGCTTTTATGTCGGACAGGGATGGCCGAGCGCAAATATTTGTCATGAATGGTGATGGCTCGGATCAAATCAATATTTCAAAAAGCACGGGAAATGATTACAATTTATCCTGTTCACCAAACGGATTAAAGCTTGTTTTCGTGTCTGACCGCGATGGTAATAATGAGATTTATGTCATCAATATCGACGGCTCAAAGCAAAAGCGGCTCACTGAGCATCCGGCCAATGATTTGAACCCGACATGGGCGCCGGACAACAAATGGATTGCGTTTGATTCAAATAGGGATGACAATGAAGAAATATATGTGATCAATGTTGAAGGAACACATTTGAAAAGGCTCACTAAAAATTCAACACCGGATTGGAATCCAAGATGGATTAAGGTACACAATGAATGAAATACAATCTTTAGAGATTAAGGAACAGCATGCACATTGAAGATGATAAAAACGGCGCTTCTGTAAACTTTCAACCTCCCTTAATTTTTATCATTTGGATGTTCGCCGGGTATGGCCTTCAGTACCTTTGGCCTATCGGTTTTGGAAGCGCATCAGGATTCAAAATCATCGGCGGGGTCCTCGTCCTGTTGGGAATCTGTATTATTATTCTGGCCCGGCAATCTTTCAAACGCGCCTGGCCAGTGACAAATTTTCATTGATCACCTGGTCTGATTATTTAGACATGGCATTTAAGATAAATGGTATTTAAAATTTTTGGGAACTATGACAGATGAACAATACTTTTACCAACAGTAAAACACGGCAAATGTGAATGATACATGGCATTTATTCAGTATGGTAATTCGTTATTAAACTGGCGATAGATAGTCGTAATAATTATGTTCGTATTTTTAATAAAAGTAAGTTGGTTTAAATGAAGATTTATAATAATTATTGAAAACGTAAATATGTAATAGTACGTGATATAGGGGAATATTACGTTTTACATTTTTACATATTGGGGGGGGGGGAATAATGATTTGAATATTCATACGAACAACCGTCGCCGGAGTAATAGCTAATAGATTCAATAAACGCAAAATACGGAGGAAAGATCACCATGTCAGAAGTTATAAATACGATATCAGCTGAAAATTCAGGCGAATTTAAAAATCGCAAAACCGGTCTCATTTTATTTGGCATTTTGCTGCTCATTATGGGCGGATTGTGCGCGCTAATGTTAGGTTTCTCTATCCTGGCTTTGAATTTAAGCCAATCGCATGGCGCCACGACACCGCCCTTATCTTCCATGATTATTGCTTACACCGTTTACGCCGTATTAGCTTCTGTATTTATATGGCTGGGCATCGGATCGATGACAGCAAAACGGTGGGCGAGGGCGTTAATCCTGATTGGTTCTTGGATTACCCTTATTGTTGGCGTTTTCCTGTTAGTTTTCATTGCTACGGTTATGCCGGGATTCTTTGATCAATTGAACCAAAGCGGTGAACTAGAGCCTCAAGTGATGGCCATTATCCAGACAATTTTCTATGCTTTCTTTGCCTTCATTATGGTAATTCTCCCGGGAATATTTATTTTATTTTACCAGAGTAATCATGTGAAGGCGACTTGTGAACATTTGGACGCTCATGAACGCTGGACAGATAAATGCCCTTTACCGGTCCTTGCGCTCAGCATTATTTTCGTGTCTACAATCCCCTCCATGTTGATAAACCTCGCTCACAGTGCAGTCATACCTGTATTTGGGATTTTCCTCAGCGGCATACCGGGAACTATCTTGTTCCTTATAGTGATTGTCTATTTAGGCTTCTTAGCTTGGGGCACATATCATTTGGATATTCGATCCTGGTGGGGCGCCCTCGGGTTAAACATTATCAGCAGTTTGTCCTATATCATTACACTCTCTCGCCAAGGAACGATGGCTATGTATGAGAAAATGAATATTCCGCCTGAGGAATTAGCGGCAATGAAGGGATTGAATATTTTCCAGGATTCCAGTTTTATTGTACTCATTGGTGCAAGTGCAATCCTTTTCACTGGATACCTATTATTTGTGAAAAGATATTTCCCCGCCCTTGTGAATTAATAGCAAGAATTTGGCTGCCCTAATGATTCCAATTATTAAACTGGCATCGGTAAGTCGTAATAATTATGCTCATATTTCAAATAAAAATAATGTGTTTTAAATGAAGAATTATATTAATTATTTAAAACGTAAATATTTAATAATACGTGATATAGGGGATAATTACGTTTTACATATTTACATATTTATGGGGCATATAATGGTACGAATATTCATGCGCTTAACCAGTGCCGGAGCAATAATAATTAAGAAAAACCCATGAAAAGACTTACTATCATCTATTTTGTTCTCATGCTTGGCATTTCGCCAATTTGGGCCCAAAACATCGATTCAATCTCAGACAAAACGATTTATTTTCAATATAAATTCTTTGGCGCACCTAAGATTATTCAAAATGATCAATAGATCCACTACAAAGAACTGGGTCCAATTTTAAGCGAGTTTGAAATATCCCATGCTGAATTTGAGAAAAGTAAAAAATTGCAAAAAAGCAGTTTCCGCAGAATACTAAAATCTTTTCTCTATGGCTTTGGGTCACAACTAATTATGGAACAGATGATGGAATATAATAATGATAAATATATGGGCATTGTTGGCGTTCCAATGTATGGCCTTATGTTTTGGGAATACTTCCGTTCCATTGATGATATATTGAAAAGTAATAATGCTGTACAAAAATCAGTTTGGCTTTATAATAACGAAGTATGGAAAAATAAAAAACTTCAAGATGACAAACAGGGATCGCAAACATTTTCAAATTCTCATCAATCGTTAACTCGTAAAGAAAAGCCATGAAAAAACTTTTATTCATCTGTTTATTCTTAAATATTGGAATATCCCAGACTCCTTATGACAGCCTTTTTACTGATGCCACTTTTATCTCAATGGATAATCGTGAAATCACATTGAATCAATTAAAAGGAAAAGTGGTCGTTTTTGATTTCTGGGAAACTTGGTGTGGACCATGTATTATGGGATTTAAAAAATTGAAGAAACTGAGAAAAAAATACCCTGAAGACTTCATTGTTGTCGCTGTAAATCAACTCAAGGGAGATACAAAAGAGAAAGCTCAAGATTTTGTTAGCGCAAATAATTATGATTTTATATTTGTTTATGATAATGGTATGAGCGACCAGTTGAATATTTCAACTTTACCATTCAAGGTATACTTTGATCCACAAGGAAACTTTATATCTAAATCTACTGGTTTTGCTATTTATCCTACTGAATATTCAAAAGCTAAAAAACTTATTAATGAATACAAATTGAAAGATTAGCGTTTGAAATTTCATGCTAAAAACCGTTATTCTATCAAATAACAGATTGTATATAATCGGTATCTTTTAACATGATTCTTTCAGAAATTAAACAGGATACCCAATGAAAATACTCATCCTTTTATCAACTACTTTCTCACTGGCATTTTCCCAAAACATTCGCAATACAGATGCGGTCGAAAATGTTTTGGATAATCTTCACCTCTATGCAGCGGAGGCCAAATCAAAGCAGTATATGGCTCTTTTTTCAAGCGACGCCGTTTTTTTTGGTACGGATATCAACGAACGGTGGACGAAGCCAGCGTTTGATGCTTACTCCACAAAACGCATGGCCACGGGCACAGGCTGGACCTATTATATGAAAGAGCGCAACATCTATTTTTCCGATGACGGTAAAACCGCTTGGTTCGATGAGGTCCTGACCAATAAAAAATATGGTGAATTCCGCGGGACCGGTGTCCTCAAAATTGTCGGGACCGAATGGAAGATCGCTCAATACAGTCTCCTCCTCCCCATCCCCAATGACCTGATGATGAAGTATGCACAGGAGATCAAAAACTATTACGGTCAAAAATGAACTGGATCTTGGAAACCAATCGGTTAAAACTTCGTGAAATTGTCCAGGATGACTTTTCTGATCTCCATGAGATCCTTTCCGATTCCGAAACGATGTCCTTTTATCCTTCCCTTTATGCCAAAACGGACACACAAAACTTTATTGATAAAAATATCAAATGGTATGAATCAATTGGATGCGGCCTGTGGGCCGTCATTTTAAAGACTGAAAATAATCTCATCGGTGATTGCGGCATCACAATCCAAAACATTGATGGTGTGGATGAATACGAAATCGGATACCACCTGAATAAATCCTATTGGGGAAAGGGCTACGCTACCGAGGCGGCCCAAGCTGTTAAAGATTACGGCTTCAATAAAATGGGACTGAAAAAACTTTGTTCTTACATGGCCGCGAACCACTGGCCCTCCCGTAAGGTGGCTGAACGAAACGGCCTGATAGTTGAAAAGACCTTTTTAAATCCCAGAAATCGTAATTTGCCTACGCTCGTTTACAGCATTCATAATCAATAATGTTAACAATCAATCATTAAGAGATTCATTATGAAAATCAAAATATTCATTACTACAATTATGTTCCTGACTGCATGCACCAAAGAACACGTGGAATATTCGATCGAAGACTTCATGAATACCACTTCTATTGGCGGCGCCAGTTTTTCTCCGGACGAGCAATCAATCCTGATTCGAAGTGATGCATCGGGAATTCATAACGCCTATGAAATTGATATTGAATCCGGGGAGACGACCCAGTTGACTCATTCGGATTCAACTTCCATCAGACCGCTTTCCTATTTCCCCAATGATAAACGAATCCTTTTCCGCAGTGACCAGAACGGGAATGAGATTTGGCATATTTATCTGCGCAATGAAGATGGTTCAACCCAAGACCTGACTCTGGGAGAAAATGCCCGCTCCCTCTTTTCCGGATGGGCCTACGACGAACAAAGTTTTTATTTTACGTCCAATAAACGCGTTCCCCGCTACATGGATATTTATGAAATGGATATCAAGTCCTTTGAGTCCAAAATGATTTTTCAAAATGATGAAGCGTTGAATTTTGCCGATGTTTCCAATGACGGTCGTTACCTTGCGCTAAACAAAACTCACACGCGGGATAATTCAGATATGTATCTCTATGACGTTCAAAGCGGTGATCTAAATCATATCAGTCCTCATGAAGGGAATATCAACCACAGTCCGACGGGATTTTCCGTGGATTCCAAAAGCCTCTATTTTTTAACCGACGCTAATAGTGAATTCAGGTATCTTAAAAAATATGATATCGCCAGCGGCGCCGTTGAAGAAGTCCAGAAAGAAGATTGGGATATTTGGTACAGTTATTTTTCCCATTCAGGCCGTTATCGCGTTTCCGGTATCAATGCCGATTCCCAAATCGAGATTAAAGTTTATGATAATGAAAAAAATCGATCCGTCAGATTACCGCAACTTCCGGCCGGCAGTATTTCTTCTGTATCAATCTCAAAAAGTGAAAATTACATGGCCCTGTACCACGGCAGCGCAAAATCTCCATCGAACCTTTATTTACTCAATGTAAAAACAAAAAAATATCAAAAACTGACTGATACAATGAATCCCGATGTTGAGCCGGATTTTCTTGGGAATGCGAAGGTTATTCGGTTTAAATCTTTCGATGGATTAGATATTCCTGCTGTTTATTATAAACCACCCCAAGCTTCCAGTAAAAATCGAGTTCCTGCTTTGGTTCGAGTACATGGCGGTCCCGGCGGCCAAGCGAGAGTGGGCTATCGTGCATCTACTCAATATTTGGTAAACCACGGATATGCTGTTTTGGATATCAACAATCGTGGCAGCAGCGGATATGGAAAAACATTCCAAACCCTGGATGACCAAGCACATGGTGAAGGAGATTTAGATGATTGCGTTTGGGCCATCAATTGGCTGAAAAAACAAAACCATATTGACGGAGACAAAATTGGTATCCTCGGTGGAAGCTACGGCGGATATATGGTTATGGCCGCCCTGGCTTTCCGTCCGGAAGCATTTAATGTTGGCGTAAATATCTTTGGCGTAACCAATTGGGTTCGCACCATGAAAAGCATTCCGCCCTGGTGGGAAGCAGCGCGAGAATCCCTTTATAAAGAAATGGGGAATCCCTATACTCAGGAAGATTATCTCTACGCCATTTCACCACTGTTCCATGCAGAAAATATCACCAAACCTGTTTTGGTTTTACAGGGCTCTAATGATCCTCGTGTCCTTCAAATAGAATCCGATGAAATGGTTGAAGCAGTGAGGCAACAAGGTGTACCAGTGGAATATGTGGTCTTCCCCGATGAAGGTCATGGATTTGCGAAAAAGAAAAATCAAATTGCTTCCAATGAGGCCATCCTGAACTTCCTTGATCAATACTTAAAAGGAGAATAATCGCCCTTTAGTTACAGAAAGATTAGATGACCGAAGGGGCGAAATCATCTCGGCGCCACGTAACCCCCTGGTATGCCTTTATGTGAATACACAACCTGCCAAACCTGATGCGTTCGTGCCCGGAATGCACCGGCAGAGGAAAGCAGATAATATTTCCACATCCGGTAAAACCGTTCCCCGTACCGGTCTTTTAGACTGTCCCAATGGTGATTAAAGTTTTTATACCATTGCATAAGAGTCTTGTCATAATCCGGCCCAAAATTGTGCCAGTCTTCTGCAACAAACAGACCTTCACTGGCGGTACAAATCTGCCGTGCCGAAGGCAGCATTGAATTGGGGAAAATGTAACGGTCTATCCAGGGATCATTCACCTTCGTCGAGCGATTGCGCCCAATCGTATGTAATAGAAAAAGGCCATCGTCCTTTAAACAGCGACGGGCGGTTTCCATAAATACACGGTAATTTTTATAACCCACATGCTCAAACATGCCGATCGACAGAATCCGGTCGAAACACCCTTCAAGGCTGCGGTAATCCTGCAACCGGATTTCGACAGGGAGTCCTTTGCACATATCTTCAGCAACCAATACTTGCTCTTTAGAAACAGTAATCCCTACGACTTCAGCCTGATACCGTTCGGCAATAAATTTGGCGGTCCCGCCCCACCCACAGCCAATGTCCAACACCTTTATCCCTGGCTGAATATTCAATTTGCGGCAGACTAAGTCCAGTTTGGCCTCTTGAGCTTCTTCCAGCGTGCCAGCGTCCTTCCAATAACCGCAACTATAAATTAAATTGTCCCCCAGCATATACCGGTAGAGGCTATTCCCGATATCATAATGTTTTTTCCCGATAACCCATGCGCCGCTGCCCTTTTGAAAATTGATTAGTTTTGCGGCCAAAATATTGAAAATATAATTTCGTGCTGTCACTTTATTGTGCAGGTCTGCTCTTAAAACCCGCGATATACAATTATCGAGTTGTTCACAGTCCCACCACTTATCCATGTAAGCTTCTCCCAACCCTAAGGAGGCATCGGCAAGAACCCGACGATAAAATTGATTATTATGCACCTGAATGTCCCAGGGATTGCTGCCATCAATCTCAATCTGAGCCAACGAGAATAGTTGTGTTAATCGATTTTGAAAGCGGTTTAATAACATACCAGGCACGCACTAGAAACTGAAAATTGAGGACAGGTATTGCTGTCAGTCAACCCAATAGCATGCTTAAATACAATATGGGTATTTTTTGATCTACTTTGATTCATCATAACCAACCAGTAGCTATAAGCTCTTACAGAAACGGAATTTACAATCCGAGTTATTTTGAATGTTATTTTACATGTTATCATAGTCCATTTCAAAGAGAAGAATCCATATTGATCAAAAAATGCGTACTTTCTAAACTCATAGAAGGCTTTGAAAAGCCCCAATTAAGTCCCCTCTATAAAGAGGGCCTGCCCGACTGCATCGTTCAGGCGGGGTGTCCCGATTTATCGGTTCAGGGTGTATTGTGTTATGAGTTTTTCAAAGCCTTTCCATAATCAATGGATTGAAAGGAGAATATTATGCCTTCCTCCCCCGCTGAAATGATGGCTGCCATGTTAGGAAACTTAGAAGAAAAGACCGGGAATAACTTAGACCACTGGCTCAAGGTTGTGGCCGATTCCGGTGAAGAAAAGCATAATGCTATAATTAAACATTTAAAGACCAAATATGGACTCACCCACGGCTATGCTAACCTTATTGCCTTTAAAGCCAGGGAAAAACACGAGCCGGCTTTGAATGCTGATGATTTTCTTACGAATCAGTATAAGGGCCCCAAAGCAGAGTTGAAACCGCTTTATGATACATTATGTCAAGTTGTTAACCAATTTGGGGATGATGTAGATGTCTCCCCGAGGAAAACCTATGTGACCATCCGGCGCTCCAAACAATTTGCCATTTTCAAAGCATCCACTAAAGATCGTCTGGATGTGGGCTTAATCCTGAAGGGTGAACCGGAGACGGCCCGACTGCAAACAGGAAAACAATTCAGCGGCATGATGACGCACTGCGTGGCGGTCCATGATTCATCGGACATTGATGATGAGCTAGAGGACTGGCTGAAGAAAGCCTATGACGCCGCCTGAAAAATGGCAATGTCCCGATTGCGACCGGTCATTCAAAAATGAAAACCAATGGCACTCTTGCACAACTTCACAAATAGAAACGCATTTTGAAGGAAAGTCCCTGGAAGTCAGGGATCTTTTCGGAATCCTTGAATCGAGGCTCAGGGAAAAATTATCTTTCACAATTTCCCCATTAAAGACCGCTATTTATTTTACCGACGTTTCCCATTTTATGGCGGTGTTTGTGCGTAAAACCTATTTAATTGTCGAATTTTCAAATGACATACCTTTTATGGATGAGCGTATCCACCGCTCAGAAAAAGTATCCACCACCCTCTATAGTCATTTTGTAAAAATATCTCAGGTAAACCAAATCGATCCTCAGCTACTCAGATGGATTTCAGAAGCGTACGAATTAACAGCAAAATAAATTGCATCCTCTTTTAGAATCATTATCCCACGGCGATAAACGGATGGTCCTTGGGGGCGCGGAGGCCATGAAATCCGTTATACATGACCCATCTTTATTTTCAGTTTTGGTTCTGGGGATGGAAAATCCCAATGAACTAATCGCCATGCGTTCTGCCGATGCAGTCGAAAAATTAACCAGGGATATTCCGGAGTGGCTGCGCCCCCATAAATCATTTCTCATGCATTTAATTGATAAAACAGATCAACAGGAGGTCCGCTGGCATCTGGCCCAGATAATACCTCGATTGGAATTAACATTAGACGAACGAAAAACCTTCATATCAATATTTGAAAAATTCTTAACGGATAAAAGTAGAATCCTGGTGACATTTTCTATGCAAGCTATGGTAGATTTGGCCGGTAATGATACCGATTTAAAAGATAAAATCTTACCCCCGATTCAACGACTTACCCGAATCGGCAGCGGGGCTATGCGGGCCCGCGGCAAAAAACTATTGAAACAAATGGAATCATCATGAAAATTAAAGCCATTCAATTATTAATTCTTTTTACTTGGTCTTGTTCAACCTCTGATCAATTAGACAAACCAAATATCATTGTCATCATGGCCGATGATCTGGGATATGGCGATGTGGGAGCCTATGGCGCCAAACCGGAAAATGTTAAAACACCAAATATCGATAAACTGGCTGAAGGCGGTTTAAAATTCACCAGTGGATACTGCACAGCATCTACCTGCACACCAACGCGGTACTCTTTTCTCACAGGTACTTATGCATTTCGTAAAGAAAATACAGGTGTTGCGCCGCCCAACAGTCCGGCTCTGATCCAGCCCGGCACAGAAACACTACCTTCACTATTAAAAAAGGCTGGTTACAAAACAGCCGTGATCGGAAAATGGCATTTGGGTTTGGGCGGTCCGGATGGCCCGGATTGGAACGGCGAACTAAATCCAGGACCGAGAGAAATTGGGTTTGACTACAATTTTCTCCTGCCCACAACCAACGACCGCGTCCCCCAAGTTTATGTTGAGAATTATCGCGTGCGTAATCTCGATCCAAATGACCCTTTATGGGTAGGGTATAAAAAACCGAGTCCTGATCATCCCACTGGGATCTCCCATCGCAATACATTGAGAATGAACTGGAATGAAGGGCATAACAATACAATTCATAACGGAATTGGCAGAATTGGGTTTTATACCGGTGGCCATGCGGCCCGTTTCAGGGATGAAGATTTGGCGGATGAATGGCAAAAGCAGGCCAATAAATGGATCGAAGAAAATAAAGACCATCCTTTCTTCCTGTTCTTTTCCTCCCATGATATTCATGTCCCCCGTATGCCTCATGAACGGTTCCAGGGAAAATCAGGAATGAGCTACCGCGGTGATGCCATTGTCCAATTAGATTGGAATGTGGGTGAAATCATGAAAACGCTGGATCGACTTAACCTAACTGAAAAAACACTCGTTATATTTGTCTCTGATAATGGGCCTGTTCTGGATGACGGCTATGACGATTTTGCCAACGAGGAATTGGGCGACCACAAACCGGCTGGTCCTTATTCCGGTGGGAAATATACTGTCCGGGAGGGCGGTACACGGACACCCTTTATCACCTATTGGAAAGGACAAATCAATCCAGGTGTGTCCGATGAAATAGTCGCAACCATCGATTTCGCTGCGAGTTTTGCTGCCTTGACAGGAGTTGATTTACCGGCGGATGGGATTCTCGATAGCCAAAATATTCTCAGCGCTCTATTGGGGAAAAAAGATGCGAAAGGGCGCGATCATCTTGTTCAGCAGGATAATGGCATGCGCGGTAATTACGGCCTCCGCGTAGGCGATTGGAAACTCCAACGGCATGACTCTGAAAGAATGTACAATGGTGATCTCCAGATGAACCGGTGGCCTGTACCCCGGTTCGCTCTATTCAATTTGACCGATGACAATGGTGAAACGAAGAATGTGGCTGAACAATATCCCGAAATAACCGAACGACTCACCAAGCAATTACAAGCCATCATTGACGACGGCCGCAGTCGATAATTGACAAACAAGGCAAAATGATCATGAAAAAAATATTTCTCCTTACAGTGGCAATCATGTGTTTTTCATGCTCACTTCCCCGGGCAGACAAAGTGTATTATAATGGTAATATCTGGACCGGGGATCAAAATCAACCATCGGCCCAGGCCATTGCTGTATTTAAGGATAGAATTATTTTTGTCGGCGAGGACAACATCGCCCTAAAACTGGCCGGTGATAATACAGAAAAGATTGATCTTTCGGGAAAATTTGTAACGCCCGGGTTAATGGACAACCATACCCATTTTATGTGGGGGGGATATCAACTATCCAGTGTCAATCTCAGGGATGCGGATAATAAAGCCGAATTTCAACGCCGGATTAAAAAATTCGCCGAAAATTTACCTGAAGGCGCCTGGATGCTGGGCGGTGAATGGGACCATGAAATGTGGGGCGGTCAATTACCCGATAAATCCTGGATTGATGAGGTCATTCCGGATGTCCCCGTGCATTTAGGCCGTTTGGATGGGCATATGTCCCTAGCCAATGCAAAAGCCATGGAAATTGCCGGTATTGATACAAATACAGCCGATCCCGTGGGCGGCATCATTGTGCGGGATAAAAATGGTAATCCCACAGGGGTATTCAAGGATGAAGCCATGTCACTCATTTCTTCCGCTGAACCGTCACGAACTCATTCTGAATTAGATGCAGCTTTTGAGGCGGCTATGAATTATGCCCTTTCCCTTGGCGTCACCCAAGTCCATGATATGAGTACTTGGGAGGACCTGGAAACCTATAAACGAGTTTATGCCGCCGGGAATTTGAAGATTCGCATCAAATCCTTCCCCTGGTACACGAACTGGGAAAAGATTATCGCCAATGTAGAAAAAAATGGTCCCGGGGATGACTGGCTGCGATGGGATGGGATCAAAGCCATGATGGATGGATCATTGGGGTCAAGAACTGCGTGGATGTATGAGCCATATTTAGATGACCCTTCCACTCGCGGGATTATCACACTTCAGGATACAACTGAATTCAAGCATATACTCAGGGAGACCGATAAGGCCAATATTCAGCATGCCATCCATGCCATTGGTGACCAGGCCAATGATTGGATTCTGAATCAATTCGCCCTTATTCGTCTTGAACAAGGTGAAAGAGATCGCCGGTCCCGGGTGGAACATGCCCAGCATTTATCCACATCCGCAGTAGGCCGCTTTGCCGCGGAAAATGTCATTCCCTCCATGCAGCCTTACCATGTGTTTGACGATGCCTCCTGGGCCCACAAGCGCATTGATGGCGACTGCCTTTCTCGAACTTATATTTTCAAAACATTAATTGAAAGCGGGGCTAATCTCACTTTCGGTTCCGACTGGACTGTAGCGCCAATCAATCCGATGAAAGGCATTGTCTCAGCAATGACACGTCATACGCGGGATGGGAAAAATCCAGATGGATGGTACCGCGATGAAAGGATTTCCATTGAAGATGCTTTGAAATGTTACACAGTGAATAATGCCTATGCCGCATTTAGGGAGGATATCACCGGTTCCATTACTGTCGGTAAATATGCTGACTTTGTTGTGCATTCAGTTAATTTCCTTGAAGCGACACCGGAAGGAATATTGAATTCAAAAATATTACGCACCGTTGTTGGTGGAGATGAAGTTTATAATATAGAAAACAGGTAGAGACGTAGCATGCTACGTCTCTACATCAAACAGGGCTTCCAATTAATTCAAATTCGTTGGCGGAATCAATTTTAACCTGAATAAATTCGCCCTTTGGCACCGATGCTTTGATGTGGACAATATTATCGATTTCAGGGGAGTCAAATTCTGTCCGTCCGACTGAAACGGTGTCTCCGCTTTTATCCACCAATGCGTTATAAATCCGTCCGACCATGGCATCATTCTTCTCGGAACTGATGCTTGCCTGTAAATCCATGATTTCCGCTTTACGGTCGTTTTTAACTTCGGCCGGCACATTATCTTCCAGTGCTTCTGCCAAGGTCCCCTCTTCTTCCGAATAGGTAAATACACCGAGACGGTCAAAGCGCATTTCTTCGATAAAATCATACAACTCCCGGAACTCAGCATCCGTCTCCCCCGGATATCCGACAATGAGCGTCGTCCGAATTCGAATATCAGGGATCGCATCACGAAGTCGGTGAATCCGATCCCGAATGCCATCCTGTCCCAATCCTCTGCGCATGGATTTTAATATATTATCAGACCCATGCTGAATGGGCATATCCAAGTACCGGCACACTTTTTCAGACACGGCCATGGCATCAATAATGCGCTGGGAAAGATGAGCCGGGTGGGCATAATGCAGGCGAATCCAGTCTACATCCAATTGGTTCAATTCTTTAATTAAATCACTCAGGTATTTTTTCGGTTTCAAATCCCAACCGTAACTGGTGGAATCCTGCGCGATTACCAGCATTTCTTTCACACCCTGCTCGACTAACTTTTCAGCCTCCCACATGATGGAATCAATTCCACGGCTTTTTTGCAGGCCGCGCATGATAGGAATACTGCAGAATGAACAGCCATTATCACACCCCTCAGCGATTTTCATGTAGGCGTAATGACTGGGTGTCATCAGGGACCGATAAAATAATGGATCATCCTTGGCATAGTCCCTGCCCGTCAGAAAAGAAGCAATCTGTTTATGGTCATTGCTGCCGAAAAAGCGATCTACTTCCGGAATTTCTGCCGACAGTTCTTCGGGGTATCTTTCTGACAAACAGCCCATGACTACCAATTGCTTTAGGCTGCCGGATTTTTTCAGTTCAGCCGCTTGTAGAATGGTTTCGATGGATTCTTCCCGGGCCATATCCAGAAATCCGCAAGTATTGACTACAATCGTATCGGCATCTTCCGGTTCCTTAGTGATATCGAAATTAGAATTTTTCAGACCGCCCAATAGGATTTCTGAATCCACTAATGCCTTGGCGCATCCAAGACTGATCATATTTAATTTTTGATGCGCTTCACTCATGCTGCTTCTGCTGTGCCCAGTAATCCCTGGACATATTCATTCCGGTTAAAAATATAGAGATCGTCAAGATCCTCCCCTACACCGATGAATTTTACGGGAATTTTGAGTTCTTTAAATAATGGGAAGACAATTCCCCCTTTGGCCGTGCCGTCCATTTTGGTCAGGACAGCACCATCCACCTGCACCGTATTGGCAAATTCCCGCGCTTGGATTAATGAATTCTGTCCAAGACTGGCATCCAATGTGATCAGAGCGTGGATTTCAAATTCCGGAAACCGTGTTTCTGCTACGCGGTACATTTTCTCCAGTTCCGCCATAAGATTTTTATAGGTGTGCAAGCGCCCCGCTGTATCGACAATGGCAATATCAGCCTTTTGAGAAAGGGCCGCTGTTAGCCCATCAAATAAAACTGCCGATGGCTGCTGCGATTTTTCATTGCACACAATGTTTACATCAAGCCGTTTAGCCCAAATCTTAAGCTGTTCTACCGCCGCCGCGCGATACGTATCAGCAGCGACTAACATTACCTTTTTTCCTAAGGATTTAAAATGATTCGCCAACTTGGCCGATGAAGTTGTCTTCCCGGTTCCATTTACACCAACGACCATTAACACCATCGGCTTTGATTGGTTGAGTTGCCCGTTTTGACTTTCGGGTAAAACGGAGACTAAATAGTCTTCAACCTTTGAAATAAATCCTTCTTTTCGGTTATTTTCTACCACACCTAAAACAGCTTCAACTGTGTCGAATCCCATGTCGGCCGATATCAGTGTATCCTCCAAGTCCTCCAGGGATTCGACGCTGACTTTTCGTTTCATAACGGTATCAAACGCATCGGCAACCGTTTCACGTGTCCGCCGAAGTGCTTTAAATATTTTTCCCATGAAGGCCATTTAGGATATTTCCTTAAATTTTACGACGAATGTTTTTATATAGACAATCCAACTCACCGTAAGTAAAAATGAGGCGGCATATACAGTGACATCCTGCATCCATGGGAATGCTTCCCAGGGCCAAATATGAATTAGCAATGCCAGAGCAGTGACCCCGGCGGCCCACTTCCCCCACCAGTTGGCACTCAAAATAAAATGGTTATGGTTTAAGAGATAAATCGCCGGTAAAGCAATTGCCACATAGCGCACCAGGTAGAAAATAAAAAACCACCCCGGGAAACGACCCACGAGCGTCAGGTAGGCTACGACCGATAAAATACAGGCAAAGTCAGCAATCGGGTCAATCCATTTGCCAAAATGGGTAACCTCATGGGCTTTTCGGGCAAACCATCCATCCAAGGCATCGGAAAGCACCGCCAGGACAATCAGTAAGAATGTAATCGTTCCCATGGCAGGATCCCGCAAGGTATAAATGATCGGCACGGCCAGCAGCGCCCGGCCAAGGCTAATCATATTGGCCAGGGTTAAAATTCGGGTCGGATCGGTTATTTTTGTTTTACTTGTCATCAATTAAAACTTTTCGGTTTTTCCTCACAATTTGCGCATCTAAATCATACACATGATCACAATGTGCAGATACATACTGTTTATCATGAGAAATAAGAATCAGGTGTTTATGGCTCAAAATTTCTTGAAAAAAACGGCTCAAAATTAACTTTTGATTCCATCCCAGTCCAAAGGTTGGTTCATCTAAAATCAACACCTCATATTCACAGTGGGCCAGGATAATGATTAACGCCATGCGCAGTGTTGACCAAGGAATATCCAAGGCCGATTGATCTTTGATAATTGCCCAATTGATCTGGTAAGAGGCCATGCGGTTCGTGCATTTATTGATCAAGCGGGGATTCATTTTTTTGTTCACCACCAATTCCGACACTAAGGATTCCAAAGAATCGGGGCCCAACATCCGTTCGGGGAATTGATCCAAGGCAGCCATTCGAGGTGATCTTTCATTCAGTTTAATATCAATATGGCCCTCGTCCGGCTCGATCAATCCTGTGATCAATTTAGATAATGTGGTCTTGCCCTTTCCGTTCCTGCCGATCAAACCGATGGACCGTGCCTGGGTTATTTCACAATCCCATTTATCGATGATAGGGTTGTGAGCATCATCATAACTGAAAATAAGATCGTTAATTAATAAAGTTAGATCCCCCTCAGGATGATGATATTTATAGGGATCGAGTTCCATACCCTGACCCAATGATTTGAGATTTGATAAACTTAGTTCCCATTTGGAATCCCCAAATGCCAAATCGGAAGGATCGGAGGAAAACCAGATAACAGTTTTATCATTGGATATCCATTCACGGATCCATGCCACCCAATTCTTTTTGGAATTTTCATTTAAGAATGAAAGACCATCATCGATCAATACCAAATCTGGATCGGTACTGAACGCTGTGACCAGGTTCAGCATTTCCATTTCACCACCGCTCAAGGATGCAGGATGGCGATTCCAATTATCAATAAATGGTAAAGCGGATTTCAAGATTGAAACTTTTTTCTGGAGTTCACATGGTTGTGTGGACTGACATTCCGGTGCAAAAGCCAATTCGGACTCTAAGGTATGAGATAAAATTTGGTTTTCAGGATTTTGAAAAACAATCTGGATGGCTTTCGGGATTGAAATATCAGCAAATGAAAAATTGGTTTCCTGCCCGGATTTGAATCCGGAAAGTGACCGAATGAATTGCGATTTTCCACAACCGCTTTCGCCATAAATCACATGAAGCCCCTGAGAAAAAGAGGCCTGAACTGAATTTTCGAATTTTTGAAATTTCAGTTCAAAAGAGATCGGTTCAGTCATGAATCAGGTTACGCACAATCCGCGTCGAAGAACCCAAATTGCGGTGAATTACTTCAGTTGCAGCGTAGCTCGCTTTAATAAAGGCATTCCTATCTTCAAATAAATGTTTAATCCCCAGGTATAGGTCCGTCCCGGTTTCAATGGAAAATCCCCCGCCATCGGTGATCAATTCTTCGGCCTCATGAAAATTTTTATAGCGCGGGCCAAAAAACACCGGCAGACGGGCAATCGCCGGCTCCATCACATTGTGCACACCTGTTGAGAACCCACCTCCGATGTAGGCAATTTGACCGTACCAATAGAGTTGCGATAAGCGGCCGATCGTATCAACAATGATGACTTGGGCGGCAATTTGACTGGGATTTTTATATCCCAATCTGGCTGTTGAGAAATCTTTGGATTGGAAATAGGATTCTGACGTGGACACAATTCTTTCACTGGGTTCATGGGGGACCCAAACCAGCGACAATTCCTCAACCTCTCGCATTAAACTCACAATTGAATCCAGGATCACCTGTTCGTCTTCCGCGTGAACACTGCCGACCAGCAGTCGTTTTGGCCGTAACAAGACAGATTCTGTCCGTTCTTGGGTAAATTTATCCGCTTTATTTTTAACTTGATCATAGCGCGGATTCCCGAGGACTCGAACAATTGGATTACCGGTAGGAAAGAGAATGCGCTGGAGCCTCTCATGATCCTGATCGGAAATGGTATAGATTGCGGACAGACAGCCATAAACATTCCGATAAAAATTGCGTATCCCCGGCGAAAGTTTGGATGTATTCTCAGAAAATCGGGCCGCAAATAAGGCTGAATGTATCCCCAGTGATTTGGACGTCCAGATCAGGTTGGGCCATACATCATAGGCAGCTAAAATCAATTTTTTCGGTTGAATGACATTTAAACATTTTTTCACGACCCAAGGCAGTTCAAAGGGTAAATACACCTTACAGTCGATATGTTCATCATTTACATGATTATAACCGGAAGGAGAGAAAAAGCTGACCACCGATAGAGAATGTGGCTCCACTTCTTTGAGGCCTGCCAGCACCGGTTTCACCTGTTCAAATTCTCCGTGGGAGGCAGCATGGAACCAATAAATTGTTTTACCGGCACCCTTTTCATCCCTGAATGATTTTAAAACCCGGTAAGATTTAAGGCGACCAATCATTCCTTCGCGGATTTTTTTATGGAACACAGAAGCGATAATGCCAAACGTAAATAATAAGGGCAGCAGAACAAAATTATAAATGATCTTCCAATAAATCATAAGGCCATCACCCTGGATATGGCTGAAAGCACTTGCTCCGGCTGGATTCCGGTCATGCAATACTGTTCTTTTCGGTAACAGGGAATACTCCCATTTTGAGAACAAGGGCGGCACCATAGACTATTATCTTCCACAGCCTGGGACTCATTTAAAAAGACACCAGCGCCCGTTTCGCGAGAAGTGGGCCCTAATAATGTCACGGCCGGGATCCCTAAGGCTTCCCCGGCATGGAGAAAACCAGTATCACTGCCCAAGACAAATTCGGACTGACTGACAATCGCCAAAGATTCTCTTAAATTCGTTTTCCCATGAACATCAATCACTGGGGAATCTGCAGAATTTTTTATCAAATCACAAATATGATCCCCCACACCGCCAATGAGCACTGGATGCATTTGGTATTGACGCACACAATCATCAATGACTGCCGCATACCGCTCTGCCCGCCAGCGCTTCTGGGACCAGGCCGCCCCCGGTGTGATAACAAAATATTGTCCATTCAAATTCCGATTGTGTAATAATTTACGCGCCCCGCTTTTTTCAACATCCGAAACATATAATTGTGCATCTTCAATGGTATAATTGTCCGGCAGCAAATTACTGATCGGTTCATGCAGCCAGGACCGTACGGAAAAATCTTGAGGGAAATCATTTCGGTGAAAAGCAAATAGTTTGAACCGCTTCCAGCGTGGTTTTCGAATAAAAACATTTTTTGTTTTAATAAACCCTTTTCGAATCACCTGGGAGCGGGTTGTATTATGCAGATCAAGGGCCAGATCATAGCCCATCATTTCCATTTCGAAACCGATTTGGCGGAGTGCTTTATATCCCGCATTGATATCCACGGCATGGACTTTATTGATGTGGGGGTGCCCTTCCAGCAGAGGTGCAAATTTGGAAAGGGTCATAAAATCTATTATTGAATCGGGAAAATACCTTTTCAGCGTGCCAACGACTGATGTCGTCTGAACAATATCCCCGATTGAACTGAAACGCAGGACCAGGATGGTCCGAGGATTGGTCATGCTAAATTAGCCTGTACGCTGGGCGTTAAAACTAATTAGATCCACCATGGATTGCTTATAAGGTGAATCCGGATAAGGTGAAATGGCCTCCAATGCCTGGTGATTGAATTCCTCTATTTTTTGTTCAGCATAATTAAAACCACCGGCTGAATTGACAATCTCTTTCAAATCATTCAGGTCGTTGGTGGATTTTCTTTTAAGTGATAATATTTTTTTAACCTGGCGCGTTTCTGTTTTTGACAGTTTTTCATAGGTATGAATCAGGGGCAGGGTGACCATATTCCGCTTCACATCGGCGCCCATATCTTTCCCCGTCAGTTTCTCACTGCCCAATAAATCAAATAAATCATCTTTCACTTGGAAAGCCATACCCAATTTGGTGCCATAAGTCACCATTGCTTTGCGGTCTTTTTCCTCCCCGGTGGATGTAATGGCCCCCAACTCACAGCTGGTAGATATTAATGAAGCTGTTTTCTGATAAATCATTTCATAATACACGTCTTCTGTAATGGATTTGGTCAATGATTTTTCAATTTGCAGGATTTCCCCGGCAGCGAGTTTTTCAGCCGTGTCAGCAATGAGTTGCAATGCCGCAAAGTCTTTTAACCCAACCATGTTGATCAGTGTTTTACTTAAGATAAAATCACCCATGAGCACGGCAATTTTATTTTTCCAAACCTGATTGATGGAAGGAAATCCGCGGCGCTTTTCCGCTTCATCCACAACATCATCATGGATTAAAGTGGCAATGTGGAGCAGTTCGATCATCGCCGCCGCGCGATAACTGTTTAAGGTGGGTTGACCGCAGACACGAGAAGCTAAAATCGTCAACACCGGCCTGATGTGCTTCCCCTTATGCCTGATGATATATTTACCGATCAAATTGATCAAACGCACTTCGGATCTAAGAGCATTACGGAATTCCTGTTCGAAGAGTTTAATGTCCTCAAAAATCGGATCGGTAATATGTTTTAGGGATTTAAGGTCTTTTTTCACACTGGGAAATTAGCCCTGTTTATTTCGATTTACCAACCAACTCACACCAATACTAATTTCGTATAATGCCATCAATGGGATGGTCATAAGAACTAAGCTGACCGGGTCTGGGGGTGTGATAAAAGCACTCAGGACTAAAATGACCACTGCCGCATGGCGCCGATAATGGCTCATAAATGCCGGTGTTAATAATCCGATGACGGACAAAATAAAAACCAGTACCGGCAGTTCAAAAATGAGACCACTGCCCATCATCAGCCAGGTGATAAAATTGAAATAATAATTGATCGAAAAATTGTTGTGAATCCCGTTCATCCCCACGGACGTAAAGAAATCCAGTGAAAAAGGAATAATGACGGTGTAGGCAAATATCAGGCCAATTAAAAATGAGAGATAGGTAAAAATGATTAGCGGTGCGGCGTATTTTTTTTCATTCAAATATAAACCCGGAGCGACGAATTTCCACAATTGGTAAGTCAAAACGGGGATGGCCAGCACCACGCCGCCAATCATAGCGATCCCCCACTTTATCATAAACATGCCCTGGACTTTCAGCACTTGTAAATCCATGGGCGTCTGTAAATCCTGAGTCGGTCTGATTAAAAATTCGATTAATGAATCTATATAGAAAAATGTGACCACTGCCCCAACTAATACCGATCCCAATGATTTAACGAGCCGCCAGCGGAGTTCTTCCAAATGATCGAGGAAGGGCATAGAATGTTTGTTGTCAGTCATGAGATCCGTTTAACAATGAATTGGCCACTTCGTGGGGTGAAGCTTTAGTCGTATTCAATTTTTGGATAGAGGCCTCCAGTTGATCCAAACGTGCCTGGGTCCAGAATTTTCTGAGTAACCTGTCCTGGATCAAATTGAACACACGCTTGCGATGACGGTCCAATTGTTTCTGGTTCAACACCCCTTTTTCTTCCATCACCAGGATAAAATCTTTCAATCCCCCATAGAGTTCTGCTACGCCTTCATTTCGATCCGCGGATGTACTGAAAACCGGCGGCTCCAAATGCCCTTTTTTGGTAAAAGTATGCATGACACTTTTTAAAGATTGGGCCAATCGGGACGCCCCTTCGCGATCCGATTTATTCACCACAAATACATCGGCAATTTCAATGAGTCCCGCTTTCATCAATTGAATTTCATCTCCTGATTCGGGCACCAGGACAACCAACGTCAAATCAACTGCTTTGGCCACATCGTGTTCACCCTGCCCTACACCGACGGTTTCAAAAATAATCACATCTTTACCGCTGGCGGCAAGGACGTCTCCTACATCCTGGGCTTTACGGGCCAAACCGCCTAAATCGCCGTGGGATCCCATACTGCGGATAAATACATCATCATTCCAGATGTAATGATTCATTCGGACACGGTCTCCCAGAAGTGCTCCGCCCGTAAAGGGACTGGTTGGATCCACCGCCACTACACCGACACTTTTTCCATCGGAAATGATTTGTTGGATTAATTGATCTGAGAGCGTGCTTTTTCCAGCGCCGGGCGGACCGGTGATTCCAATTCTTAATGCCTGGTTGGCGTGGGTATGGACATCATGGAAAAAAGAATCGGGTATTTTCCCGTTATATTCTATCTGGCTGATAACCCTTGAGAGGGTACCATGATCGTTCGATCGAATTCGATCCAGCGTCTCAGAATCCATTTTTTAAGTAGGTTTGTTTAAGAGAATGCTTGACGGAAGGCGTCAAAATTATAAATCGTAAGATCCCTGCTGTCCCGTTTCACCAATGCTTTGTCTTCTAACAGTTTTAAGGTGCGGGAAACTGTTTCCCGGGATGTGCCGGCCATATTGGCGATATCCTGCTGAAAGGGCAGGTTTTGGACGGTCACATGGCCGTGCTTGATGGTACCCAGTTCTTCGGCCAAGCGAATCAGGGTGATGCCAATGCGCTGTTCGGAATCACTGAGGGAAAGGCTTTCAATCTGCTGATCACTTTTCCGCAAACGGATGGCCAATTCTTCTAACAATGCAATGGCGATTTTTGGATATGACTCCAAACAATCCAGGAAATCACGGCGGGAAAGGGTCAGAACTTGCGCATCTTCATTGGCCACAATATTGGCGGATCGGCCTTCACCATCCAAAAGAGACATTTCACCAAAGAAGTCACTTTCACCCAAAATGGCCAGAATCACTTCACGACCGTCATCACTGAGACGTGTCACTTTCACTGCACCCCGAGTGATAATAAAAAAAGTTTCTCCCAGGCTTTCTTCTAAAAGAATCATCTGTCCTTTTTCATAAACACGGGGGATCATCTTGGCACCGATTTTATTTAAATCGGATTCTGTTAGGTCAGTGAAAATCGGAACATTGCGCAGATGATCGGTTTTAGTCATGGCCGAAAATACTAAAATTTATAGGACAGTTGGAATCGGTAAAATTAAGACCTTTCATCTTAAGGGGTTGTGACCAATGTCACATAATTGCAGGGCAAATGTGAATTAATTCAGTTCACTTATTTCCAGTAGATCAATCAGCATCCCGCCCGGAATTTTTCCACCAGAGCTAGCAGTTAATTTTAAATCATATCCTATCGGCGCAGAAATCTTGGATTCAAACAAATATTCTTTCCAATCATTATCGTTAATCCAAATAGTACCTAACTCCATGTACTCAGATTCAGGAGAAACGGTGAATAATTTAAGATTGCCATTGGAAACCAACACCTTTCCCCACAACCGAATGGTATAGAGATTGTCTATTTCAATCTTTCCCAGATTTAATTTTTCATGACCTTGAACACATCCACCTGAAACATAGAGGGACCGTTCGCCACCGCCTTTCGGTGGATCGTTATAAAATCTGAGGTATTCGCCACCCTCCCAATCTTTCATGGATTCATTTTTTTCAAATGAGGTTGAATAGGAAATAAAATTATAAGGTCCGAGGATATTGTCACATCCGGAGAAGAATGTCCCGGTGAGTAAGAAGGGAATCAAAAGCGATTTGTTTATTCGATTATTCATGGACATTTGAAAAAATATGCCTATTCCGTTTTCCGTATCTCTAATAAATCAACCAACATGGCGCCCGGCTCCAGCCCCCCGGAACAACAGGAAAAGGCCATCCTTAATCCATCGCTAACCGCTACGTTCGAATGTGCTTCATATTCGGTCCATCCCAAATTGGCATTATATTGTTTCACCAGTTCTATCGGTTTGCCCTCATCCGTATACGTTACCAGAGAAACACCGCCATCGGCAGATAAGACTTTGGCCCAAAATCGAATTGTATAATTGTGGTTTCCTCCCGCCCCAAGAAGGATTAACCGCATCCGCGTCCCGCCGCAACCGCCCGCGACAAACAATGAGCGCTCTTTCCCGCCGGGGGGCGTGTCTGCTCGAAAAATGGCATAGGCTGCCCCCTCCCAATCATTCAGTGATTCATTGGTTTCAAAAGAGGTCATATACACCAAATTGTCCCTTAACGCTTCACCGGTTTCATTTGATGAAAGGATTGATTCACAACTTAGATTAAACAGCCCCACCGTAATCAGAATGATTAATTTATTTATCATCACTGTCCCCTTACCAGGGTCAGCCCCACACCGAAGGTGATGCCTTTTGGATATGTATCATAACCGACCATGAAATGAATACGGTCGTCCCGCCCGCGGACCATCAAACCGCTTGAAACGCCGGACCGGTAAATGGGTGAGTATTGCCTATTACGAGAACTGAACTGGTTCATTACCTGGAATTTTTCTACCAAGGTCATACTGGTGTAAGACACACCAACATAGCCTGAAATTCTTCGGGCAGGATTTACCAGCACCCCGGCGGCCACACTGGCATATTGGCGCTCATCTCCTGTTTGGCGCCACAGGGGATTTTCCTCAATCACATCAATGCCGTCATGATTTTTGTATTTCTTTTCTTTGGGTAGCTTTTTGATGTTGGTTCGGAAGGAACCATAGAGACCGAATTTTTCTGTCAGCGGATAGAAATAATAAAGGCCAACCATTTCGGAGGGGATGCTGAAGCTGCCAGTGACGATGGAAGGCTGGGCCAAGCCTGTGGAAATAAAGAGAGAAAATAAAATTATTGGTTGTCGCATGTGCAAATTCATAAGCATCTGATTTTATAGGATATCCGTAGAGAAATCAATGAATTATTTATGAATTAAT